>WQXG01000012.1 GCA_009784975.1 Treponema sp.
AGCCAAGTGTTAAGATTAGGTTTTTTTCTCGCGGAGACGCGGAGGCGCAGTGAACGCGGAGGGGAAGAAAGGGAGTTGTTGTTTGAATTCTTTCCTTTTATTCCGAGAAATCTATGATTGCTGGCATGTTTTTCCAGAGATTAAGTGAAGATTTCGAGCCGCGGCTCTGCGATCTCTGCGCCTCTGCGCCTCTGCGAGAGCTTCTTCTGGAATTTCCTTAAATGCTGGAAATGTTAATAGATACTTGATCTTTTGTATCAAAATGACATATACATATTATATGTGTACATTTGTTGATTGGGAAAAAACCGACTTGGCAAGAAAAATTCAAATAAACAAAACCCCGGGAAAAATCCTTCAGGCTTACAGGGAAAGAGCGGAACTATCCATTGTAAAATTAGCAGAAAAAACAGGTATAAAATATACCAATATTTCCGCCATGGAAAATGATAATCGGGTTATTGGTTTATCTGTTGCTAAAAAACTGGCTTCTGCTTTGAATTGCGATTATGCTAAATTTTTAAGTTCATAGCTCTGCAGAAATGTATGCCTAAAAACTTACTTGTTGTCTTGTCAGGAAAAAACACAGCGCGAAAGCGGCATTTTTTTTCTCTGCCATACATTTCTGAAACCATGATATGAGGAAAAAGCGGTGTCGGATACGTGACTGGCACTATTCCATGACCGATGTTCACTGACCTCCCATCCTTGACCCGTTTTTGCTTGCACGAAGAAAAGGGTATCTTTGTGTTGTCACAAGAGTAAAATCCCAGTCGTCATTACTGAAACCAAGTCCTGTTGTTGCATTTTCCCAAAACGCTCTGCTGCGTAATAAATTGTCGCCGGTATCTGCGCCATGCTGACTTGTAGCGAGCGGGTTCTCAGGTACGTCAACACGAACAGGATCGCGAGGGTCAAATCTTGTATCGCTGAACAAACTCATGCCAGAAAAAGCGCGGTTATTGAGCTTGTTTTCGTCAGTACGGGCGGAGCCGTAAATTCGTCCGATATTTCTCAAATCCTCAGAAATTGATCCGCCTACAGTTATGATAACGCTTGAACCAAAAGCAACACTGTTATGTACATCACGACCAATGTTGATATTTACAGTATCTGTGTTGTCTCCTGCGCGTCCGATAAGACCACCGGCAAATATAGGCGATCCCCCTCCTGTTCTATGCGCATTAACATTGCCTCTGGAAAAACATCGGTTTATATTGCCGGTGGAATTAAACCATCCAACAAAACCTCCTGCAGCAATGATACCTGTATAGAAAAAACCAGTAGAAAAAGCATCGTAAGCAAAAACATTTCCTAAAGCATAACTGTTAGAAATTGAAGCGGTTTCCATAATACTGCCGGCAAAACCTCCGACTGTATGTCCCAATGGTCTACCAATTAGATTTACAATTGATGCAACATACAACCGAGTCGCTATTACATCACCTGTTGCATAACAAAATGAAGCATTTGCTGACAATTCTCCGACAAAACCGCCTGCTGCTACAATGTTACGTAGAATGCCTACGCTTACATTTCCTTTTGCAAAACAATATGAAATATCAGCGTCCAGCCGACCTGCAAAACCTCCAGCATATCCGGATCCTGCAGTTGACGGAATCGTTATAGGACCTTCTGAATAACAGTTAATTATTGTACCGTTAGCCTCTAGAAAGCCAATGAACCCTCCGATGGTCATCGAACCAACAGTGTTGTTCTTGTTAATATTTATTACGGTTGGTTTTGCAAAACAATTAGAAATATTAGCATATTCAATAACTTTTCCTACTGCTCCGCCTATCGCTGCAGATCCGTTGCCGTCCATTACAATTATGCTGCCTTGCTGATAACCTGAATTGTGTATTTTAACTCTTTGAACATCTGTATTATCTGCACCGTGTGCTTGTCCTGCTAACCCACCAATAAATAACCCCAAGGTTCTACTACTCCAACCTGTGTTAAAATTTCTGGCACTTCCTACAGTGATATTACCGACAGAATTGACACCTTCTATTGTTACAGCAGCTCCGTTTATTCCACCCATACTTCCTGCAATGCCGCCAATATAAGTGTAAATGCCTTGAACTTGAGTACTATTAGTAAATTTATTTACTGTGAGGTTAAGTTCGCCATAAGCATTTTTTATACTAGAAGTGTCTATCATTTGTCCAACCAAACCTCCAACCATTGCTGAATAATCAGATTGTATATTATAATTAACCGAGCCTTTTACAAGCACATTGATCAATTGTGTGCTGCCTGTTGTTGTTCCGGCAATGCCGCCGAATTGGGCATTTTCGTTGGTACTTATGGTTACTGCCGTTCTTTTTGCTGTTTCATATTCAACCGTTACATCGCTGATAAGGGCATTGCCACCTGTCACACCGAACAATCCTATATCTGTTACAGTTGCAACATCATCAATATTTTCCGGTGGTGCCCAACTCCAGCTATTTATCGTAACCTTATGCCCGTTGCCGTAAAAGCTGCCTGTGAATGGAAAATCGCTATCACCAATCGGAACATGATTTGTTATAACAATATCTCTTGTTAGCACAAAAGTCTTTCCTAACTGCTCGCTGCTCACTGTTAACTGTTCGTTAACTTCTATTGCTTCCGTATACTCTGGCGCTGTCCCTGTCCTCATGCCAGAATTCTCTACATCCGGCGTACCAAAGTTCCATATTTTGAAAGACACAGCCTCCCTTGAATCAACCACGCTGTGTGTTCTCATGAAAATCTCGTATTGATGAGTATTGCTTACGGGTATACCGTCCCACACTCCCGATGTTACAAGACGAGGTACACTGGAAATAATAAAGCCGTTCGCTTTTGGGTTATATGCGGTTGAAGTAGAATCAAAGACAGGAGGAATAACGATGTTCATATCATTGACTCTATACCAGACTTCTACACGATCAAAGTCCGATCCTACCGGGTTAGTCCAGTTTACAGTTATCGTATCAGCATCAGGATCGTAGATCGCGCTGTAGGCGCTAACATTTCCATAATTAGCCTCAAAGTATATAAGACGTGAGCTTGTTTCAATCCAGTTGCTCTCTTGATTTAGTTTGTTACGATAACGCAGTTCAATTCTGCGAATATCCAAGCTTGAACCTAAAACATCTTTCAAGTTTACATCAGTTATGCTTCTTGTATCAGTGGAAAGCCACACATTTGGTGAGTGAACCACAATGCCATTTGAACCTACAATTCGCCATTGCCATTCAATCTCGTTAAAAAGATCGATTGTCCAGGGTCTTTCAGTATCCGCTCGATCCCTTAAAATCCCTGAGTTTGTCCATGTGTCCACAACATTGTTAAAGTTTACATCAAAATTTAACAACTGATTATTTGCTCCGTAATTGTATATCCCTGTACCTGACACTGTTGTGTTTAAACTTAAAACTGCGTTCCCTGCAGGCAAAGTTTCATTCAACACAACCGTCGAATAACAACCTTGCGTGTGGGCATTCCCCCATGTGTCAAGCCCGATTCGGTCAGAGCCTTGATGTCGATAAGGTGTCAGTACAAGCCGCCATATCCCCATTGGAGCTTCACCTGTTTGCAGTTCGTGAGTTATCCTGTATGCCCTGACATTATCGTTTGCAGTTCTATATGTATTTGCCGCTGGGTCATCTATATTTGTTGTAATGGGTGTTATGGAGTATGTTTTGGTTTCTCCTACATTAGCGGTATTGTTTCCTGTAAGACTAAAAGCGCGGTATTCTTGTATGACACAATGAGTTGGCTCACCCATCTCATCATTGTTTGCGGTTATGCTAAAATATAGAGTTATTTCATAATTACCCAATGCGTTTTTTCTTAGACGTGCGTCCCGATAATTACTGGCAATATTGGGCATGGCTCTTAAGTAAAAAAAGTTTGCCTCAGATGCTGCGGTATCAGGATTGTGAATTCCCCAAATGTTTTCAGCAGTGAATCTGTCCCTAATAGTCTCGGTATTTGTTATCCACGAAAAACTTACAGGGCTTGACATTATATTGCCGTTCTTGCTTTCTATATTTGGTCCCACAGTTACTGTAATAATTAATTCTTCAAGCGGCAAATCTTCAGGGCGTATTGTTATAGTTCTTAAATTGTCGTTGTAAGACGGCGTACTAAAAAACTCACTAAGGTCATCATAAAATTTATTGCCGCTAATTGTCTGACCAATTATCTGTATTAAGCCTTCTGCAAAGAAATCGGAAAGTTCACCAGTTTGATAGTTAAGCCCGGGTTCTGAAAAATAGATGGTTATAGTCTGTCCCAAATTGTAGGAAACCCCTGTATTAACCAAAGGCGGATTAGTTTGAACTATACGCGGTCTTGTATCACTGTAAGGCAATAGTGTTACATCGATAGATTCATTTATGGTAATTGTTTGTATCCAAGCCCCAGTGTGGGTTAATTCTTTGGGTAAAGTTTCAACACTGGTTCTGTTTAAAGCAAACTCTGTTACCGCATCTTCGTAATCAACACCGCTTGATAAAGCGAAAAATAAACCCGCGGCTTTTTCTGTGTAAGTTTCGCTTTCAAAGGCAAGCCATTCAACAAACCCAAAGTCGCTATTTGGTGTAAACTCAACATTAAATGGATAACCCTTACGCGGTTTTTCATTTTGTCTTTTGTTGTCACGGCTTCCTTCTCCGTTCTGAGGACTGGAGCCCCAAGCTTCGTTTCCAGCTCCCTGAACAACCGTAACCGTCAGCTTCGCAGCATTAGACCACGCAATCTCTTCGTCAATTTTTTGCATAAATTCCGGATCACCTTCACAGGAAAAAAGAAATAATGCAAAAAAAAGAAAAAATACTGATTTTTTATACTTCTCATTTTTACGTGTTTTACTCATAAATACCCCTATTATAAATTCTGTAAAATTGGGAATTTAAAGGACCGTTTAAATTCCCGATTTTCTGTTGTTTTCTTGAAGAGAGGTTATGGATATAAAGCCGTTGTTTTGTGCATTAAAATCAAGATTTATTATGGGAACTTGACTATTTTTATTAAAATAATGCTATAATGTTGTAGAATTAATTCCGCTGGCTGCGGGAAGATTTCAGTCCAAAGTTGGGAATTTAAAGGGTCGTTTAAATTCCCAACCCCTCTTCCCCTCCGTGTCTTTGTGTGAGTCCAAGCAATTTAAAAACTTCTCTCCCCGTTCGTGTCCGTTAGTGTTTTGCCAACGAAGTTTCTAGGCGGTTCGTGGTAAAAAAACTCTCCGTGTCTTTGTGCCCTTTGCGCCTTTGTGTGAGTCCATGCAAGTTAAAACCCTCTCCCCTCGTTCGTGTCCGTTCGTGATGGTTCGTGGTAAAAAATATGAAGCCCGCAACGTTATCCGATGGCTGGACAGCCTCACCTCCGAACAATGCAAAGCAATCCACAATATGATTTCAGTCTTCATCGAAAAAAAATTATAATTTGATTTGTATAAAAATAATTTTTTACTTGTTTATTCTGATAGAAAATGCTATATTTAAAAAAGAGGAACCCAATGGCAGCGGCTAAAGTAAAACCCGTTCAACCGACGGAAATAAAGAGTAAAAAAATCGCTCTTCAAGTGATCCAACAGATCCGTAAACCCACCCCAGCCTCAGTATATGAACGACACGAAAAACTAGCCGAGTGTATTGATAAGATGTTCAAAAAATGAGCCAAAAAATACTGATAACCTACAAAAACGCAGATAACTATTTCTATTTTCAACCGCTTGTGTCAACAACAGATTGTAAAAATTTCAACTGCGGAATTTCCGAATATAACGAATATCTATTTTGTGATGCCTTACGTTCAATGAATGACCATATTGCTCTTACTTGGCTGCTTACCGAGCGAACAACCGAAAAAATTGTAGCCTATATGTCTCTTATAATGGATGCTATAAAACTATCTTTTTCTGAGAAAGAGCTCCACAAACTCAACTACCCATTTAAGACCATACCATCTATGAAAATTGCAAAGCTTGCGGCTGACAGAGAATTTTCGAAAAAGTATAAAGGTATTGGAACATTTATGATAGATACTGCAGAACGGCTTGCCTTAATATGCAATAAAGATTATTGTGCTGCCCGCTTTCTGACCGTAGATGCAGATATTGAACACGATGAGGGTGTTTTAGCATTTTATGAAAAAAACGGCTTTATTCCAAATACGGAGTCATTTAATAAGAACCGAAAGACTATCAGCATGAGGAAAGATATTTATTAATATTATCTGCTAAATAACATCATCTCTCCCTCCTTTCTCCACCCCGTTCATGTCCGTTCGTGTTTTGCCAACGAAGTTTCTAGGCGGCTCGTGGTAAATGTCGCTATATACATTATTTTTGTTAAGCAAATATTAAACCCCAGTGTACAGGCACCCGCAGACAGCGGGATCAGGAAAAACATCTTCCGAAATTCTTCGCTGAAGAGACTTCGAAGAAGGCTCGTAAGCGAGCTTCTGAGGGGTTTTTCCTGAGCCCGATGCCTGCGGGTGCATGTACAGAGAGCAATTAACTTTTTGTGCTTAACAAAAACTAAAAAATCTCCGTCCCAACAAATTCCTCACCGCGAAGAATATTAGCAAGATTATCAAGATTTCTTCCGCCGGCGCAAATTACTTTCATTCCGATTTTGTGCGCGTGGCGGCTGGCGATTGGGTCAAAGGGGACGTTTTTTCCCGGTACCCATTCGTCACCGACAATGGCGCGGAAATCTGCCCATGAAATTTTATCTATGGGGCGGGCGTTCGGATCAATTTTGGGATCCGCAGTAAAAACTTTTTCTATATTGGAAAGATTAATAACCATGTCTGCGCCGAAACGTTCTGCCAGAAGGACGGCATCGTAATCTGTGGAAAACCCGGGTTTCCAGCCGGCTGCTACCAGCACATGACCTGTGAGCGGATCAACTTCCAGCGGGTTTGTGACAACTTCCTGACTGCACCATTCGCTCATCACAGCTCTTACAAGCTGCGCATTCAGGCGGGTTGCCATTATTCCTACCCAGTCAGCTTCGTCATCTTTAATGTTACCGGCAGAAATTTCACGGTATGCGCTCTGATAACGGCGCGCGGGAGAACCGCCGCCTACCACAAAAATAAAATGCCTGTTATCTTTTTCGATAAATGTGCGGATTAAACCAACAAATTTTTTTAAAAACTCAACATCAACATTATCCGGCGCTACAATCGAGCCGCCCAATGAAATAACCGTTACCATATTTTACCTCTTCTTTGCTATTGTATATAAATACCGCTGATTATTATATCACCCCAAAGGCTGGAATACGACTCAAGACCGCCTGATGCTTCTTCCCAAATGTTCTGTATCGAATACGACTGCGGATGAGAGACAAGTCTGCCGCGGTTTTCCATTTGAGAAAGAACAAGTTCACCGCGCGAAAAAGCAATACGCATATTATCTGTATTGCCAAAATAAAAGTTTGCCCGCTGCTGTGCGGTTTGTGTTTGCCCGGATACGGTTTCTATTGTTACGGATCCCGAGCCCATTGCAGGGTCAACGGGCAGCCAGCCGAAATTGTTTATCCATAATTCTGTCCAGTAATGACGGAATGTATTGCTGTTACGATCAATAAGTACGCCGGCAAGCGGAACGCACGGTATACCTGCATTACGCGCCATTGCAGTGTAGAGCAGCGCGGCGGTGTAGGAGTCTGCTTTTCTTTCTTCCAGTGCGGTTATAACATTTGCAGAAGAAGGAGCTTCAGTTATTTCTATATTGTTTAAAAACCAGTCGTATAACAATCTTGCCCTTAAATACGGATTTTGTTCTCTGCCGATAATTGAACTGACTGCCGACCTGATCCTTTGATTATTGGCAGGGATAAGATCTGTGCTTTGCGTATGCATTGCAGATAACGCAGATGTTTCCTGTCTTACAGACGCGGGTCTTATCCCTGTTTCTACAGAATAAACTTCAACGCGGTAAGATAAAGATATTGATTGATTGGCGCCTGAACCAAGATTGTCCAGTTTAAAAAGACTTACACCCCTGTGATTTTCGATAAAAGGTTCTGCGCTGCGGGAAACAAGACTGACGTTTCTCTGCGAAGAAGAGGTAATTGGCTTGGGTATCCACAGATACAATGTATTGGGTCTTGATGCATCAAGAACTCTGATATCAACAGAATAATTTATGGTATAACTGCGTTTATCTTTAAAGTTTTTATGACCGGGTTTGCCGCTGATATCGAAAAATACAGGTCTTGATCTGCCGTGCGGTGTTCTTACTTCCAGATTGCCGCTTACAGCTCCGTCCGGCAGACGAATGCGTATTTCCCGCGCGCTCCAGGAATCATATCCCGCTTCCATTTCTGAAACTTCGATAAATTCCGGCTCTCTTACCACATACGGATTAAAAGTTCCTGATTCATAATCCCAGGAAAAGAAAACTCCGCCAATTGACTGCAGCGAGCTTTCGCGCGAAATGCCGAAGTTATTTCCGCTTATTGTTATAAGTGTTCCCGGCGCGCCGGCTTGCGGATTTATGGAAGTAATTCTTGGCTGTAAACCCAGTTCCTCGCCTTCAACAGGGCGCGGTACAACTGCTGAATTTGAAAAAAGCACAGCGTTGCTTCTTCTTCCGTTTGAATGTACATAGACAAGCCCTGATTCTCCGAGCTCGGGAACTCTAACCATGATAAGTTCATCCTGCCAGACATAGTACGATGAACTGGTCGGCGCGATTCCTGCGATTGTCACATACGATTCGTTGCGGGCGGAACCGAAATTGCTTCCGTTAAGAGTGATAACCTCTCCCATTCTGCCTATTTTGGGATCGATTGAAGTTATAACCGGAGTTTTTGCACTGCATGAAAAAAATAAAAGAGGAACAATCAGCCACAGTAATTTTTTAATCATCATTATTAATATTAATTCTGTGCGGATTTACCGTCAGTGTAATTTCGATAGATGATGCGTTTGATGTTGTTCCCTGTCCAAGCGGGAAGAAAAGAATCGGCTCGTTAAATTCCATAGGGATAGTTTGAATCGATGTAAAATAACTTACGCTATGATCGGGATTGTTAATCCCAATTTGCATTTGGGCGACAAGTACATTTCCGTTGCGGCGGATAAAAGGAGTAAATTGCACCGCTACCACTAAATTTGAGCCTACAAGCTGGATGCTTACAGGAGTGCCCGGTATGGTTATTTTCCGCTGCGTATCGTAGCTGGCAACAACCTGATCGTTTTCCAATACTCTTGCATCGATATCCAAAACCAGTGCTCGTCTTCTTGGTATCATTCCTTCGTTGCCGGCTGTTTGATGTTCCTGGGCATTCAGGATAGTTGTTGCAAAAATGCAAATAAAACTAACAAGGTATATGGAACGGTTCATTTTATGGTCGTCTCCTGCCGTTTGGTTGCTGCCTGGAAAAGTCGGCTGCCCTGATTATTGCAGGTTCGCCCGCTCTTGAAAAGTTTTGGCTTTCCGGTAATTGCAGAATAATTATATTTGTCCCGACATTTGGAGTTAGGTACTGAAGCAATCCGCCCATATCGGCAACAGGTATAATGCCGGGAATTTCTTCTATGTAGTCCATATCTGCCGCGAGAGCAAAGTTAGATCTTTCGGCAGATTCGACCTGAGCCATCATGCTGCCGCTGTTATTATTGCCGGTTCCGCGTGTCCAGAACATTGCAAGCAATGCGATTAAAACTGCCGCTGCAGCCGCTGCCGGTAATGGTATGGAAATTCTGCGATGCATCAGATTATAGCTGCGCGGACGGGACGGGCGTTCCATGAAATTGCGTTTTTTATCGAAACTTTGCCAAACTCTGTCTTTTGCTTCGTTAATGCCGGCAGCTTCATCTTTTTTAAATGTTTCCTTTAACATTTTAAATTTATTAAGCTTTTCCATGCAGGCGGAACACTGCTCAAAATGAGTTTGTATTTTTTCCTTCCAGGGAGAGGGTAATTCCCCATCCAAATAAATTGAAAGTAGTTGCGGATCAGGACACATTTTTTTCACCTCTATCTTGTTCTGGTGTTAGCAAGCTTGTGCCAAGCAAACCTGCTAACCGCTCACGGGCTCTGAATACCCGGACTTTTACATTTCCTTCGCTGATGCCAAGTGTTTTGCCAATCTCCTTGTAGTTCATATCAGCATACTCTTTTAAAATCAATACCATGCGTAAATTCTCCGGCAGTTTTTCAAGGGCGCTTTGCACTTCTTCGCTTGTTTCTTTTTTAACAAGTATTCCTTCCCCTGTTTCTACCTGCCTGTAGTCTTCTTTAAATGCCTTCTGGTACGCCTTGCGTTCTCTTTCCTTGCGTTTAGCGTAATTTAACGCGGCATTTTTAACTACACGAATCAGCCAGTATTTTGCCTCCTCCGGATTTGGGAAAACCATGTTTTTCTCGTATAAACGAAAAAAACTTTCCTGGCAGAGATCTTCCGCCGCTTCTGCACTCCTGGTGACCCGGAAAGCCACCCTGTACAGAATTTGAAAAGTTGAGTCGTAGAGCCGCCGGAAATTCCGATCAAACTCGATTGAAGCAAGCCTGCTGTCCTCAACCTTTTCTTCTGATTTATCCTCTATATTCTTAAACAAGTTTTTCCCTCAATTGTTACATTATTGACGTTTCCAGATTGTTCCGGCTGGTCCGTCTTCCAATATTATACCGCGATTTTTAAGATTTTGCCTTATATTATCTGCGGTTGCAAAATCTTTGGATTTTTTCGCCTCTGCGCGTTTCGCGATAAGTTCCTCGATTTCCTTCGCAAACGCCTCATTTACCTCATTATTACCGTTTTTTACAGCTTCCTCAAGCCCCAGCCCCAGAATCCTGTCCATATCAAAGATAGCCGGAAGCGCCGGTTTGTCCTTTAAAAGCCCCCATAATTCCGCCAAAGCCCGGGGTGTATTCAGGTCATCCTCAATTGCCTTATTAAAAGCCTGAGTATATTTTGATGTGCCGTCCCCGGATGCCCCGCTGTCCACTGCCAGTACCTTTTCAAGCAGTGATTTTCGCGCATTTCTGGCACCTTTCAGGCTTTCAAAAGAAAACTGAAGCTGACTGCGGTAATGTCCGCCAAGCAGGAAATAACGGTAATCGAGAGGGTCGAAACCTTCGTCTATAAGGCTTTGCAAAGTGAGGAAACCGCCTGCCGATTTGGACATTTTGCCTTTATCCAGCACGAGAAATTCGTTGTGCAGCCAGCAGGATACCCACGGTTTTTTCCCTGTAGCGGCTTCGCTTTGTGCAATTTCGTTAGTGTGATGGATAGGGATATGATCGATACCCCCCGCATGAATATCGAAATTTTCACCCAGATATTTCATGCTCATTGCGGAACATTCGATATGCCAGCCGGGATAACCTTTTCCCCAGGGGCTGTCCCACACAAGAGCCTGATTCGCAAATTTGCTTTTTGTAAACCAAAGTACAAAATCGCAGGCATTGCGTTTATTTTCATCCTGCTCGATCCGGGCACCCGCTTTTAAATCATCCAGCCGCAGCATGGCAAGTTCCCCGTAAGAAGGAAATTTAGAAATATCAAAATAAAGGTTCCCTCCTGCAAAATAGGTAAACCCGTTTTTTTCTATCTGTTGGATAAGCGCTATCATTTCGCTGATATGTTCTGTCGCTTTGCAAACTACAGTTGGACGGACAATATTCATTCTGTCAGTATCTTTAAAAAACGCCTGCGTATAATAATCCGCGATTTCCAGAACACTCTTGCCCCGTTCTTCCGCGCTTTTTACCATTTTATCATCGCCGTCATCCGCATCATCGGAAAGATGCCCCACATCGGTAATATTCATAACATGATTAACGTCATACCCAAAACGGCGCAAAGAGCGAACCAAAATATCATGAAGCACATAAGCGCGCAAATTCCCGATATGCGCATAGTTATAAACAGTCGGGCCGCATCCGTAAAAGCCGATTGCCCCTTCTTTTAAGGGTTTAAAAAGCTGTTTGCTGCGGCCTAGGGTGTTGTAGAAAGAGAAAGACATATCTTTACCTTATCTGAAAATATGGAAATAATCAAGGTCTATTAGAATTATATTTAAAGTGTTGGATTTGCTTGCTCTCCGTACAGGCGCTCACGGCAGCGGGATCAGAAAAAACCCCTCAGGAGCCCGGTTACGAGCCTCTCGCTGCGCTCGGTCTCTTCACCGGAGAACTTCGGAAGATGTTTTTTCTGATCCCGCTGCCGTGAGCGCCTGTACGAATAGGATGTATAGCTAACAATATGTATAAGTAACATTATTGACAAATATTGTAGTGAAAAGGTAAGTTTAATTATGGAAAATATTACTTTAGAAGAAAGCATAATTAAGGCAATGGATGGGGATGATTTGGAGCTTGTAAAATATTTGCCTTTTATTTTGCAGGATTTTTGGCATATTGGGACTCCTCCGGGAGAAATAATAAAAGTTATTAAAAAATATAAAACAGATTATTCTAAATTAAATTTATTGGATTTGGGTTCCGGTAAAGGAGCAGTTTCTATTAATATTGCCTTAGAATTAAAATGCAAATGTTTTGGAATAGATGGGATAGATGAATTTGTAGTTTTTTCCAATAATAAATCTAAAGAATATTCTGTACATGATATTTGCACATTTGAAACAGGCGATATACGTACAAAAATAAAAACGCTGGGAAAATATGATATTATTATATTGGGGGCAATAGGAGCGGTTTTTGGAAATTATTATGAAACTTTGTCACAATTAAAAAGCAATTTGGAAAAAGATGGGCTAATAATCATAAATGACGCTTATGTTGAAGATGATTGCAGTAAAAATCATACAAACGTATTAATAAAAAGCGAACTAATAAAACAAATAAATAATGCCGGAATGAAACTAATTGACATAATTACAGATTATGATATTCAGGATATGGATACTGAATATGAAACTCAATTAAACAACATTCAAAAACGGTGTTTGGAATTAATGGAAAAACACCCGGAAAATAAAGAACTATTTGAAGAATATATAGAAAAACAAAAAAGAGAATACGAAATATTAAGCAATGAAATAATACCTGCAATATTTGTTATAAGTAAAACATAGACATTGACATAATATTTAAAATATTGTAAAAATAAATATGATTTTTGAATTGCGGAATAAAATACCTCAAAATTCCAGTTTTATTTATTCAGAAGATGTTTTAACAGGTACAATATTCGGCAATTTAAGATATTTTAAAAACCAGCATTTATTAATACATTTTTTAAATGAGGCTGTTGATCTTCAAGGCAGTAAATTATTGTTAAATAAAGATTTTCTGTACGAAATACTTTTTTGGAAAAAATACCGTTCATCTTATGATAATGATAGTTACAACGAACCGGATTTGGTTCTGCATAATAAAAATGACGCAATAATAATTGAGTGTAAATATTTTTCGTCATTAAGCGAAGATACCATAGAAGTGGATGGGAAAGAAGAATACAGGAATCAATTAATCCGGTATGCTTCAGTTATAAATGATTATTATTTCAATAAAGAGCATAAAGCAATTGTATTCTTAACAAATGAAAAAACTATGCCTAAAGATATATTAAAAGAAACAAAAATACATCTGGATAAAAAATATAAAAACATTAAATTATACTGGTTATCATGGAATTCCCTGTATACCGTAATACAGAACAATTATTCAGATATTTCTGCAGACAATAAAATTTTATTATCTGATTTAACAGAGTTTTTAATAAAAAGGAAGTTATATAATTTTGATGGTTTTAATGTAAAGAAAATAAAATATGACAGATTCTATAAAAAAGATTATTTTATTATCAGCAAACATTTATTTGAATGGAGATATATACCAAAAATAAAATATTATTTTAATATTATACATCCTGTTGACAAAATCAATTTTTATAAATATTATTATTTTAGCCATATAAAAAAAGACAATATAAACTGGAGGTACAAAAAATGAATGATATTGGAAATCTTGTAAAACAATACAATAGATTTATTGACGATTTGAGAATGATGTTGGATGATATAAATGAAATATTGACAGATGAATTTAAGATGGAATGGGTTTATGAACTTTGGCATCCTCGTGAAAGAACTGCATGGCCGTCAAAAGAACGTTTTTCAAAATGGTATAATAAGGATAAAAGTATAATATATATTTGTATTCAGCTAATGGATGAAACCCCGTATTTATTAATATTTTACACAAATATAGATAATAAAAAAAAGAAATTAACAGAATTTGGAGAACATACACCATTTGAATCAATCGAAAAAAATGATATCGAAAAAAGAAAAGAAACAAATATAATAACTTCCTTAAAAGAAGATTGGGGAGATTGTTATTACTGCAAAATAGATTTAGAAACAATAAACTCCAATCAAGTAATAAACACAGACTTAAAAAATACAATAAAAAACATTCTAAACATGGAGTTTAACAAAATAAGCGTCACCAAGATCAAGTTTATTGAAAGCTGAGTGATGTGGTATATTCAAATTATTGGAATACTTCCTATTCGTACAGGCACTCACGGCAGCGGGATCAGAAAAAACATCTTCCGAAGTTCCTCGCTGTAGAGACCGCTTGCGGGCTCGGAAGCGAATTCCTGAGGGGTTTTTTCTGAGCCCGCTGCCGTGAGCGCCTGTACGGAGAGCAAGTAAATCCAACACTAACAATAAAATAAAGACTTTACATCATTACCCAATAAAGATATAATCAAAGAGTAGACATGCTAATAAACATAATCCTAATCACAGCCGGAATGGCTCTATTATTAAAAGGCGGCGACATATTAGTAAACGGCGCATCGTCTCTTGCCCGCCGCAAAAAAATATCGGAACTGGCAATCGGGCTTACAATCGTCGCTTTTGGAACATCTGCTCCGGAGTTTATCATAAGTTTTGTTGCAAGCCTCGATTCGCATCCGGAAATTGCTTTGGGAAATGTAATAGGAAGCAATTTATTTAACCTGCTTTTTATTCTGGGATTAACCGGATTATTAATGCCTGTTGCTGTTCAAAAAAACACCGTTCGTTTTGAAATACCGTTTTCTTTGCTTGCGGCAGTTGTTTTATTTTTATTGGCAAATTTTGGTTTTATTTACGGAAGCAAATATATAATAGGCCGAATAGACGGCGCAATTTTTCTTGTGCTTTTTGGATTATTTATATTCTATGTGTTTAAAACCATGAAATCAGGCGAAACAAGCGATAGCGAAGCGCCTTCTAAATATCTTTCTTTGCCTAAATCAATAATATTTATAATTCTGGGATTGGTTATGCTTATTGTTGGAGGAAGATTAGTCGTTAAATCTGCGGTAGAATTGGCGCTTGCGTTAAATGTAAGCGAAAAAATCATAAGCCTTACTATCGTGGCAATAGGAACATCATTGCCGGAGCTGATAATTTCCATAACAGCCATGATTAAAAAGAAAAGCGACCTTGCCATAGGAAACATAGTTGGCTCCAATATTTTTAATATTCTTTTTATTTTAGGCGCAAGCGCAGTAGCGCGCCCGCTGGAATATTCGCCTGTATTTAATCACGACCTTTACCTGTTAATGTTCGGCACATTGCTTTTATTCATTGCAATGTTTACAGGCAAAAAGAGGATGCTTGACCGCTGGGAAGGCGCGGTATTTTTATTACTCTATATTGGATACGTGGTTTTCCTGATAATCAGGCATTAATAGTTGGGTGTTCTAATATTACTATGCTTTTGTAAAATCGATATGCTCATTTGCTGGCGGTATTCTGAATGAAAAGACAGATTTGCCTTTGGCATTTGTTAGCGCCATGTCACCCATGCGGAGTATATTCATCCCGATTATAAAGTCAAAATCGTTGTTGCCAAAGAATTCGGCTACTTCCATATTTGTAAATAATATTCCATTTGGCAATAAGACATCTAACCGGTAGACTGGAACAATGGCAATACCGTGAGCACCGATTACTGTTCCCATTTTAAAGGGTTTTAATTGTGTGTCTGCAGCAAAACGGCGGCTTATACAAGAACCTGTTGCGCCGGTATCAACTAAAGCGATTGAGTTCATGCTTATTCGACTTTCTTGCGGATAGCCGTCTATGGGTACAGGAACTCCTAATTGAATTTGAAATAATATTGATTGTTTCTGCTTGTCCGGCAGGTGAACGGTAATTGCATTAAATTTCATTTAATGTCCGATTTATAAATGCGGCTATGCAGCCGCACAAGATCATGGTTAGCATTAGACACCAAAGCAGACCGCCTGATTAAAATATGTCATAGCCTCATCGTTAGCTGTAATGCAATCTTGAATTAGGAATTCTCCCATTAAGAAGCCGTTTTTATGTGCCGCTGAAAGGGCGGCATCGGTATTGGGAAAATAACCTATTACAGCATTGTTTTTTAAGAGAACGCATTCATTTAGATGATTAGCGATTATTGTATCACGGTTTTTATCGAACCATTTGTATAATTCTTTTAAATATTCCATAATAATTACCCTGTCTTTGATTATCGCTTGTTTATACTGATTTATCAAGTAGATAAATAGATTTTTTATTATTCAATAAAAAAGTCCGCGAAAATGTGTGTTTTCTGTTTCCGCGGACTGGTTTTATTAGTGATAATCGATCTTTATTAAAAAAATGCGTGCGGAACCTGCAGCTTTCAGTACAATAGAATGTGCTCCTGTGGTTGTACTGGTATAAGTCGGCGTTCCAAGCGCAGCATTATTCCACGCCGGCAGAGGCATAGAACCTATGTTCACGGTACTTGCTACAGTGCTGGTTATATTTATGCTTGTTGCAGAATTGTTGTTGGAGCCTCCAAAAACAGTAATGGTTGCGGGTCCTTCCAGAGGAAGTACAATGTACCGCTGCGTTGCGCTTGCTGTGCCGTTTGTTCTTATGCAGTGAGTAAAACTCTGCCCGCCTGTGCTGGCGCTTTGCGCAAAACGGTTTGATCCGCTTCCAAAAGTTAATCCCCCTGCTGTAACTTCACTTGCAAAGTTTGATGAAGACAAAGTATCAAATGGAGCGAGTGAGAAATTGTGAATAACTGTGTTGCCTCCGCCGCCGGGATTACCGCCGCCGGGATTATCGCCTCCTCCAGGATTGTCCCCGCCACCGGGATTATCTCCGCCGCCAGGTTCGTCCCCGCCGCCGGAACTGCCGCCGCTTTGAATCGCTACCAGCTTGCTTGTGTAAGTTTGCAGTTTAAGAAGCAGATCCGGCATCGGATCATCAACGTGAGTGTTGGCGTTAGCGGCAAACGTGTGCCTGAAATCTCCTCCCCAATAGCGTCCTGCGTATTTTATAACATTGGCTCTTGCAGCAGCGGGCTCATCTGCACTGTACGTGTAAGTGATAAAGCCGTTGTTGTATGTGCTGCGGGCACTTCCTGCTGTTTCTTTCTTTTTGGTTGTTACCGTTTCCGGAACAGGATCGCCGGGGTTAGACACTTCGTAATAATCAAATTCAATCGTATTTGTTAAACTCCACGGTCTAAGGTCTCCTGCAGGTACGTTTTCCATGAAGTTGTTAAACGCCTTGATAATGCCGCCGGCTTCACCGCTGAAAGTTCCGCCGCCGCCTGCAATGTCCGTTCCCTGCTGGGAAATAAGCATTGGCTTTCTTGAGTTGCGGAAATAATTTCTGTCTGCAAAGATAGACGCTCCCCGCGTTGCGCCGATGCCGTATTTGCCGATACCGTCAAAGTAATTATTGTAAACATGAACATTATGGAAACGCACTCTTGGATGCCTGCTGTCGGAATGATCATACCAGTTGTGATGATATGTCAGGTTACCCGGAGTTTCTACGCCGTTGCCAAGTAGATTTGATTTTCCTGAATCCCAGAAATGGTTAAAAGAAATAGTTATAAAATCGCCGGTCTTTACATCCAGTGAACCGTCGCCTTTTTTCTGATCACTTGCGCTTCCCGGCATACAGTAGAAGAAGTCGTTGTGGTGCACCCACATATATACACTGCTGGTGTTTAATTCAACTGCGTCTTTTTGGTCTGTATTGCCCAGCATAAAGCCAAGGTTTCGTATTTCTACGCCGTTTGCCCTGCTGGTTCTGATTCCCCATCCGTAAGCGGTTGCGTCATCGCCCACGCCTTCCAGAGTCAGGTTCATTCCGTTTACATTAACAGGTCTCGATGCGGTTGAATTACCCTTAATCATAACAGAACCTTCTTTGTCGGAGAACGGCGAATTTTTCTTTTCATTTATTCTGCCGATAAAACGTATAATTGTGGGACGTGATTCATAGCCGCCTTCATAAGCGGTTAGAATTTCCTGAAGACCTGTAAACTGCGTTTCTGTTGCGGCGTTCTGCCTGCGCATTGCAAGCGTAACGGTTTCTTTATTTTGCTCGGTAACATAAATAATGCGCGCGCCGGTTTTCGGCGTGCCGTCCATGTTGTATCCGCCGGGAATTTTGTTATTTGCAAATGCAAAACCGGAGCGGATATGCGCCTCAACATTGATGCCTGCAACGCTGCCGAAGTTTCCAAACTCGGTGCCTTCATCATTAGCAGCTCTTACTTCAACTTCATAAGTACCTGCTTTTAAACCGAGAATATCTGCGCGGTAATAGTCCTGGTATTCGCGAATTAGCGGATCGTCAATTTTAATCCAGTTATTGATACCATTACCTTTGTAATACACATTATATCTTTCAACGCCGCCGAGTTTTTCCCATTTAACAAAAAGAGTTTCCCGCCAGCCGCTTTGATCAATTATATTAACGGTATCTCCGCCGGTAATTTCATCTGCGGGTTCTACCGTAACAGAACAGGTTTTGGAAAAATTGCCGTCAGCAGTTCTTACGGTGATTGTAGCGGTTCCTTCGCTTACTGCGCTGACCAATCCGTTTACGCTGACTGCCGCGACAGAAGCATTACTGGTTTCCCATATTACACTGCGGTTTGTTGCTTCCGGCGGCTGGACTTCTGCGTTTAGCTGACCGCTGACTGTTTTTCTTAATTTAAGATTGAGGGTTGGCGGCGTAAGGTTCACGCCTGTTACCGGCGTATAATCTTCTTCGTTTATAACAGAAACATAACATACATCGAAAATTTCCGGGTTTTCACTTGATTTAACGGTAATCCTAACTTCATCTTCTTCGGTTAAATCCACTGCCGTAATCACGCCGTTTTGATTAACGCTGACCTTTAGCGGATCATCAGATTCCCAAACAAGAGTATCTGTCGCATCTTCCGGCTCTTTGTTAATTTGAAGTGTTAGGGGGCTTCCTCCCATTACAAGGTGTACATTTGACAAAACTATATCCACATTTTGCAGAGGAATAGTTTCGCCGCCGTTTCCCGGCTCAATGCAGCCGAAAACCGCAATTGTTACAACCGCTGATAATAAAAGTAAAAACCGTTTCATATCGTTTTCCCCCAGTTACTGTCCGCAGATTGCGAACCCGCGGTTCGGCGTGAATAAACGCGGATTAAGCTTAGCTTTAAAGCTCTGCGTTAATCCGCGTTAATTCGCAGACTATTCTTTCTTAATCGTAATGAACTTCTATTCTGAAAATACGTACATTACTTGGCGCCCATAATACTGCCAAACCTCCCGCTGCTTGTGCTGCCGTGACTTTAAATGAGGGCAAGGTTGGGTATGTAACACTGGAAGCTTGTCCTATGAGCTCAAAATTAGTCCAAGAACCACCGTTATTAATTTTTGAGCCGTTAACAACAACAGTAACAGCAGTAGAATTGTTTGATGTACCAAATACAGTGATCGTTGCAGCACCTGAAACAGGAATACCTAAGAATCGTGCTCCTGCGCTATAATTTCCGCCTGATCTATAAGATCTAGTGTATTGTGTGCCATTTATAGTTCCGTTTCCTGTCACAATCGTTGCATTAGTTCCAAAAGTTAACCCTCTCCTAATTGTTTCTGCACTAAAAGTTTCTACATCAAAGTCTGAAAAGGTATAAATCTCTGGCGGCGGTGGTGGTGCCCACTTAGTAATTGTAACCTTAGCCCCTTTAGCAGATATATGCTCGCCTGCTTCCGCAAAAACATAGACATCCACTGAATCTGCAACAAGATCAAGCCCGGCGGTTAAAAGTCCGGCTTGATTTATATTTGCAATAGCAGTGCCTAATTGGGTGGATTCAAAAGAGGGACCGGTTCTTAAGTGCCATGTTACAGTTTCGGTAACATTGCTGCCGTCTTGAATCGCTGTAATTTGCGCTGTTTGTGGCGCGGCTCCGCTTGTTACGCCTGCTTTAATGCTTGCTTTGTCAGATGAAACAAAAACGTCAGTAGCAGAAGGCAAGAAAAGATAAACATCCTGCACCCTAACGCCGCCGACAATTTGACGAAAACCAATATCAAGTTTATTCGGACCTGTATATTCATATCTGATCATGTTTGGTCCTAGACCAAAAGGTGATCCAAATTCTGATGTATCTTGGACAGTCCCGTTGGTAGCATCCATTGTTCCGCCTGGAGCAGTTGCAATATTCAGGCTTCTTCCTGTGGTAGTTTCACCGCCGCCATTATAGAAAACAATAAGTGTAAAGGGACCTTGTACGTTATCAATTACAACATAATTATTATTTGTAGAGCCCTGTCCGTTTAAAGATCCAGTTGTAAGCAGGCGGGAATCTCCGGCTGACTGACCTGTAGCCAATGTCATGCCATTTCTTCTTGCGCCATAAATTGTCAAACCGTCGTAACTTATAACGGCAGTATTGCCTATGGAATGAGAACCTGTTATACCTGGTAATCTTACAGCGTCAACGCCAAAATCCCAGTGTTTAGGGGGCGCGGAAAACTCGGCGCAAATTGCGGCAAAGTTAATTACTTCAACATCAACTGTGCCGAAGATGCCGGAACCGTCATTGGCGGTAGCTCTTATTTTTGTTGTACCTAAACCTGTTGCTGTAACCAGTCTATTTGTATTGTTGATTGTAACTACATTTGTGTCTTCGCTTGACCATGTCACTGTAAGATCATTGGCGGTAGCGGGTAATACGGTTAATAAATCCGAGTTTATTGTTATTGTTCCGCCTGTGGTGCCGTCAAAATTGAGCCAGAATTTACAGGTGCTTGTGCCTATTGCGATGCTCGTAACATATTGTTTTACCGTAACTGTTACAGAATCAGATTGATTGCTTCCGTCATTGGCTTTTGCAGTAATGATAGCAGAGCCTTTTGCCACTGCTGTTACTAGCCCTGTTGATGAAACTGTCGCCACCCCAGGCGTATCGCTTGTCCATGTTAACGATTTGTCTTCTGCATCTATCGGCAATACATCTGCATTAAGCTGTTTTGTTGTTGTTGCACTGCCTAAGAAAAGTTCAAAATTATTGCTGTCTATCGTAACAGATTCAACAAATTTTTCATTGCCGGTTAAGGTGTTTACAGTAATACTGACCGTGTTGTTAATAGAATGGTTGTTTTTTGCCCGAATCATTACTGGTTTTGCACCGCCTGTTGGCTGTAAACCCTCGAGCTTGGCTGTGCCGTTTCCGTAATCTGTAAGTTCAAAATAATCTTCGTCATAAACCCACTCAAGTTCACCTGCCGCGCCTAATGGATTTCTTGTATATGTAAGCGTGGTATCCAGACCTTCATAGAATGTGTTTTTTTCAGCCGAAAGCGAAAGCGATATTAACGCCGGGCTTTCCAGGATAGAAATCTTTATTTCAAAAATACGGATATTTTCCTTAATACCAAGGAATATATCTGTACCAGTGCTTGTTACTTCTATATTAGCTGTTGCTACAGTAGCCTGACCTTGAACATGTACGGTACCGTCTCTAATTTGTGTTGGAACGGCTCCAGTTGTTGGAGGGGCGCCAATAGTTATTATTGGATAACGATCAGTTCCTCTATCTGCCAAAGTTTGTTCGGCTGTAGGATTACCAGAATCGGTAAATTTAAATTCAACCCCGATTTTAACATTGGCTGGTACCCCTGTTATTTTCCCCCAAGCAACGTTATTTCCGCCGCTTGGCTGCATGGCACCGCCTGAAACACCGGCTGTAGTACCCGGACGTATCTGTAAAATATTGCTTCCGGTAGTTATTGGTACTAAAGATACTCCTACATTGATACCGCCGGTCATCGTTTTTGGTTCAAGGGCTCTCTCTGTTAAAAGATCGTAACGATCCGTGTTTGTTGAGTTTTTCGGCAACCCAAGGCTTTCCGCAAGAGCGACATCAAAGCGCCAGCTAGCTGACGGTATCGGTTCTGCGGGCGGGGCATTTACAGTAATATTTCTATGTGCGGGGAAATTTGTCGGTACGCCGGTGTCCGGATGAGTAGTAGTTGCCGTAGCGGTAATTTGAACACTTGTATTAACAGCAACCAATTTTCCCCTGATTGTAACAGTAGTGCCTGTCGCTGTATTTGCCTCATTACCGTTGACAATGAATTTAATCGCATTATTGTTATTATTTGTCCATTCAATCGTTAAACTGCTGTGCGCATTGGAGTTTGCATTTGCGGTAAGTGTTTGTTCTGCTGTGTTGGCAATGCTGCTTGAACCGCCGCTGATATTCAGGCTGGAAACCGCGATATATTCGCCATCGCCTCCGCCGTTGCCGCCCGGTTCGCCCGGACAACCTGAGAAACCAACAGCAATTATTGCCATGATACTCAGAATTAAAAATAATTTTGTTTTCTGCATTTTTTTCTCCTTAATTTTGATGGATTGACTTTATATATTGTAGATATTACAAATTTAAGGACTTGTGATGCAAAACATACCCCCCGCAAGGGGACATTTAACCGAAATATTTGTGTTTTTTAGTGGCAAGATTACGGTTTATTGTTTAAAATTATATAAATGGATAATCGACAGGTTTTACTGGCGGAAAATGAAAATAAACGGCTGAATTTCCGGCTTCCAATTTTAATATGTTTTGCCATGTTTGCCGCATGGCAGATGGGGATGGTTCATTTTTCAGCCGAAACCCTGTCCATAGACGGAAGAACGCCATTACCCGTATATATTGATGATTTTACCCTCACCGTTATCATTTCTGCAGGTTTTATACTGTCCATCCTTGTAATGATTTTTATTCCAAAAACAATCGTGCGTATAGAACGAATTACCGCTTCTGCCGCACTGTTTTCCGCCTTGGTTTTATACCTGCCGCTTTCGGCAGATTTGCTGAGTATTGCGCTGTATTTGCAGTTTTTTTGCTGTTGTTTTATGGTAGGTTTTGAAACCGCCATTATAATCGGGCTATTCTCTGAACGTACGGCAATATTGCATCTATCGGTGGCATACGGTATTACTCAAATCTCTGTTGCTTTCCTTCATAATGACTTTTTTAAGATTGAATATCCGGTTTTCCGCCTTTTTTCCGTTATTGCTCTTGTAATGATGCTTTTTTTCTTTTTTAGGCTTCCGGACAGCGTCTGGCCGCGCACTGTAACAAAAACAGACGGGCTTCCGGTGCCAAAAGGCCTGTTTGCAGGTGTTTTATTGTGGACATGTATGACCTGCTGTTTAATTCTTTTCGCCAATGCAGTAGCCGAGGGAGTACCGCATGGCGTGTTTGTTCTATATATAACTACAGCAATCTGCCTTATTTTGTTTTATCCACTGTGGAAAATCTTCGGCAGTACGCCTTTTAGGATGTTAACTGTATTTATCTCGATGGGGGCAATGGGGTTTGTATTGGCGATAGCCTCGTTTTATGTCCCGTCGCTTTCTCTTGTTGCGATAGTTTTTCTGGGCGCAGGCAGCGTAAGCTGTATAATGAACCCGTTTGTGGGTTTATTGCTTGCCAAATGGTACCCCTCCAGATTTATCGCCCCCGCAATTATCGGCGTTGATCTTTCCATGATACTTGTTCATTCAATACTGCTGGATATTTTACGCAGTAATACAATCATGCTGCATATCGTCTATCTGGTAATCGCTGTGGCATTGGTGATACTTTATTTGATGCTTGAGCCGTATCTGTCGTTTTCTTTCAGAAATAAAGCTTCTGTATATAGGCCTGTCGGCGAACCTGCCGGCGAATCTGCCGGCGAAATCGCCATTCCGGTTTCACCGGAGCCGGACAAAAACTGGCGGGATATTCTGCAAACCAATGCTTTTGAGACGCTGTTGGAGGGTGAACTGGATATTGCAGGGTTAATTATGCTGGGTTACAAGAACGATGATATTGCCAGAGAGACAAGATATACCCTAAATACAGTAAAAAGTTACCGTAAAAACCTGTATTCCAAGCTGCAAATTCACGAAACAAGGGAATTATTTGTGGTGGCTAGAAAGGTAGTAAAGGATATTTAGACTGACCGCAGAATATTCCGCAGTCAGCCGTTAAAATTATTCGTTTTCCAGTGTTGTATTGAGAAGAGCAAATTTGTTAACAGAAACAGGTAATGCAAGGAAATAGAAAGGAATGCAGAGCATGAACATCCAGCATACGATTCTTATCAAGGTTGCGCCTGCGCCTGCTTTAAAAGCTACTTTGCGGCCATTGATTGAATAAGCAGGATATACTGCAAAAAGCAACAGAGGAGCAAAGAAAAGACACATAAAGAAAATGGTAAAAAAGACAATAATTGATTCTATTACGCCGCCGTTATAGGTAAAAGATTCAGTTTCACCTTCAATGAACAGGTTTGCGGCAAGAAACTCCTGAAACCGTCTTGGTACAAAGAATATACCATATATTCCCAGTGTAACCAAAGTTAAAAGAAACCATATAATCCATTTTTTGAAAAATGACATTCCAGTAGCCCTGAATTCAAGTCTCTTGCCATTGATAACGGATTTGGAATATATCCAGCGTAAATACCACATGGATGCCCAAAAAGCTCCTATGCCAAATGTTACCATTGAAACCAAACAAGCCAACATCAATCTTGCTTGTTGTTCCGACCAGCGTCCTTCGAACCTGGAATTAAATGCATCACTTGAGTTGTCGAGCCCCCCAAGTATTCCTTCTTGTGCCATAATAGGCCTCCCTTAAACTATTTTCCCGCCAATAATCCGGCAGGAATAATATTATTATCTATATATTGGTTTTTTTTGTCAAGCTTTTTGAATATTTACTATCCCAAATAGTCCGAAAGCCTGCGGTAACACTGATTCACAATATGTTTTTGTTCGATATCGACATCTTCATCAAGTTCGTCTATCAATGTTTCAAGACTGGAAAGGCTTTCGTTCAGGCTGGTATGAAAGCCGCGTGAAGCCCTCAGCCAAAAATTTCCTTCTCCGTCTGTGAAAAGTCCCAGAAATCCTAAATCTTTACTGTTTTTTTTCCATACCACAGGTCTTGCAAGACTGTCGAGGTGTTTTAAAAGCGAATTAAAATTTTCCTGCAGGTTAAAATTCTCTTTTCGCGGCCATCCGCGGGAAAAAGCGCCGTTTACATCCAAAGTCGGCGTTAACGAAAGTATTAGTTCGAGTTTTTCTCCTTCCAGCAGATTGTATTGATTCTTTATGATTATTTTTCCTTTTAAACCTTTATACACGGTTTCGTTGGACAGGTGTTCGCGGATACGTTCGAGCTTTTCCCAGGGCAGCAGAACAGTTTTCTTTCCTTTAACAGTTATTATTTCGAATACTTCGCTTTCTATTTTGATATTATTGGTAAAATCGCGCGCTTTTTTTAACTTTTTAGGAGATAAATCACGTTCCTGTTTGTTTGATTTGCGGTCTGTTGGAGGTGTAAACCCTGCATGCGCGAAAAAGTCGGGATGGATTCGATGTAAAACCTGTTTTGAGACCGGAGAAACCGACATTGCATACATTCTTGAGGTGCGGACAATTTCTCCGGCGACAATAAATGCAGGATCTGCGCGAAACATTACCGAACCGGGATGAATTATGATTTTATCTGCCGTTAAACTGCGGTATGTGCCGTTTCTTCCTTGTCCTTCCCTCACACAGACAAATTGTATCATTCCGCGCCCGATACAGCACAGATAATCATTTATTTCGTTTTTTGACAATGGATTTGTTCTTTCGTGTACCGGAATCTTCATTGATGAGAGAATTTCTTCAAGCTGATACGTTACATTCACGATTTCTGCCATTGCGCGCTCATCAAGGTAATTTTTTTCGCAGAATCTCAGTTTATTGGCGGAATCATTGTAAGATTTAAAAAGTTTCAGGTACGAAATAAAATCGCCGTCATCATCACGGAAACGGTGATGAGCCTGGCGGGCATCGGTTTCTTCTCCCGGCGGCAGGATATACGGGCTTTGTGTTGATAAAAATGCCGCCGCAATGATTGTTTCCCGAATAACATCGGGGTAATGCAGGATAGCTTCCACAATTATGCGTGATTGGCGGGGCGCTAAAGGGAATTCTGTCATTAATTTGCCGGTATTCGACAAACTGCGATCCGGTTTTAGCGCTTCAAGCAGATTTAATGTTTCAATTCCGCCGATAAGACCTGCTTTATCGGGAGATGCGATAAAATCAAAATCTTCAAAGTTGGTTATGCCGAGATCTGCCATTCTTAAAATTACTTCTGATAAATCTGTGCGGAAAATTTCTTCTGTGGTATAAAGATATCTGTTTTCAAAATCTTTACGTGTGTATAGTCTGTAACATGTTCCTTCCCGCGTTCTTCCTGCGCGTCCCTTGCGTTGATTCGCCGATGCTTTGGAAATAGGCTGTTCAATCAAACTTGATGTGAATGTGCGCGGATTATACCAGTTTAATTTTGCAAGTCCTGAATCAATTACAGCGGTGATTCCATCTATTGTAACGGATGTTTCGGCAATATTTGTGGATATAACTACTTTTGTTTTACCTTTTGGAGCAGCTTCAAAGACTTTTTCCTGTTCTTCTTTCCCAAGCCGTCCGTATAACGGAATAAGATGTAAAAAATTCCCAACAGAACTGAATGTAAGCCGATTCATGCAGTCTTTAATCATTTTTTCTCCAGAAAGGAACACCAAAATATCTCCTTCACGCTTTTCTTCGATAAATCGTGTAGTAATACCTTCAATTTTCATCAAAATAGCCTCTGAATTGCTGTTTTCTGCGCTATTTCTCTCTCTAAATCCTCCGCTTTGCACGCTATTCACCGCATCATATATCACTGTAACCGGAAAACGCTGCGCATCAATCTTGACAATCGGACATTCTCCGAAATATTCGGAAAAAACTTCCGCATTTATTGTCGCAGAAGAAATAATTACCTTGAAATCACGCCGGTTTTCCATGACTCGCTTGAGTAAACCGAGTATAAAATCAATATTTAAGCTCCTTTCATGGGCTTCATCGACGATTAATACGCTGTATTTTGATAACCAGGGATCAAGTTTCATCTCCTGAAGCAGAATTCCGTCCGTCATTATTTTAATTTTGGTTTTTTGATTGGTTTGATCCGCAAAACGCATCTTATATCCGATGAGTCCGGGTATGGAATTTTCCGTTTGACGCGCGATAAATTCGCTTACAGACACCGCCGCTATCCGTCTTGGCTGAGTCACCCCGATGATTCCGTTCTGTGCGCCGTATCCGGCTTCGTAAAGTATAACGGGGAGCTGTGTTGTTTTGCCGGAACCTGTAGGGCTTTCCACGACAAGCGCCTGATTATTTTCCAGCGCCGATAAAATTATTTGTTTATTTTTGTAGACAGGAAGGTCAAGATAGTTCATAATATTATAATAACAGCTTGCAAAAAAAAAATAAAGTTGTTATAGTGGTCATAAGAAACTATGGAGGTAGTTAATGGCTAAACAGAAAAATGTTTATTTCTTCGGCAATGGCAAAGCCGAGGGAGATGCAAAGATGAAATTAGTATTGGGAGGTAAGGGCGCCAATCTTGCCGAGATGACTAATCTTGGCATACCGGTTCCGCCGGGTTTTACAATTTCTACAGACGTTTGCGCTGCTTATTATGAAAATAAAAACAAATATCCTGCCGGATTAAAAGAAGAAGTCGAAGCAAATCTTAAAAAACTTGAAGCATCAATGAAAAAGAAACTGGGCGATCCGAGCGATCCGCTTTTGGTTTCTGTCCGTTCGGGAGCGGCAGCATCCCTGCCGGGCATGATGGATACTATCCTTAATCTTGGGATGAGCGACAAAGTTGTTAAGGGACTTGCCGATAAAACGGGAAATCCGCGGTTTGCATGGGATGCTTACAGGCGTTTTCTTCAGATGTACGGCGATGTTGTAATGGGTGTGGACCACGATCACTTTGAAGAAGCCCTTGCAGCAATGAAAAAAGACAGAAAAGCGGAGTTAGATACCGATCTTTCAGCGTCAGATCTGGAAAAACTTGTAGATCAATACAAAAAAATCATAAAAAAAGATACAGGCAAAGATTTCCCGCAAAACCCGATGGATCAGCTTTGGGGTTCCATAAATGCGGTTTTTGGCTCATGGATGAACGACAGAGCCGTTAAATACCGCCAGATCGAGAATATTAAAGGGCTTAAAGGGACTGCTGTTAACATTCAATCAATGGTTTTCGGTAATTTCGGCGAAGATTCGGGTACAGGCGTATGTTTTAGCCGCGATCCAAGCACCGGAGTCAATATTTTTTACGGCGAATATCTGATGAATGCGCAGGGCGAAGATGTTGTTGCGGGAATCAGAACTCCGGAAAGAATTTCTACACTGGAAAAAAAGAATCCTGTTATTTATAAACAGCTTGTAGGTATTAAAAATAAACTTGAAAAGCATTTTAAAGATATGCAGGATATGGAATTTACCGTACAGCAGGGAGTTCTTTATATTCTGCAAACCAGAAACGGCAAACGCGCGGGAACTGCCGCTGTAAAATGCGCCATTGATATGGTAAAAGAAGGCTTAATCGATAAAAATACCGCTATCTCCCGTGTAACACCCGGTCATCTTGATCAATTACTGCACCCGATGATCGATACAAAAGCCCAAAAAGAAGCAAAAGCCCTTACTAAAGCATTAAATGCATCCCCCGGCGCCGCTTCCGGCAGAATTGTTTACACCGCAAAAGATGCTGAAAGCTGGCACGAAAGAGGCGAAAAAGTAATGCTTGTCCGCAAGGAAACCTGCCCGGAAGATATCGGCGGAATGGTTGCATCACAGGGTATTCTTACATCAACCGGCGGTAAAACAAGTCATGCCGCTGTTGTTGCGCGCGGAATGGGTACTCCCTGTATCGTCGGCGCAAAAGGCGTTGTTTTAAACGGCGACGGCACGGTTGAAATCGGCGGAAAACTTTTTAAAGAAGGCGACTGGATCACCATAGATGGTTCTTCCGGCGAAGTATACGAAGGCAAAATGCCGCTTGTAGCGCCTGCAATCTCCAAAGAAATGGATACTTTCCTTAAATGGTGCGATGATGTCAGGGCAAAAGCGGTTCGCGGCAAAGTAAAAGGATTTGATGTAAGAACCAACGCCGATCAGCCGGATGATGCAAAACGCGCTTTTGATTTCGGCGCTCAGGGTATTGGACTTTGCCGTACAGAGCATATGTTCTTTGAAAAAGAAAAACTTATACATTTCCGCGCTATGATTCTTTCCGAGACAGAAGAAGAAAGAAAAGCGCAATTAAAAAAGATTCTGCCATTGCAACAAAAGGATTTCTTTGGTATTTTTAAAGCTATGGAAGGCCGTCCTGTAACAATAAGGCTTTTAGACCCGCCTCTTCACGAATTTGTTCCGCACTCAAAGGAAGAAATTGCAGAGCTTGCAGGTCACTTAAAGCTGGATGTTAACAAGTTAACTATTAAAATCGGCACTCTTGTAGAAAGCAACCCGATGCTGGGTCATCGCGGCTGCCGTTTAGCGGTTACGTATCCTGAAATCTACGATATGCAGGTGGAAGCAATCGCTCTTGCAGCGGCAGATTGTGCAAAACAAAAGATTCCGGTAAATCCTGAAATTATGATTCCGCTTATCGTTACTCACAGGGAACTCAAATTCCTGCGTCCGAATGCGGAAAAAATCCTTGAAAATGTGTTTAAAGCCGCCGGTGTTACAGTTCCGGTGCATATCGGCACGATGATCGAGGTGCCCCGCGCGGCAATTCGCGCAGGCAGCATCGCAGAATATGCAGATTTCTTCAGTTTTGGAACAAATGATCTTACACAAATGACTTTCGGCTTCAGCCGCGATGATGTTGCTTCATTCCTGCCTATTTATCTCCAGAAAAACATCCTTGATGACGAACCTTTCCAGACAATTGACCAAAACGGAGTCGGCGGACTGATCGAACACGCGATTTTAGAAGGAAGATTTACAAAACCAGATCTTAAAATTGGGATCTGCGGGGAACACGGCGGCGATCCTGCCTCTATAGAATTCTTTTATAGAGCAGGGTTCAGCTACGTATCATGTTCACCCTTCCGGGTACCGTTAGCGCGTCTTGCAGGCGCACAAGCGGTTATAAAAGCCGGATTGAGTATAAAGGGAGGGGATACAGCGAAGACTGGTAATCCCGCCACTGCCAAGGTGAAGGGCAGTAAAAAACCTATAATGGGGGAAAAGAAAATGGCAGTAACATCTGCGAAGAAACCTGCGGCAAAGAAGGCCGCAAAGAAACCAGCCGCGAAGAAAGCCGGCGCGAAGAAGCCTGCGGCAAAGAAAGCCGCAAAGAAACCAGCCGCGAAAAAAGCTCCTGCAAAGAAAGCAGCAGCAAAAAAAGCGCCTGCAAAGAAAGCAGCAGCCAAGAAAGCTCCTGCCAAGAAGAAAGCAGCAGCCAAGAAAGCTCCTGCAAAGAAAAAAGCAGCAGTAAAGAAAGCTCCTGCAAAGAAAAAAGCAGCAGTTAAAAAAGCTCCTGCAAAGAAAGCAGCAGCCAAGAAAGCTCCTGCCAAGAAAAAAGCAGCAGCCAAAAAAGCTCCTGCAAAAGCACCTGTAATGTAAAAAAAACCGTTTTATAAAAAAAGACCTGGTTTCTGGCGGCGTTGCTTCCAAACCAGGTCTTTTTTTTGCCTAATTCAAATAAATATATTGGCTCTCTGTCCGGCAGTGGGGCGGTCTGCGTGCTGGGAAAACATTTGTAAAGAGTCTGCTCCGAAGCCCAGCATCCTTTGGATGCAGGTCTTCTACGCAGGGAACGACAAAAATTGTTTTCCCAGCCCGCAGCCCGCCCCGCTGCCGGACAAAAAGTTAATAGTTTGAATAACGCAGAGGCTTTATAGGTAGATTTCTACGGTGGTTGATATTCCGTTTTCTGCAAATTTACTGCGAAGTGACGCAGCGCGCTCTTCAAGATAATTTGCGGGTAATTCGGAGGCAGCAGGGTCTTCCGGGGCTGGGCGGGCTTTTCCGTAAATCTGCACTTTGCGGATGTTTTTTAGTTCGCAAACCAGAGCTTCCCATGCCTGCGCTTCTGTTTGCGGCGGCGGCTCGCCGTTTATCATGCAAAGCATGGTCTGTATTGTTACAGGGGTACAAGCTGTAAATTCTTTTATCTTTTCTATTAATTTTTCGCGGGGCACAGAAGAGCGGTTCATTTTTTGATACCAGTCTGGAGTGCCGGCGTCCAATTTTAGCCAGATATTAAGCATTTTACATGATTGTGCGGTTTCCTTGAGCAGCGAAAAAACAAAAGGCTGTAAAAGACCTGTGCCGTTTGTTATAACAACCAATTCGCAGGAAGGAGCTGTTTCTTTGTGTATTTTAACTGCCAATTCCAACGCTTGCGGGAAAGCGGGGGAGAGGGTTGGTTCTCCGTTGCCGGAAAAACAAATGTCCTTAATATCGATATTCTGTTTTTGAGCACCGGTAATTGCTTCACGCAGGTCGTTTTCCATCTGTTCAAGTGAAAATTCTGCATTGCCGGAAAAAGGAAATACTTCGCAGTAGGGGCAGTTAAACAGGCAGTTTTTTTTATCAGGATACAGATTTATTCCAATAGATAATCCTTTGGATCTCCTCGAATACACAGGATACACAATAAAACCCTTTTCCCGTTCGCGGTGATTCGTAACCGGGGTAATGTTTAACGCCATGGTTTATTGTACTTTAGGAGCAATGTTATTACAATGACACCTATGGAAGACAAAACCGCATCGCAGGCGCAAATGCTTGCAAATCGTTTGCAAAAACGTTTTCGCCATCTTAAAAAATGGGCGCAGAGAAAAGGTGTTGGCGCTTTCAGACTTTACGATAAAGATATTCCCGAAATACCGCTGGTTTTGGATTTTTACGGGGACTGCGCTTCCGTCTCTGATTGGGCGATTTCCGGCGCTCTTTACAAACGTCCCTATGAAAAAGACGCAGGTGACGAAGAGCAATGGCTTTCTGTTATGAAAGAGAGTATTGCCGCCGCTTTTGGAATTTCTTTGGATTGCGTATTTTTAAAACAGCGCGAGCGGCAAAGAGGCATTTCTCAATATGAAAAAATAAGCGATGCGCATTTTGAAAAAATAGTGAGCGAAGGCGGCCCTGCCGGCGGCCCTGCCGGCGGCCCTGCCGGCGGCCCTGCCGGCGGCCTTGCCGGCGGTCCTGCCGGCGGTCCTGCCGGTCTTGCTTTTAAAGTAAATTTATCTGACTACCTTGACACCGGCCTCTTCCTTGACCGCCGTCTTTTAAGAGACATGGTTCGCGCAGAAGCTGACGGTAAAAAAATACTGAACCTCTTTTCCTACACCGGCTCTTTTTCTGTGTACGCGGCGGCAGGAGGCGCTGTTTCCACCGACTCTGTCGATCTTTCCAATACCTATCAAAATTGGGCGCGGGAAAATTTTTCGCTGAACGGAATGTCTGCCAGTTTATTGCAGCAGTGGGATTTTTTTGAACAAAAGGGCAGTATGGGCAGGAGCCCTGGTATTCATAGGCTTATCCGCGCTGATGTGCTGGAATTTCTGGAAAAAGCCATTGACGCAAAGATGCGCTGGGATATTATTATTCTGGATCCTCCTGCTTTTTCCAATTCCAAAAAGATGACAGATAATTTTGACTTGCAGCGCGACTTAACAGAAATGCTTGGCAAGTGTATAAAACTGCTATCTGCGGGCGGAAAAATCTTTCTTAGCGTCAACATCCGGCGAAATACTCCAACGGCTGCCGAATTGGAAACAATGCCTGGAGTACGCGTAACTAATCTGGAAAAAAAGATAACAGACGAAGATTTTAAAGATAAAAAAACACCAAGCAGTTTTTTAATCGAAATTCTGTAATACCAACTGTTACGCAGTAAGTGAAGTGCAAGGTAATATATAAACCCCATCGGGTGTTTTTCTGCAAAAATCGGCTTTGCCGGTTATTACAGCTAAAAAAGCCGGTTCCGGATTTCGCGCCATCGGATTAGACATTATCTTGTTTTTTAGGCGCAGCAAATTTTTAACGCCTTCTTCTGCCTTATTTTCGCTCAGTTTTATTTCGATTCCTGCCCAACGTCCGTCCCTAAGTTCAATGATCGCATCGACTTCCAGATTATCAGAGTCCCTGTAATATTTAACCGGATCGGGCAGCGCACCTTCCATGCATGATGCATAAATTCTTAAATCGCGTAAAACTAACTCTTCGAATAATTTTCCAAATAACTGCCCATCTTGAAGCAGCCGGTCTTTGTTTGCACCAAGCAGCGCAGCAGTAAGTGATGGATCAACAAAACAGCGTTTTGGTTTAATTCGTACCCGTGATTTTGAACGTACTGGAGCGTCCCATCCGCATAAATCTTCGATAATGAATCGTTCTTTTAATACAGTAAAAAGTGATTCTATTTGCAGCTGTGAAATTAGCTCATTTTTACTGTCAATATTGCCCTCAATAATATCACTTGCTATTGTCTGATATGTTACAGCTTGCCCGGAGTTTCTTGCCAGTGAGACAAGGAAGCGTCTTAGCCTGTACTCGTTTGCCTCTCCTTTTTTACCAACGGAAGAAATCAATGTGTCAAGATATTGATTTGGAATTAATTGCGCAGCATCCGGCTCTATATGTAAAGCCCCGGGCCATCCTCCTTTACAGATTAAATCTGCGATTCTGCGTAAGTCTGTTTGAACTTGAGCTTTTTTAAAACGCCCTTCAAATAATCCGCCAAGCGAAACAGAACCATTTGAATCCTCTGTCTCAAAGAGACTCATCGGTCTAAGATGAATACGGGATATACGGCCGGTTCCGCTATGCACCGTCTCTTCTTTCTTGGGTGTTGAGGAACCGGTAAGAATAAACAGCCCTCGCTTGCCAGCCGCAGCATCAACAGCAAGGCGCGTTTCGTCCCATAACGCAGGAATCTCCTGCCATTCATCAATCACATGAGGTTTTCCGCCGTCAAAAGCCAAGCTGAGATCTGCTTCGATTATTTCTCTGGTTTTAAAGTTTGAAAGATTGATTTTACTTTCGGCATGGGCTTCCGCCATCCACGTTTTTCCGCACCACATGCTGCCGACAATTTCAACTGCACCAAAAGCACGGAGGTGATTTTTAAGCTGTTTATCAAGCAGACGGTCTTTGTACTCAGGGTTTCTTAATTTCATATCTTAGAGTATATAAAATAGAGGGTGTTTTGTCAATAAAATAGAGGCTGTTTTCCATATAAAATAGAGGAAAAAAAACCGGTAAAATAGAGGGGGTGATGTCCGGCATTGTTTCTAATACCTTATCTGGTATATACTTACAAGGAGTTTTTATGCAACAGACAGTATTCGGTAAAACCGGACTTACAGTAAGCCGCACAGGATTCGGCTGCATTCCCATTCAGCGTATTCCATTCGGGGAAAGTACCGCAATGCTTAAGCATGCGTATGATCACGGCGTTACTTTATATGATACTGCAAATTCATACACAACCAGCGAAGAACGATTGGGCATTGCTCTTCATGATGTGCGTCATAATATTGTGATATGCACAAAATCATCCCCGCTTTCTGCGGAAAAAATCACGGCAAATATCGATAACAGTTTAAAAATGCTAAAAACCGATTATATCGATATTTTTCAGGTGCATAATCCTCCGTTTGTACCGCGTCCGGATGGAGAGGACGGTATCTATAATTGTCTTTTAAAAGCAAAAGCGCAGGGAAAAATCCGGCACATCGGTATAACATCACACAGTAAAGATCGGGCTAAAGAATCGATATTATCGGGTCTTTACGATACTTTGCAGTATCCATTATCTTATCTGTCCTCCGATGACGAGCTCCTCCTTGTTGATCTTTGCCGTGAACACAATATTGGTTATCTTGCAATGAAAGGTTTATGCGGCGGCCTTATAACCAATGCAAAAGCCGCTTTTGCGTATCTCAGGCAATTTACTAATGTAGTTCCAATTTGGGGTATGCAAAAAATGTCCGAGCTGGAAGAATTTTTATCGTACGAAAATGACCCCCCGCCGTTTGACAATGTTATGCAAAGCGCTATAGAAGCCGATAAAAAAGAACTAGGCGGTAATTTCTGCCGATGCTGCGGATACTGTCTGCCCTGTCCTGCCGGCATTCCAATCAACAATGCAGCGCGCATTACATTTTTACTTGGCAGGGCAGTAAAGGAACATTTTATCACACAGGAATGGCAGGACAATATGCGCAGCATCGACAACTGCACAAACTGCGGACATTGCACCAAACATTGCCCTTTCCCGCTGGATGTACCGGCACTGCTAAAGCAGCAGCAGAGGGAGTATTTTAGGATAGTGGAAAATATTTTGCGCAAGTAACGGAGGAATAAATGGAAAATATTTTATTTTTTGAGACAATGACACAGCCCAAGGGGTTCCTGAGTATAATACCGGTTATTATTTTAATAATTCTTGTAATGGTTTTAATTGGTTTAATTATAGGATACTTATATTCTATGAAACATACAGGTATTTTAATAAAAAACAATGATGTAATAATAAAAACATTTCTTTACAGCAGAAAAATACCAATAAGCGATATTTTAATAAATGATATTCAAACAATAAATTTAAATCAAAATAATGAATATAATGTTTTAATCAGAACAAATGGAATAGGGTTACCGAATTTTTATTTAGGCTGGATGAAATTAAAAAATGGCAAAAGAGCATTGGTATATTTAACAAATAAAGAAAATGTCTTATTAATGCCAACCAGGGATTTTGTAGTACTATTCAGTATGCAAAACTCAGAAGAATTTATTAGAAAAATTAATGAATTAAAACAATAATATGAATAAATCTGAATATATAAAGCAAGATTATGTTTATTATAAATTGGGTATAAAATACTATAAAAACATTCATCCAAATTATTTTTACAAAAGAAACCCGGATACAACATTTGAAACAAAGTCTAACGAAGAATTATCAAATGTTTTTAATAAAATATATGTATCATTTAAATTATCTGAATATTATTTTAACAGGGTAATAAATGAATATCCAGAATCATTATATGCAGAAGATGCAAAAGAAAAAATAAAACTGCTTGAAAAATTAACTAAAAGTTATAAAAACATAATCCTGAAAGAAAATAAAATTGTAAATAACGGAAAATTCATGAAAGAAATGGGATTAAAGCTAATGTAAAAATGACCCGAAATAAACTAATATCAAAATAATTCTTCTTTACAAAACCAATTCTTTCTGATATAATTTTAAACATGATAACCTTTGGAATTTATTGTTTTACCGGATTGGTCAATCTGGTGTGCGCCCTCTTTTTTAAAGAGACTTTGCGGATAATCACAAAATGCTGTCTTATGCCGGCATTGCTTCTTTTTTACATTGTTGCGGCAGGAGAGAATGTATTTTTCCCGGTAATTGCCGCCATCATCTTTAGCTGGGCTGGCGATGTATTTCTTGTCAAAAAAGAAAAACCCCTCTTTTTCAGATTAGGATTAGCAGCGTTTCTGATAGGTCATATTTTTTATATTATTGCCTTTATTATCCTTGCAGGAAGCATCAATAACTTAACACTGATCATTTCCGTTGGCATCGCTATTCCCGTAACAATTATTCTCTTAAAAATGCTGAATGCTCCAAAGCCAATGAAAATTCCGGTTGCTGTCTATGCCATAGTGATAATGCTGATGAGTATATTCGCACTTCAGCTAATGCTTGCCAAACCCGGCTTTTCAGGGATTCTTGTTTTTGCATCAAGTATAGTATTTCTTTTTTCTGATTCATTCATGGCGTATCTTCTCTTTAACGGAAAACCAAAACATTTCAATTTTATTACAATGCTGCCCTATATCATCGCCCAGGGAGGCATTATCATGGGTTTAGCTTTAGGGTTCGGAATATAATTGTAGCTATCCAAGCGGAAACGCCGAAGGCGAAACAGCGCCAAAGCCACCCAGGCGGTAACGCCAAAGGCGGCAACCGCCCGCAAATGGCGGTTTACGACGTCTGACCACCTTAGTGGTCAGATGTACAGGCGGTAACGCCGAAGGCGGCAACCCCTCTCTATGGCGGTTTACGACGTTTCGCCGCAGGCGAAATGTAAGAGCGGCTGGTGCCGTAAGGCGCCCATGCCGCTCCGTAAACCGCTGCGCTAGGCGATGGTTTTAAATGACCGCCTTGCGGGCATTTAAAAATGTCGCTTAGCGCGCTGATAAGCGACGTTTCACCTGCGGTGAAATGTCGTTTATCAGTCCTTTATGTTATATTTCTTCCTAAACCGTTCAATCCTCCCCGCCGTATCAACAAGCTTTTGCTTGCCGGTAAAGAAGGGGTGGCAGGAAGAGCAAATTTCTACCTTTATATCCTTGGTGGTGGAGCGGGTTTCGATAATATTACCGCACGCGCAGGTGATTTTTGTCATTTCGTACTTGGGATGAATTCCGTTTCTCATATATCCTCCAAAAATTGTCCAACTCCTAAATAAGCGTTTACGCTTATAGGTTTAAGGACTAATCCATGCCGCCTGTACCGGTGTTCATGGATCTTAAGAATGCTTCATTATTCTTGCTTTTTTTCATTTTGTCAACTAGCAGTTCAATCATGGCAACATCGTCCATATCGTTGATTGCCTTGCGCAGCAGCCAAATTCTCTGGATTTCGTCTTCGGAAAGGAGAAGTTCTTCCTTTCTGGTGCCGGATCTCTTAATATTGATAGCCGGGTATACACGGCGGTCAGAAATACGCCTGTCCAGGTTAATTTCCATATTGCCGGTACCTTTAAATTCTTCAAAAATTACTTCGTCCATACGGCTGCCGGTTTCCACGAGAGCGGTAGAAATGATGGTAAGACTGCCGCCTTCCTCGATATTGCGGGCTGCTCCAAAGAAACGTTTAGGCTTGTGCAGGGCATTGGAATCGACGCCGCCGGAGAGGATTTTCCCTGATGTAGGGACAGTCTGATTATAAGCGCGTGCAAGACGGGTGATGGAGTCCAAAAGGATAACAACATCTCTTTTATGTTCCACAAGACGCTTGGCTTTTTCCAAAACCATCTCGGTAACCTGAACATGGCGTGTAGCCTGTTCGTCAAAGGTGGAGGAAATTACTTCCGCGCGTACAGTGCGTTCCATATCGGTAACTTCTTCGGGGCGCTCATCAATGAGCAGGACGATAAGGTAAACTTCCGGATGATTTTTTGTGATAGCGTTTGCAATTCTCTGCATCATGATGGTTTTACCGGTTCTGGGCGGCGCTACGATAAGCGAACGCTGACCTTTGCCGATAGGGCAAAACAGATTGATGATTCTTTCGCTGACGCCTTCTGTAGCGGTTTCCAGATCGAGCTTGTGGTTTGGATACAACGGAGTAAGATTGTCAAAGGGGATACGGTTTTGAGCGACAGTAGGATCATCGTAATTGACAGTTTCTACTCTTAGCATTGCAAAAAAACGCTCGCCTTCTTTTGGGCTGCGTATCTGGCCGTACACCGTATCGCCGGTTTTAAGCGCAAAGAGCCGGATTTGGCTGGGGCTGATATAGATATCATCGGGACCCGGTAAATATGAATTCTGCGGGCTGCGCAGAAACCCGTAACTGTCCGGAAGGATTTCCAGAGAGCCGTAGGCATAAATGATACCGCCCCTTTCTGTATGCGCTTTAAGAATAGCAAAAACGATTTCCTGTTTTTTAAGAACAACCATGTCATCATGGGTAATATTGTAACTTGTGGCAAGCTCGCGTAAATCTTTCATATTAAGCCTGATCAGTTCATTGATGGTAAGACGCGGCTTGCTGTTATCCTGATCCTGACGGGGAGTAGGTTTACCGTACAGATACGGCATGGAAGGCAATTTGGGAATAGCCGATAGATTTTCGGATATGCCTTCATCTGCCGATTCGCCGTTTGAATCCCGATCAGTTCTTTTGCCTCTTACGATAACACGGCCCTGTTTATCGCCGTTTGAGGAGTTATCTCCTTCGTTCTCGGCTGCCGGATTATCCGCGTTTTCGCTTGGGGGGATCCCCGGATCGCTTATTTCTGTTTTTTTACTTTTTCGAATGATTGCCATTTTAACCACCTATTGGATTGTCTTTCCCGTACAGAAGGGTGACAGATTTTACCAGTTTTTTTATTTTAATTTGATTCATGATACGACAGCCAGGATACTCCTACTCTATATATTTTTTTTATTTATGTCAAGTCCCTTGTCATAAATTGTTTTGACATAAATGTCTTGACATAATTGTCCCAGCATTTCAAGTACCGCAATTGCTGCGCTGATACGGACGGCATTTCTGGAGCCCGTAAAATGAAATTCCCTTGCAGAAATTTCCCCGTTTTGCACGGCTATAGCAGCCCAGACAGTCCCTCCGCGTACCCTGCCGTCGCCTTCCGGTTCCGCAAGACCTGTAATGGCAGCAGAAAAATCAGCGCCGCTTTTTTGCAATGCGCTTTTAGCCATAGAAACGGCTGTTTCACGGCTTACAAGACCGTATGCCGTAAGCTCATCGTTGTCCAGTCCAAGCATTTTTATTTTTGCTTCCTGCATATAACATACATAGGAGCCCCACAATACGCCGGAAGCGCCTTTGGTATTTGCAAGTAATCCTGATACAAGCCCTGCGGTGCAGGATTCAGATAAGGCAAGCGTAAGTGAAAGGCTTTTTAGCTTTTCCATTACTTCTTCCGCCGTTTTTTGGGCTGTAAGCTCCAGATCACATTCTAACATTTGTCCGCTGTAAATCCGCTTTTATTTCTTCCGTTGGACGGTGAAAAATTTCTATATCTTTTTCTATGTTGGTCATTTTGCATTTGCCTTCAAAAAGAACGCCGTCTGCAATACGCAAATGCGCGGCGCTTACGTCCCCTTGAACTTTTGCTCCGCTCATCATATCAACCTTGTTTACCGCATGTACAGTGCCGGAAATACTTCCAAAAACAGTCAGGGAACCTACCGTTATATGATCTGCTTCTACAACGGCTTCCTTATCTACGATAAGATCTCCCCCCGCTTCTATCGTTCCCCTGAACACTCCCTGAATGCGCAATGTAGTTTCGAATTTTAGTATACCGGTGAAACTGGTAGTCTTACCCAAAACTACAACTTCATTTTTATCTTTCTTTTTTCCATCCCGTTTGGGCATTACGTCCTCTTTTTTTATTGTTCCTGATGCAATAATTTTCGTATTTGGCTTTCCAGAACAGGAAGCCCTATCTCGTCCTTTTTAAGATTATCCCATTCATTTATGGTTTTTTCAATCCTTGCGTCAAGGGCTGCTATATGTTTACGTACCGACAGTATCTTTTCGCTTGCAGGTTTTATCTGGTTCATAAGAGATTCGCTGTGCGAGGCATTTTCGCAAATCAATGTAATTGCCTTGTCAAGATCGTCTATACTTCTTATAAAAACAGACAGATTTTCCTTTAAATCCTCGTTTAATTCTTCCGCAAGAGCAAGGCGGGTTTCCCGTACCTTTATCTGATCCAGCAATGCCCGATTGCGTAAAACCGCGTTTATTCTTGCCAGCACTTCGGTAAAATTAAAAGGTTTTGTTATATAGTCGTCGATACCTGCTTCAAAGCCCGCTACCTTGTCTTTTACATCATCAAGAGCTGACAGCATAATGATGGAAATATCGCTGTAATCCGGATCTTTTTTTAAAACTTTTGTTATTTCGCGGCCGGTCATACCGGGCATGATATTGTCAAGAATTATAAGGTCAGGATGGAATTTTTTTACTTTTTCCAGGACATCAGGACCATTATCGCATTTTTCTACCACAAAACCGAGCTTGGATAACATTACTTCGAAAAAATCCAGATTTACGGTTTCGTCATCGGCAATAAGTATCTTTTTTTGGGCATTCATTGCGTCTGTCCCCTGTTCCTTAGTTTTCTTATTGTACACCATACTGCGCAGGAAAGCAATAATGTAACAGCCGCTAAAACAAAGAAAATACCAAGATAATCGCCGTATCGCGTATAAATTGTGTCTTTTTTTACCAGAGGTATTGTAACATTTAGCCAGGTTTCCGCGAAAGGGGGCGCTTCTGCCGTTATTCTGCCCGTTGGATCAATAGCGCAGGTTTGCCCTGAAACGGTAGATCTGACCATTGGGCGGAAATTTTCCACCGCTCTAAAGACTGCCATGGAAAGATGCTGGTACTGCGACGGCAAACTTTTTGCCCAGGCATCATTTGTAAGGTTTACGAGGACATCGGCTCCCCTGCGGACAAAGTTTCTTGACAAGTAGCCGAAGGTATCTTCAAAACAAATAGGAGCAGAGAAGGTAAATCCGGGTCCTTCAAAAACTGTCTCTTCACTGCCTTTTTCCCAAAAATGCGTATCAGCTTTTTCCAGAGCATTGTATATCCAGGGAAATTGTTTTTTATACGGGAAATGTTCGGTAAATGGAACCAGGTGCAGTTTTCTGTAAGTTGCCGTATTAATTCCATTTTCAAAGAGCATTGCCGCATTGTAATCGACCCGGTGTTTTTCGGATGCATCGGGATTAATCGACCTGTCCATGCGTGCATCATCGTTGCCAATCAGGAAGGGGACATCCTGTGCAGAAAGATACTCCAGAAGATCCCTTACTATAGCCCATGAAACTTGATCGTCACGGTATGTAGTATGCCAGTAGATTCGCGGGATAAATGCCGTTTCCGGCCAAACTACCAATTGCGGTTTTGGGGCGGAATCCAGCGCTTCATCGGAAAGCCGAATTAAGGTTTCCATGTCTTTGCGGTAAGCTGCGGCTACCTGCCATGAAGCGGGCGCCCGGGCTGCTTCCCACGGATCGGAATTATGCTGGATAAGCGCAATCTGCGCAGTTGGATAAGAAGAAAAATCTTTGCCGGAAACAAATCCAAAAACAAGAACCGCCGCAAAAGCCGCCGCCCAAACAACAGCAGATACTTTTTCTTTACGAAGATAATTAAAAAACCTTTTCTTCCGTTCGTGTTGGTTCGTGTTGGTTCGTGGTAAAATTTCTTCTTGTTTTAGCGCTTCCCCAATCCAAAAAGACGGAAATGTAACAAGAGCGCTTACGCCCCAAACGCCTGTGATACTTGCGATTTGAATTAACGGTATCATCTGCCACTGTGAATAACCCGTGATTCCGTAGGGGTAGCCCAGAAATCCTTTGGTACGCAAATATTCATAAGCAAGCCAAATTATCCATTGGACAAGATATGAACGGTTGGGAAATAAAAGGGCAGCAAGTTTTAACAGCAGGAAAACAACAGCCATATAAAGCAGGTATATCGTATATACGATTGTTCCTGCCAAAGGATGAAAATTTCCAAGCCAATAATTAAATAAACAATAAGTGATAAAACCATAGATTGCGCCCCAGCCTGCGCAAACCGGAAGATTATATTTACTGATAACTATAAGGATTGGGATATATGCAAACCATGCGAAAAAGGGAATGCCGCGTATAAAGACGGGATTGGGAAAAGACGCGGCAAAAAGCAATGATGCTAAAACAATAAGTCCAAAGTGTAAAAAAATTGATTTATTCTTTTTTATCATCATTGATTGCCCAAACAGCCTGTTTTAGTTCGCGGCCGGATCGGAAAACAACTATACCATGGGGATGGCTGGCGATACTTTCGCCTGTTCTTGGATTTCGCGCCCGCGCCCGCGCTTTTCGGATCTTTACGTCAAAAGAGCCAAAGCCGCGCAGTTCAATTCCCTGACGGTTCATCAGGGCTTCCTTTATTTTATCAAAAACAAGATCAATCGTATTGCGAATCTCGCCTCGATTCATCCCGGTTTTTTCATAAAGAGCATCTATAATGTCGGCTTTTGTGATTTTTCCCGATTGACGTGAAAGGTCAGGCATTTTTCGTTATGCTTTAATACCGTTAAAATACCGTTGCATCCTCGATTTTTTTCGGGCTGCCGCATTTTTCGTTATTATTCCCTTTCCTGCGGCAGTGTCAATTTTTTTAATCATTTCTTTTAATGCCGCTTCGGCTGCCGGGTCTTTTTTCTGTGCAAGAACAACAAATTTCTTTACGCTGGTTTTAACCGCGCTTTTTGCCGATTTGTTGCGCAGGCGGCGTTCTTCGCTTTTGCGGTGCCGTTTTTCTGCTGATTTATTTTTCTGTGCCAAAGGAATCCTCCATTAAATACTTATCCCTACCTGAAATCGGAGGGGCGTCTTTCTATCCGTTTGCATTTATCGCATTCTGCGATATTTTTTACCTTGCCGCTCTCAAAGAGGGTTTTCATCTTTACTTCTCCCCCGCAGGAGCACATAAATTTCTGCGTTGCACTGGACGTACGGCTGTTTTTACTGGCTTGTGCCATGGTTTTTCTCCTAAGAATTGGTATGGGGATAGGTTACTATAATTGTGATATTTAAGTCAATACTACGCTGCGATATTAAACAATAACCCTGTTGCGGGCATGGCAGGGGCATAATAACCCGTAGACTGGGCGATTCTTATCTCTTTTTGGTATTGTTCAATAAGGGCATTTATGCGATTTTCGTCATTTTCTGTTAATCTGTCCAAATCTTCAACAGCCAGTTCCTGTTTATCCTGATTTTTCATTTTTGCCAGTTGTTCAATTAAAGTGTCAAGAATTCTCAATTTATTGATATTTACACCCTCTGTGCCTTCCGGGGCAGGGGTGCCAGAAACATGTTTTAAATGCGAGTAAATTACCATACCGGGAGCAACCGGTAAGGATGCCCTGCCGCTGCTGGATGCATTTATTGCATAGCCCATGCTGGGGAAAGCTTGATGTGGTATAGCTCCTATTTCCATAATGGTACTCCTGCTTTAAATATCGGAAAAACATGGCTTTTTATTAAGGGTTGACCATAAGTCAAATAACGTAATAACATAAGGTGCTCTGTGCCAGGAACCGTGCGAGCAGACGCCGCCTAACCCCGCCAGGTCCGGAAGGAAGCAACGGTAAGCGATTGTTTGCTGCGCCGCGGCCTCTCCTGGTGCAGGGCACTTTCTTTTTTCCATATCTTTCTATAGACTAACCACATGGCAAACCGATACGAAGTAACTGCTACCAAATACAGGCCAAAAACCTTTGATGAATTGGCAGGGCAGGAATTTGTTGTTTCTACCATTAAAAATTCGCTGAAAAACGGACATATTGCCAATGCTTATCTTTTCTCCGGTCCCAGGGGATGCGGAAAAACCAGTGCAGCGCGTATTCTTGCACGGTCGCTTAACTGTGAAAAAGGTCCTGTAGATGGTCCCTGCGGCGTATGCGATAATTGCCGTGCAATTAGTCAGGGAGCCAGCATGGATGTGCTGGAAATTGACGGTGCAACAAATAACAAGGTTGATCAGGCGCGGCAAATCAAGGACGAAGTGCTTTTTCCGCCGCAAGCAGGCCGTTACAAGGTTTATATAATTGACGAAGTACATATGCTTACCAAAGAGGCTTTTAACGCGCTGTTAAAAACCATAGAAGAACCGCCTCCCTACATTTGTTTTATTTTTGCTACAACGGAACTTCACAAAGTACCGGCAACAATTATAAGCCGCTGCCAGCAGTTCAATTTCAGGCTTATGTCTGTAGAAACAATTCAGGAGATACTAAAAAAAATCTGCGCAGAAAACGGAATACAGGCCGAGGAAGACGCGCTGTTTTTGATAGCGCGGGCATCTACCGGCAGTATGCGGGAAGCTTTTAATCTGTTTGATCAGGTTATTTCTTTTTCCACAGGCAATATCCGCAGTGAGCTAATCCGCGAAAAGCTTGGCATTGCCGGTCTTGATAAACTTAATGCTTTTGCGCAGGCATGCGCAGAAAATGATGCCGCTTGCGCTTTTGCGCTTGCAGATGAAATTCTTGCAAGCGGCGTTGCCATTGAGCAATTTGTTATAGACTTGGCTGGATACTACCGGAGTCTTTTGCTGCTTAAAAACGGCATTACAAGGGAATCCCTTTTGGGTTACCGCCCGTCGCTTTTTTCCGCAAAGGCGCTTGAAACATACGATTCGGTCAGACTTGAACAGGCACTGGAAATTTTACTGAATTGCTACCGCGATACCCGCTATTCGGTGTCGCCGAGGTTTGAACTGGAGACTGCGGTTTCAAAGCTGACATGGTTAAATAAATGGATCTCCCCCGTAGAATTAAAAAATGCAATTGATAATGCGTCTGCAAACAGGCCGTTTCAGAAAACTGTTTCGCCTAACACAGCAAGCGCAGCGCCGCAAAACAGAGCCCAAAATTTTAGCGACAATCCGCCTCGTCATCCCGCAAGCGGCGGACTTTCCCTTGCGGAAGAATTTCAGCGAATGGTAGATGCCAAAGAAGCTGCGGCCCCAGCCGGTGCGGCAGTAGATGATGAGGATGTTCCTCTTTGGGATTCTGCAGTAAACAAAAAAGGCGCGGAAAAAGAAACCTATCCTCAAGTTGAACAGGTAAGATCAATTATTCCAGGAACAATTATTTAACGGAGAATTATATGAATATTAATCCATTGGATTTGCTTAAAAATGCGCAAAAAATGCAGGAGCAGATGAATAGTTTTCAGGAAAGACTGGCTAACATAACTGCGACAGGAGCTGCCGGCGGCGGGCTTGTAGAAATCGATCTTAACGGAAAACTTGAATTGCTTGCTGTACGAATCGCACAGCAGGCGATGGAAGGCGCTGATACAGAAATGCTGCAGGATTTAATTTTAGCGGCGTTTAACGATGGAATGACCAGGGTAAAAGAAGAGATTGGCAGTGAAGTTGGCGCAATGACCGGTCTCAATATGCCCGGTTTTCCGGGGGTTCAGTGACTCCAAATGCTCTGGACAGACTTGTAACACTGTTTTCTAAACTTCCCGGTATTGGCAAAAAAAGCGCAGGCAGAATCGTGTATCACATTTTGGATTCAAGTCCTGCTCTTGCTGCAAGTTTGTCCAAAGAACTTTCTTCTTTGCATCAGGCAATTATACGCTGCAGTGTTTGCGGCGGTTTTACCGAAACCAATCCTTGCTCTGTCTGCTCCGATTCAAACCGCGATCATTCGATAATTTGCGTTGTGGAACAGGCTCAGGATATGCGCATAATCGAAGAAGCGCGCGAGTTTCCCGGCGTTTATCATGTTCTGGGCGGGTTGATTGCGCCGCTGGAAGGAGTAAGCCCTGCAAACCTTACCATAGATAAATTGATAGATCGTCTTCGCACGGGGACCCCAAAAGGCAGCGTTAAGGAACTTATTCTGGCATTAAATCCAACGGTAGAAGGAGATACAACAGCGCTGTATCTTCAGAAAATATTAAAAAGCTATCCGGTAGAAATTACCCGTCTTGCATCAGGGATGCCCGTAGGCGGTAACATCGAGTATATTGATAAACTTACCCTGTCACGAAGCTTCCGCGGCAGGGTAAAATTCTAGTTCTTGCTATTCTACTTTAAAACGTGAAACTTCCTTAATCAGAACCGCAATGCCCTCGCGGTTTTTAACAGTTATTTCGTTAACCTGATTAACCGCAACATTGATCTGTTCTGCGCCCGAAGCCATTTCATTCATGCCCGATGTAATTTCCTGCGTAACCCTTTCCAGATTATTGCTTTCCTGAATAACTTCCTTTGCGCCCTGAAGCATCTCATGGGAACCGCTTTTTACCTGACGGGTTATTTCATTTATATTTCCTACCCCGTTAAGAACCTGTTTGCTTCCTTCGCCCTGTTCTTCCATTGCATTGCGGATAGTATCTTCCTGCTGCGATACAGTTTTTATATTTGTGTCGATAGCTTCGAATTTGTTCAATACATTGCCGGTAGAACGGGTAATTTTATCAATGGATTCTTTTATCTTTTTTAAAACAGTGCCGATGGTTTTGGATTGTTCGCTTGAACTTTCTGCCAATTTGCGGATTTCTGCCGCTACAACGGCAAAACCTTTTCCTGACTCGCCGGCATGAGCAGCTTCGATAGCTGCGTTCATGGAAAGCAGGTTTGTCTGGCTTGCAATATTTTCCATTACGGAGTTAATCTGCAAAAGCCCTTCTGACTCGCGCGCAATCTCCTGAATGTCAGATGAAACAGCATGAAGCCCTGTGCGTCCTACTTCGGTAGCTTCCTTCAGGTTTTTTACATTGGCAGCATTGTTAACAACTGTTGTTGTTACAGACTGAACATTTGCTACCATCTGTTCAATGGCAGATGAAGCCTGAGAAACATACATACTTTGTTCTTCTACATGGTTATTCAGTTTATTTATATTTACAGTTACCTGCTCCATGGTTGCATGCGTCTCGCTGACACTGGCGCTCTGATTCATTACGCGGGTTTTTATGCTCTGGATATTCGCCGTAATTTCATTTACAGCAGCGGCAGTTTCATTCATGTTACTCGCAAGATCGTTGCCGATATCTGATAATTTAACCGCTTCTTTTTTTATGCTTACAACAAGCTTTTTAATTTTATCAAGCGTCATGTTAAAATATTGGGCAAGTGAGCCTATTTCGTCCTTTGAATGAATGGAAATTGTCCGCGTAAGATCGCCTTCGCCTTCTGCGATGTCTTTAAGCGTTTCTGTTACTCTGACAATCGGTTTTGTAACAAAAGTAAAAACAACAAAAACAACTACCGATACCAGGACAATTACTATAACCGCCAAAATAACCGTAAACCTTGTTATTTTATGAACTTCGTTTAAAATATGCGATTCCGTTGTTCCGATCATAACAGACCATGTTGTATCAGAATTACCTAACTTGAACGGAACCATGGTTAGATCTATATAAGTGTTAAGCCCGGGATCAAAAACCTTATCGGCATATGGTTCTCCGGCATGCACCGCCTCGCTGGCTGCCTGTCTGTTTTTTCCGTATTCAACATCTACATCAATCAGTTTTTTTCCTACACGATCAGGAAGAAAGTGCCCAAGAATAAATCCGTTGCCGGCGTAAATTGCCATAACAGAAATTTCATCGTGTTGTTTAAGCGTATCCTGCAGTGTAGGCTGTATCTGATCAATGGACAGCATCATGCCTACAGCTCCAACCGCTTCTCTTGTGCGGGTATTAATGATAGGAACTGCTACTTCAAATACATATGAATTTCTCCCGTTTACCATCATGGTTGTGGGATGCTCTATCTTGTCTCTGCGCGCATTTGGTCCATTAAGCCATTCAATGTATGACGGAATATCAAGTTTGCTCCGTCCTCTGATTTCTCCGGTTTCTCTGGTGTAAGTCATTGCATACTGACCTGTGGGAGTGGAGCCAATTCTGCCTATATTTTGGCTGTCTCTGCCGTCAACGGCATTGGGTTTCCAGACAGTGTAAATAATCATCCAGTCCGGCTCAGATGTAAAAGTACCAAGAAGCATATTGTCAAATTGATTACGCCTGATTTCCGGGGCCATGTCTTCATAATCTGCCATAATATTTGCCAAAGTACGAAGAACACGGATATGCCCGTTTTCCCTGCCTTCCCAATAAGTAGCTTTTTCTGCCGCTAAATAATCAATTCCCCGCAAACTTAAATCGATACTTATATCGGATGCTTCGCTTAATAGCATAATTGCAATTCCCGTAACGACAACCGTGATAATAGCTATAACCATAAGACTGAGTTTTATATTGAGTTTCATATTTCCTCCATGAAAATGTGCGTTATTCCACATTTATTCTTTTCATATTGTAACAGATAATTGTGCATTTGAATAGGGCTCACCACGGTGTGGTGTGCGTTAGTGGAAATCGCCCCAGCTGGAACCGGTTTCTGCGTTTACTCGTAACGGTATGGTTAATTCAGCCGCTTTTTCCATTTCCGTTTTAACAAGTTTTACAGTTCCTTCAGCATCTTCCTTTGGGCATTCAAGTATTAGCTCATCATGAACCTGCAGCAGGAGCCTGGCGTTTGTACCTGAAAGCTTTTTGTCCAGATTAAGCATGGCAATTTTGACAATGTCAGCCGCTGAACCCTGAATTGGAGTGTTAACTGCTATGCGTTCTGCTGCGGCTTTTTCTGTTTTGTTACGCGAATTGATGGTGGGGATATAACGGCGCCGTCCGAAAATTGTCGTAACGTAACCCTGTTGTTCTGTTTTTCTGATAACGGTTTCTATAAACTGCCGTACGCCGGAGTATGTATTAAAATACGCATTGATAAAACTTTGGGCATTTGTCCTTGAAATATTTAATTCATGCGCCAGGCGGAAAGCGCTCATGCCGTAGATTACTCCAAAATTGATGGTTTTTGCCATTCGCCGCTGTTCGCTTTTCACTTCGGTTTCATCAATGCCGAAAATCAATGATGCTGTGCGGGTATGAACATCCTGGAAACCTGAATTGTTTTTGAATGCGCTAAGAAGGTTTTCGTCCTGTGAAAGATGGGCAAGTACGACAAGTTCTATTTGATTGTAATCGGCAGAAATGAGCAAATGCCCCGGTTTGGCAATAAATGCGCTGCGGATACGGCGGCCTTCTTCCGCGCGGATAGGGATATTCTGCAGATTGGGTTCACGGCTGGAAAGACGGCCTGTTGCGGTTCCGGTCTGCACAAAATTTGTGTGCAAACGCCCTTCGCTGTCTGCCATGTCGGCTAACGTATCCACATAAGTGGATTTTAATTTGGACAATGTGCGGTGACGCAGAATTAGCGCCGGTACAGGGTCTTCGCGCGCAAGTTCTTCCAGGGCAGATGCGTCTGTAGAGTAGCCGGTTTTTGTCTTTTTTCCCGGAGTTAGTTTGCGTTCAACAAAAAGCACATCCTGAAGCTGTTTGGTAGAAGAAAGATTAAATTCGTGCCCGACAGTTTTCCATGTTTCCGATTGAATTTTATCCAGTTCCTGCGTTAACTCCGCCCCGTAATCAATAAGCGTCTTAGGTTCAATTTTTATTCCTTCGCCTTCCATTTCTGCAAGTATTGGGAGCAGAGGCATTTCTATATTTTCAAAAAGATTGACAGCCGCCAGCATTGGTTCCAGATAGTATTTTAATCTGATGCAAAAATCAGCGTCTTCGCAGGAATAGCGGCTTGCCGTTTCCAGAGGAACAGCGTCAAAAGCCGCGCCCTTGGGCACAATATCAATGTATCTGATGGGAGTGTAATCAAAAGAGTGAGAGATAAGCGAATCCAGCGCGTAATTATTGCGTTCCGGGCTAATAAGCCATGCCGCAACCATTGTGTCCCATATCCTGCACTTCCAGCGATCAGCACCCCAGCCGCGGGTTACCTTATAATCGAATTTTGCATTATGCGCAATTATTGTCATTTCGCTGTCTGCAAAAAGCGGCAGAAGCAGGGAACGGACTTTTTCCGGATCATTAAAAGCCGAACGGACTTCGGCGCCGTGAGGGGCAACAGGAATATAAAACGCCTCTTTTGGCTTTAACGCAAGCGATATGCCGATGGGATGCGAATTCCAGGCATCAAGAGAATCTGTTTCAAAATCCAGCGACATATATTTTTGTTTTTTTGCCTGTTCCAGAACAGATTTTAATTCTTCAATGTCAAGGATCGTTTTATAAACCCCGTCTCCAAGCAAAGATTGTTCTGCCAGAGAGAAATTTTCCGCTCCGGTATCAGCCGCATCTGCTTCCGGTTTATTCTGCGGCATTCCTGCTTTTGCGTCAGGATCAAGCTGTTTTGCGCTTTGACGGATTCCTTCGCGCATAAGTATACTTGCTCCCGCCTTGCGGTTCAGGTTTTCAATTGACAAATCATCAATATTTGTTACCGGCAAATCTACATCGTTTCTCAGGCGGATAAGCTTTTGTGAAAAATACGCCATTTCCTTTCCTTCCGCCATTTTCTTTCCGGTAGACCCTTCAATTGCAGCAATGTTTTTATAAATTTCGTCCAGTGAGCCGTAACGTGCCATCAGTTTAATTGCGGTTTTTTCACCTATTCCATTTACTCCGGGAACATTATCTGAACTGTCTCCGATAAGGGAGAGCAAATCGAGCACTTTAGACGGCTCTACGCCCCAATCGTTTTTTACTTCGTCAGGACCGACAAGATCCCATGCAGGACCGGAACTGGATGGGGATAACCCTATATTGGCTTCGTTCCTGTTGATCTTCGCGGGACGCAGTTCAAAAATACCATCGCCGACAAGCTGCAATAAATCCTTATCCGAAGAAAGAATATAACATTGTCATTTCTCTGCGCGGCATTTTTCGGCAAGAGTAGCGATAATATCATCTGCTTCAAAACCGTCAGCTTTAAGGCAAGGAACGCCAAGGGCGCGTAAAAATTCCTCAACCAAAGGAACCTGCTCATGCAAATCATCCGGCGTTTTCTGCCGGTTTGCTTTATATTCTTTATACATCTGGTGCCGGAAAGTAGGGGTACGCGAATCAAAGATAGCGGCAAGCCTTAGCGGTTTGACAAGTTTATCAAGGCGTTTTCCCTGGCTGTCTGCCGCAATTGCGCCGTCATCAAGCAAAGCAACCATTGTGCGGGCAAACCCAAACAGGGCGGAAACATTCTTGCCGGCATTATTCCGAAGCGGACGGGTCATAAATGCAAAATATGAACGGTAAATCAAACCGTATGCGTCTATTAGGTAAAGGGGAGGGTTCATGTTTGTATGATACCACAATTAAGGGGAGCCTGTCGCTATCCAGAAATGTATGCCTAAAAATTTTACTTGGGGTCCTGTCTGCGGCCAAAAAGCGCCATGCGCTCCGCACACGGCACTTTTTGCCCCTGACACCACTCAAGTATGTTCCCAGATATACATTTCTGAAACCAGTGGGGGGCGCGATTTTCCGGTAACTGCCAGTTTCAAAACCCAATTCTTTTTGTCTCCTTGGGCTTTTCTATCAAGTTGTTCAAAGCGACAATTATATCATTCACCCGCTTATCGTTTTTTTCAATGTAAAGCAAAAGGAGTTTCCGCAATTCGGCAATTTGCTCACTGGTACCGGGGCTCGTGCCGTGCTCTTGCGAAATAACAAATTGCCTCAATTGTACAAAAGCCCGCATTATGCCTATGTTTACTTCTATGGCTTTTTTGCTGTTCAAGACACTTGATAACATAAGAACACCATGCTCTGTAAAGACATAAGGGTAGTAGCGCCTCCCTCCTTTTCCCACGTTTGAGATGCCAAAATGGCATCTCAAAATATCAAATTCTTCCTCAGAAAGTTGAAACATAAAAAAATCAGGAAATCTCTCTATATTCCTTTTAACAGCCCTGTTTAGAGCTCCTGTTTCAATCTCATACAACCGGGCTAAATCGCTGTCAAGCATGACTTTCCGCCCCCGAATCTCGTAAATCAACTCCTGTACCGGAATTACCTTGTTTTCTTCCATATCTGAGCCTCTGTAAAATAGGTTTTCTCCCCAAAAGGGGCGAACTACTAAAAAGTAGTACCTATTAATGGCGCGCACATGCACTAGCCGCGTTTTCGCGGCGTATATAATAATTTTCCTTAAGCTCGCCGACCGGTAAGGGAGGCATGCGTGGTGCTTGACCGAAAACGAAAAAAAAGTGAAAAAATGCGTATTTTTATTTATGCCTTGTATTTTTTACAAAAATGGGTGTTTTTAGCCTTGTGTTTTTGACAAAAACTGCTGTTTTTAGCCTTGTATTTTTGACAGAATGCTGTTAGATTTGTATTGGAGGTTAAAATTGGCAAAACACGCATATATTTCCAGAAAAATTGATAGTGATTTGCTCTACTGGATGCAGGAAAGTGACCGAAAGCCTCTATTGCTTAGGGGTGCCAGACAAGTGGGAAAATCCAGTGCTGTAAGGCATTTGGCTAAGCATTTTGCTCATTTTTTGGAGATAAATTTTGAGTTGGATAAAAATGCTCAAGACCTGTTTGCGAAAGGGGATTTATCTCCTCAAAGATTATGTGAGGAACTTGCTGCAATATATGAAACTCCGATAATCCCTGGAAAAACATTGTTATTTCTTGACGAAATTCAGGGTTCTTTGCCCGCAATCTCATCTCTTCGTTTTTTCTACGAAAAACTCAGGGAACTGCATGTAATTGCCGCAGGTTCTCTTTTGGAATTTGCTTTTCAGGAATTATCTTCTTTTGGGGTCGGGCGGGTACGTTCCATGTTTATGTATCCTATGAATTTTTCTGAATTTTTAATTGCCTGCAATCATCAAATGTTGCTGCAAGCCATTCAAAATGCAGATTATAAAAACCCATTATCCGAACCAATACACAATAAAACGATCGAGCTTCTTAAAAAGTTTTTTATACTCGGCGGAATGCCGGAAGTTGTTTCCGCTTATGTTAATAATAATGATCTGCTTTCCTGTCAGCGGATTTTGGATGATCTGGTAATTTCGTTACGCTCGGATTTTTCTAAATACAGGGAAAAAGTACCGTCTATGCAGATATCAGCAGTGTTTAATTCTGTAGTGGCTCAAATGGGCAAAAAATTTGTTTATTCGAATGTTTCCAGAGACTATACCCATAGGCAATTAAAGGAAGGTCTTGAACTTTTAATTATGTCAGGACTGGTAATACCTGTTTTTCATTCTGCAGCTAACGGAATTCCGCTGGGGGCGGAAATTGATATTAAAAAGCAAAAATTACTTTTGCTGGATACAGGTATTTTTCAAAGATTGCTGGGACTGCCTTTATCTGATTTATTAATCAGCGATGATTTTTCTCTGATAAACAAAGGCAGTATTGCTGAATTATTTACCGGCTTGGAGATATTAAAATCCGCTTCATGTTACGAACAAAAAAGTCTGTATTACTGGCACCGCGAAAACAAAAGCAGTAATGCCGAAGTCGATTATGTCATACAAATAGGAAAAAACATCATCCCAATCGAAGTAAAAAGCAGCAACAAGGGAGCAATGCAAAGTATACGTTTATTCATGCAGGAAAAGCAATCTCCCTTTGGTATTCGCACATCGCTGGAAAACTTTGGGGAATTACCGGATATTAAAATCATCCCGCTTTACGCGATTGGGGATTGCGTAAATTAAAAAGCGCATCCTGCACCATTAATTTTCCATCCTATTTCCGGTGTAATTGCAAAACCAGATTTTTCATAGTAATAATATCTGCTGGAGCAAATCGTCTGCCGCCGTGAAAACTTGAGGTCACAAATTGTGACCTCAAGTTGCCCCATTTGTCCTGAACAGGTTCTAAACTTGATATTCCAAATTGGAATCTCAAGTTTGGGAAGTGGTAGCTGTTACCAGTAGATCGGCTTTAGTTTATTTTTTTAGTCCTTGAATAGTTTCCAGATCAAGACCTGTTATTTTTTTAATAACCTCAGGGGTTAAACCCTCTGCCAGTGATTTGCTGGCTGCTGTGAGTTTTTCGTGTTTGCTGCAACTTTCCAGCCTTCGGTATGACCGTCTTCCCAGCTTTCCTTGCGGGCATAAGCAAGCGTGTCTTCCATATTCCATTTTGCGTATAACACGCTAAGCACCTCCTTAGAATAGTAGCCTACCGCTTCTCCAGCTCCGCCATCAGCCTTGCGATAACCGCATCCTTGTCAGCGATAACCGCATCCTTGTTAGTGATAGTCGCACCCATGTCGGCAATTACCGCGTCTTTGTCAGCATGCTTTGCTTCACTCTCGGCAAGCATATTTTTTACTTTTTCAAATACGCTCTTGTTATGATACATGTCCATCTCAGCCATTTTGCGGCTGCGGAATAACGCCTTCTCGTCTTCGTTTTGGCTTATTTCCTGTAGTATTGTCGCTGCCATAGCTATCTCCTCTTTCTCCCTTATTATATCATTAATTTTACTTCTTTGCTCAAGGATCGGAGCGAATCTTAAAAATAAAAGCCATTTTTCAAACGATGTCAATTGTTCTATGGGTTTTGCCAAT
>WQXG01000013.1 GCA_009784975.1 Treponema sp.
CATCAGAAATATAGAACAAAAGTCTGAGTGCCATATTTGGATTTATGGTACTTTGATGTTCAACCAAAACGACCAATTTTTCGCCTATTACGAAAGATATGTCGTTAAAAATATCCATCCACAAAACATTTTCCAATGTGTTGATGGAAACCGGGGTGTCTGGGGGCAGGGAAACCCCCTCCAGAGCGCAGTACAATTCCCGCAGAAGGTCGGGGTTTTCAAAGAGCGTTGTGAACACGCTGCTTTTGAATTTTCGATTTACAGTCATGTAAACCTCCAAAGAATAGATTTAACTTTAAAAAAAGTTATAGCTATTAATGGCGCGCAGATGCGTGGTGCTTGACTGAGAATCAACGAATCTTAATTTTTTTTAATAATTTTTGAAAAATATGCTATACAAGTGTTTTTTTAGAGTGTTTTACTAGCAAGAGACTCACACAAAGGCACAAAGACACAGAGGGAAGAGGGGGAATATGACCACCAACCAAACGAACGGACACGAACGGGGGAAGAAGAATTTTTAAGACTCTTGCGGGGGCGCTGACCGCAAACCGAAAGTTTGAAGGAGGAATCTTTGCCGTATAGTGCCTGTTACTGTTTCCACTTTTTCAACAATACCAAGCAACGGGAAGGCGGGGCAGCCTGCGGGCGCAGAAAAACATCTTCCGAAGTTCTCTGCTGAAGAGACCGAGCGTAGCGAGAGGCTCGTAAGCAGGCTCTTGAGGGGTTTTTCTGCGCACGCAGGGGCGCACGCAGGCTGCCCCGCCTTCCCGAATTCTTTGTAATTGTGAAAAAATGTGAAAGTGTGATAGGACAAAAAAAGCGTCAGACACCACATAAAAATGGAGCTTTACAGGAATTGAAGGCAGGGGTTATCTGCTGTTGAATGACGAAGTATTCGCCCGCTTAAAACGGACAAAATGGGGAAAATAATGTATATTTTATGTATGTATAATGAAGATTTAAGGAGACTAAAATGAAAAACAAAAGGTTTTTAGCGGGATTTTTGGGGTTAATTTTGGTGTTTGGGTTGTTGGCTTTTGGGTGTGACGATGGCACAGATGAAGATATTTGGTCGGATGTAACAGAGTTTTCCCAGGTACACGGAACCTGGAAAGTTACATCTACAACAAGCTTAACCCTTGAATTTATAACAATGACTGCCAATTACAGTAATTATACAATGACATTTGACGCTGATGAAGAAACAGTATCTGTATCGGGATCAACTGTAACAACATTTTCTGGTGATTTAATTCCCATATTGTGGCCTTCTTTAAAACTAATATTTGAAAACATGGAGCTGGAAGAAGGTGTTACTGTAACAATTAATGATGAAAACTATTCAATAACTACAACTTATGACAATTTTGTTCAGCAAATAACAGAAGAGAGCTTATTTGATGCAGGTTTTCAAATAAATCAACACGGAACAAAATTAAAAATATCAGACGAATCCGGCATGGAAGGCCTAGATTTCGAAATAATACTATCAAAACAATAGCAAAAGTGGCAAGTGGTAGCAACTACCTATCTGGGAATGTGGTAGCCGCTACCTTATTTGCCTATTGTTAATTCAAGTCCGCTTCGTACAGGCGCTCGCAGCAGCGGGATCAGAAAAAACATCTTCCGAAATTCTCTGCTGCAGAGACCGAGCGTAGCGAGAGGCTCGGAAGCAGGCTCTTGAGGGGTTTTTTCTGAGCCCGATGCTGCGAGCGCCTGTACGGAGAGGGATTGTTATTAAATAATTGTCATGCTAAGATAGCTACCACATGGGGATATAGCTCAGCTGGTAGAGCGGTTGGTTCGCAATCATCAGGTCAGGGATTCGAATTCCCTTATCTCCAGTAACTTTCCAATGTTTAGCAAGTTTTATATGTAGATACGATCTTAAACAGGAAGGTATGTATGACTAAAAAAACAGCCGTTTTTTGTCTTTTTATATTGTTTTTAATTACCCCGCTTTTCGCTGAAGAACCCGTCCTTACAGAGGAAATTACCGCTGAAAAACCCGCTCCAACAGAGGAACTTGCCGCTGCCGGGGAACCTGCTGCCATAGAAGAAATTGCCGGTGAGGAACCTGCCATTATAGAAGAAATTGCCGCTGAAGAACCGGCTGTAACAGAGGAAATTATCGCCGCTGAAGAACCGGCTGCGCAAGCGGAACTTGCCGCCGCAGAGGAAGCTGACGCTGAAGCCGGGGAACCCGCTCTTTCAGAGGAAAAGGAACTTGCTTTTATAGACGACCTTGACGATGTTGATTATTTCTTCTTTGAGGCGCCCCCGCTTGTTATTGAATCTGCTCCTTTTTTGGGAACTCGTTCTTTTGAAGATCTTTTTCCAAATCTTACACGCGCTCAAAGGACAGCGGCAAGAAGCGAAAAAGGGCTCAGGTTTTCTTTTGAGAAAGTCGGCTCTCCAATGCTGGTTCCCAATCCGGCGTCCGGAATTGACCTTTTAAAAAGCGTAATGGCAAAAAGACCTTCCCATATAGTCGAGGCTTTGGTTTTGGTGCCCTATAGCGGAAGAGAACTTGATATGCTGGATGTTTATAATGCGCTGGGAAGAATTGGAAATTTAAAAGATCATTCGGTTCCTTTGAACGGCAGGAATTTTACTGTTTTTCCGGAAACGACAAGGCTGGAAAGCGCCAGAAACAGAAGGGATATCCCTGATCCTTTACCGGCAAATGATCTTCCGTTTTCGGAAACAATGTTTCTTCGTTTTAAAGACGCGACTATCGGAGATATTTTTATTCGGGGAGATATGTCAATCAGTATGTACGGTTTAACTTACAGTATGACCAATTTCAGAGACGTTCGTTATTCTATTATTCCTATAATGAGGGCGGAAAGAGTTTCCATTATAATTTATGTTGAACCTGTTAAAGAAGGAATGCTGATTTACAGTTTATCCGGGTTTTATTTACCGGGTATTATCGCCAACAGCGCAAATCTTTCTCCAAGTATAGACAGGCGAATTTCTGTTTTATTAAATTGGATTAAAGACGGTTTAATAAAACAGGCAAGCGTTGCGGCGGAAAGATAACGCTATTTTAATTTTTTAATAACATCTTCCAGAGAAAGAACGGTGTTCTGCCTTGATGAAAGGTCGCGCAGTGTAATATCAGATATTAATGGATTTTCTCCGGGTATTATTACAAAGCGCAGTCCTTTTTTTTCCGCAAGTACAAATTGTTTTACAAGCTGTTTTTCCGGAACAAGGAATACTTCGCATGAAACACCTGCGCCCCTGAGCTTTTTTGCCAATGCCTGATACAACCCTGATTTTTCCGCGTCTATGCAGGCTATGGCGGCAGCATGATTGTTTACAGCAGGTAATTTTTCCAGGCTTTCAAGCGCTGCAAGCAGGCGGTCAAGACCGATGGATGTGCCAACCCCGCTAATTGAATCTTTTTCTTTGGAATACAAACCGGCAAGATTATCGTAGCGTCCTCCTGAACAGATTGAGCCGATATCGGGAAGTTCAGTTAAAAATGTTTCAAATACAACGCCGGTGTAATAATCAAGGCCTCTTGTAATTGACGGAGCAAGAACAAAAGGTTCAGGACAGCCTGTCGCGTCTGTCATGTACTGTTTAAGAAGAGCAAGCCGCTCGGCTTCAGGGGAAAGTCCGCCGGATAGTTCTTTTAAACGCTCCAGAATTTCTGAAAAACTGCCTTTTAAACCTATAAACTCAAGTATCTTCTGCGCAGTCGCGCTGTCTGTCAGTTCTGCAAGGCTTTTAAGGGTTTCCTCTTTTCCAACTTTGGAAAGTTTGTCTACGGTACGAAGCACTTCAACAGATTTGCCGCTTTGCCCTATATATTCAAGAAATTTGTTAAACAGCCCGCGATGATTTACATGGATGGTTACATCAAGACCCAAATTTAAAAAGGTGCTGTGAATTAATAAAATAATTTCAAAATCTGACGCCGGGCTGTCACAGCCAATGATATCAAAGTCGCATTGTGTAAATTCCCTGTAACGTCCGCGCTGGGTATTTTCACCTCTCCAGACTTTGCCTATATGGTAGCGTTTAAACGGGAATGTAAGTTCCCCGCGGTGCAGAGCGACAAAGCGGGCGAAAGGTACTGTTAAATCAAAACGAAGGGCAACATCGCGCTCTCCTTTGTCCTTGAATCTGTAAATCTGTTTTTCTGTTTCGCCGCCGCCTTTTCCCAGCAGGATTTCCGAGTATTCAAGAGCGGGGGTATCAATCGGCAAAAAACCAAAGGAACGAAATGTATTTTCGATATTTTCGATAAGGCTGCGGCGGACACTTTCTGTCGGCGGGAGAAAATCCCTGAAACCTTTAAGCACTTTAGGTTCTATGTATGTTTTCATTATCTTTTCCTGTATTTAAAGTTTATAAAAATTATAGGTAATACCTTCCGGTTTTACGGTAACAATGCAGTAGACCTTTGCTACTACATAATCTTCTATGGTTATATATTTTACATTTCCCGCTTCGTTATAGTAATATTTATGCGAATGTCCCATAAACATAATATCGCATCTGTTTTTTAATATAGAAGCTATACGCGCTCTTTCCTTTGTATCGGTTATCTGCTGCATGCCAACAGGACCTTCTACAAAAAGAGGGGAGTGGGTAAAAACAAAGACACGAGCGTTGGGGGTTCCGCCAGTTGTTTTTATTTCCCTTTCCAGCCAGTCAAGCTGGTCTTTTCCAAAAAAGGAATTGGCGGAATCCAGTATAAAAAGAGTGATGTCATTGCCGTCTATCCTGTAACTTGTAGAGCCGATTTTATCTTTCCAGACAGACCAGTTGTCAAAATATACATCGTGGTTTCCGGCAACAGGGTAACAGGGAATTGTAAAAAGGTCTGCTACCCTTATAAATTCGTTTATATCTTTTTCTGCGCCGTCCTGGGTAATGTCGCCCAGAATTACCATAAACTCTATCTTTGTTTTTGTAAGGTCAGTGTTGTTATCGGTTATTACATCCGCAAGCGCTTCAAGGCCAAAACTGTTTCCGTTTTCGATATGGGTATCCGTTAATACAATAAATGAATATTCAGAGCCAAAGTGAGGAAGGGAAGACCAGAGCCTGTCATCAAGAAATTTTAAATTATTGCGTTCCTTAAGCCTTTCGTCCAGGTCGTTTGCCGAAAAAATACCCAGTAAATCAACATTGCAGCCGATTATAAAAAAGAAAGCTCCCAAAAGAAGTAAAAGTAATAGTTTTTTTACCATGTGTATTTTACTCCTGTGCGGATAGAAATACCGTAAGTTGTGGTTGTAAGACCGTCAAGTCCGCTTTGCATAAAATCAATTTCATTCGCTATTTGCCATTTTTCATTCAGCCGTATTGACGCGTAAACATTAAGAAATAATGCCCCCAAATTTTTTGCGTAAAAATCATTAAAGTTACCGCAGCCTATCCCGATGCGCAATGTTTCATTATTGACAAAATTTAAATAGGTATAAAAAGACAGCACTGTTTCAAATTGCGCTTTTTCTCCAAAGAACCGGGTAAACCTGAAATTGGCGCCAAGTGATATCCCTGCGCGTTTTGCATGATAGGAAATAAACGGCAATATTGAATGGGTATGGTTTTCGTACACGGGAAGCCCGTTGTAAATGTATGATACGGAAAAACTTAAAGGTATTTTTGCAAACGGTGAATATGCAGTGCCGATAAAAGTATTTACTTCTAAATCTGACAGTGTCCAGCCGAAAGAAAGACCGCCCCTGAATAAATATTTGCTTTCCAGTTCAATGGCGCCAATTGCGGATAATTCATATAAAAAATCATTCCCTCTTGTATGCTCCCCCCTGAAATACCCTTCAATTTGTTTTAAGGTAATGTTGATTTTACAAGAGCTTTCTATATCGGTGTTTTCTTCAGAAAATTCCTCTTCGGTTTCAAGAGTATAAATATATTGCAAACAGGTAAAAAACAGTAATACCGCAATCAGTTTTTTCATGGTGATTATTCATATTGTACCGTATATTTACCGGTTTTTCTACCCTGCCTGCAACCTTTAGCGGAAAAACCGCTCTAAATATGCATGAAGGAATTGAACACACAAACTTTGGCGCATTTATGCCTTTCTGCTTCGGCGAAATATAAAGATAAACCTGCCTTTGCCATGCTCAGCGAGGGTAAAATTTGCAGGAAATTTACCTATACACAGATGGGAGAACTTTCTTCGCAGATTGGCTCGCTGTTAAAGCGGCTTGGTGTCGAAAATGGGGACACAGTTCTGTTATTTTCGGAAAATAGCCCCGAATGGGCGCTTGCGTACTTTGGCATAGCTCTGTCTGGGGCAGTATCGGTTCCTTTACTCACGGGTTTTTCTCCTGACCAGATACAAAATATCATAGAACATTCAAATGTATCCGCTATTTGCACAAGTCTTATAATGTCAGAAAAAATCAAACATATTGCTGATCTTCCCCTGATCTATATTGATACCATTATAGAAGATAAAATTTCCATTTCCATAAACGGCAATATGCAGCAAATAACCATGCCTTTGGCTGGCTGTTCAATACCCTCCGGCGGCTGCAATGATCTTGCTTCCATTATATATACAAGCGGAACCCAGGGTAACAACAAGGGGGTTATGCTTTCCGGTAAAAACCTGATTTCCAGCGCGTTATCTTCTCTGACATTTTTAAAAATGTACCCCAGAGACCGGTTTCTTTCGGTATTGCCGCTTGCCCATTCCTATGAATGCGGGCTTGGCTTACTAGCGCCTGTGATAAGCGGGGCAAGCATCACCTATCTTGATAAACCTCCTTCGGTTTCGGTCCTGCTTCCCGCTTTTAAACTTATCCGTCCCACCGCGATGTTTTCCGTCCCGCTGCTTATCGAAAAAATTTACGCAAATGCAATTGCGCCCAAGTTAAAGGCAAATAAACTGTATAATATTCCCCTAACCCGCAATCTTGCTATAAGGGTTGCCGGGCGTAAACTTATAGGCGCGCTTGGCGGGCGTATCAGGATGTTCGGAATCGGGGGGGCGCCGCTTTCGCCTGAAGTTGAAAAATTCCTTGTTCACGCCAGATTTCCGTTTTCGATAGGTTATGGTCTTACAGAAGCCGCTCCTTTGGTTGCAGGTCATTCGCCTCTGCGTTTTACTTCCGGTTTAAACGCGCCCAGGGGTGTCAGTGTGCGAATCGTTAAAAATGAGGCAAATGCCGAAACCGGCGAAATCCAGGTAAAAGGCCCCAATGTGATGATGGGCTACTACAAAGACAGCGAAAGAACAGCCGAAACATTAACTGCCGACGGCTGGCTTAAAACAGGTGACCTTGGACGAATTGATAATAAAGGCAGGGTTCATATAAAAGGAAGAATTAAAGCGCTGATATTGGGTCCTTCCGGAGAAAACATTTATCCCGAAGAAATTGAAGGTCTGCTTGGCTCATCAGGGCTTGTGGAAGACGCCCTTGTTTATTCAGGCGAAAAGGGCGAACTTATTGCCATTGTCAGTTTATCGGAAGCCGCAAAAGCCGCGGCGGGGGCAGTTGAACAAGCCCTGGAAGATTTACGTTCATGGGTAAATAAAAAACTAGCCGTTTTTTCGCGTGTCAGCAGGATACAGATTAAATACGAACCTTTTGAAAAAACGCCGACTATGAAGATTAAAAGGTATTTATATAGTACATAAAAGCTATTGGTTTACACTCGTTAATGTTACCGGGGGTTCAAGCATATCCTGAATGCCTGTGGTGCTCAGGCGGACTCTGGAGAGCAAAAGCGCGTTAGCCATGGGTTCAACCTTGTAAACCCTGCGGTCGTTTTCTTCAAAACGCAGCTCTAAAAGTTCAGTTCCGTCCAGGTTAAAAAATACATAACGGCCTCTTCTGGAAGTACGGTCGCTTGAATTTATGATATATTCGCCGTTGTCGTTAAATTGGACTCTTCCCCATGAGGAATCGTAGAGCGCGTTTGTTGCCTCTTTAATCCGGGTAATCTGGTTGTTAACAGCAGTGCCTGCAGCTCTTCGGTAGGAACCGTCCCATGTGGTGTTTGCCGTTATTCTCAGGCGGACATCTTCATCGACCCTTAGCCTGATACTTTCAAGCGATTCGAGCTCAATATAGATAGAGCGCGATAATGTACTGATGGAGATATTCTGGCTTCTTATAAACAAACCATAACGGGTATGGGTAGAGGTTTGCCAGCGGAAAACCTGCTGCGCCTCATCGCCGAAAAAGATTATTTCCTTGCCGGACGGGTTAAAATAAAGATACTGTTTTGTATCTACTGTGCCGTTTGGATTGACATAGTACCAAAGACCGTGTATGAAATTTTCAAAGACCCCGGGAACACCGCTTAATAGTTCCCTAAGCCGCCTTTGTTCTATCTGGGAGCCCGCTATTCTGGAAACGCTGACCTGTTCATAATGTTCTCTTGCATGGTTATAGGAATAAACTGTTTCTATCCGGTCAAGCATATTGGATGACCTGGGGTCAGGTCCGTAAGTTATTATGTTAAAGCTGTTTCCCCTTGTAAGCCCCTGCTGATATGCCGAAGAACGGACTGTTTCCTGGACAACAATGGAACCCGCAATTTGCAATTCCGCGATTTTTTTGTAATTGCTCTGCCTTGCTCCGCTTTGCCTGAAAATCGTCATGGTTTGTTCATTTCTCGCATTAAGGCCTGTAACAATTATACAGTTATTTCTGTCTCCTATCAGATCCTGGCTAAAAAGGGAAATTGTTTCTGCGCGGGTTGCGGCAGTAGGATAATCCCACATCCTTCTGTAGTCCCTGATATATTCATCAAAGCGCATAAAGGTAAGATGTATATGGCTGTCCGCCAAACTGCGGTAAGCGGCAAATTGTTCTTCCGCAAGAGCGCCAACATTTTCCCTGTTAAGGATGGCGATGGTAACCTCTCCCTCCTGCAGGGGGATTTTTGTATTTAAGTTTTGGTCAAGTCTGTTTTCCCCGTTCGGATCACTTGTAGAGTAGGTTGTTGCCTCTCCGGGCATTACAATTCTTGTCCTGATTGTCTCTTCTTCCTGCGGGGAAAAAAAATGTTTCCAAAGACCCGTTGCCAGAAATATTATAAAAAGGACAGATATTGCCGCAACGGCGATGGAAAAATAAAAAAATGTTTTTTTCATTACAATGTCTTTTTAAAAGAAAGATGCTGCAGAGCTCTTTACCCTTGCGTCGATGTTAAGACCAACGACAATCGCCCGCCAGCCTGAAAATTCCTCTATTCTGGAAAACCGCATTAAATTTGCCTGAGGACCGGAAAGGGTTGAGGTTAGCGCCGCGGGGGACGCGCTTATTAGCAGGGTATAGCTGAAACCCGCGCTGGAGCGCAGAGCAGCCGCTTCCCTTAAAGCGCCCGAAAAATCCGCGGATGTTCCGGAACCCGATAAATCGCGGATGCTCCTTTTTGCCGCGTCCCTGTCGGACTGGCTGTTCATGGTTCCCGAATAAATGACCCTGGCAGAGGAGCCCGCGCTCCAAATTGTGACCCTGTCTCCTGCCGCGAGAATCTGGTCAAGCCGCCCGGATACCCAGTCGGTAACATTGGTTTTAACAGCCCCAAGAGAGGAAGACCCGTCAATAATCAAATTTACGTTAATCGGCGCGCGATCCGCCCCAAATAAGGGAGATAGGCAAAAAACAGCCAAAATGGCAAATATCAGCTTTCTCATACCCGTATTTTATCATATTTCTGTAAATTATGCTAGATAGTGTCTATAATTTGTCCGTATTATAGAAAGACACTAATAACTGAATTTTAATTAAAAAAGGCTTTACATTTAGTTTAATAATATGGTATCCTTCCTTTAGTATTGTAGTTTCAAACTATATTTATAAGGAGAGTTAATATGGGAGCAATTGATCTGCCCAAAAGCCCGAATGTATTTCATCCGGAAAAACCAAGTGCAGTCGGTTCACGCAATTCATTGGCACAGGAATATCGTGACCAACAGGCTGAAGTTAATTTGTTGCTGGAGGAAGAAACCAATAAGGTTATCCACCACCTGACAGCGAAACTGCCCAAAGACGTTCTTGAACGTCTCGATGTAATGGGCGGCTTAAAAGAAAAGCTGTACAATTACTTCAATCAGAATTTCCAGAACATGTTCAATCGTTACATGGTAACGAGCGAAGATGAAATGGTAAAGAAAGTGCGTAACTTTGTTGACAGGGAAGAGACAAAAGTCCTGTCGCGCTACACGCCCAAAGAAATCGCTATCCTTCTTGACGAAGTAGGCGGCGCCGACAAGTTCAATACCGGCGAAATTGAAAAATCCGTAGTTAATATGTACGGTCACCTTCAGGGGCACATTCAGAGGGGTGTCAACGAACTTGAAACCCACACCAACAGCATCCTTCGCCAGAAGACCGACACCGGCGCTTTCGTACGCGGTGAGAATGCTTACTCAATCGTAAAGTGCGCATTCAAAGACAACCAGCGCAAACCCAAAACCGTTACCGATGTTAAGCTTTCGGTCAACATTCTTGATTCCGAACTTATCAGCCCGATCTTCCACTATCAGGTAACTGTTGAATATCTTGTAAAAGATTTAATCGCAAAGCACATTATCGACAGCATTGATAAAATCATCGAACAGGTAAAAGATGAAAGAATCGATCAGGGTCAGGAAGAACTTTCGGACAGCGAAATTATCTTCACAAAAATGGGCAAAATTGAATCCTTCACAGATGACGACACAGACAACGCCAAATCCAAGCGCTATACCTTTATGGCAAAAACACTCATGGAAAGGCTCCATGACCTGCGCGCGGAAATTGATCCGGAATCCTTTGATGCCCTTAACGTCCGCGAAAATATCAAGAAAATCATCGACATGGAAAACATCCGCAACCGCGGCTTTAACACCGCTATCAACTCAATCACCTCGATTCTTGATACTTCCAAAATGGGCTATCAGTTCATCGAAAACCTTAAAAACGGCCGCGAACTTATTATTCGTGAATACGAAGATACAGACCTCGCCAACCTGCCTGATGAACGCTATTCAATCAAAATGCGCTACTTTGACAATGCCCAGCTCATCGAAGACCGCAAGGCCTATGATGTCCAGCTTAAGAGCTTTGAAACCGAAGTACAGCATCTTTGGGATGTTCTTGAAGTCATTTATATGGAAAAGAAAAGCGGCTACAAAGTCGAAGATTTTGAAGATTTGGCTAAAAAGAGCAAGGATAAAATCAGGAAAAACATTAAAGATAAATCCGGCGAACCCATGTACGAAGACACAGCCAAGGTTTGGGACGAAATTTCCTTTGTTAAAGCAGCGGAAACAGAAGTTGAAAAATCCAACCGCACCTATGTTTTTGAAAAAGACAGGATCCGCACCAGAATTATCAGAATGCGCGACAGGATGAAAAAAATGTACGATTACCTGTATCCAATCGAAAGACGCGTTATGGAAGACAGGCTTGCATGGCTCGAAAGTGAATATTACAGGTTCGATTACATGATCAACCCCTATCACCTGCAGCCCGGTATCCTTTTGGACGTAGATATTACATCCATTAAGCGCAAAAAAGCGACATTGGACGCTATGGCAAACGTTCTTAACGAATTCCTGCACGGCGTATCCAAAGGCTTTGCCGATGCCGCATTCGCATCCTTCAGCCGCAGAAGGTCAACTGTCCGTGAAGACATTAACCAGTCATTCAGTTCAGTTGCAAGCAGCGAAGAAGAAGCCGCTGCCGCAGCTCCCGCTCCAAAGGCAATTGCTGCTCCTAAAGCTTCCGCTTCAAAAGCGCCTGCCAAAAATAAAAAGAAAGGCGTAGTTGATTCAAAAGCAAAGAAAAAACCCTCTCGCGGATCTGGACTTACCGAACTCTAAAATATAGGGAAACGTAAGGAAACAGTAGTTTACTGAACGCCCCCGATAGAAATTTCGGGGGCGTTTTTTTAAAATTTTTATAATTAAGGAGGGTTTATGGCAGACAGCTATAACCTTGAAATGCTTTCCACCCGCGCGGGTTTTAACAGTGCGGTCAGGCATATTAAGAAAACAATAGAAATTTCGGGAAAAGCCGAGTCTGGAAATCTTGGCGATATTATTTATGAAATGGATGATGAAGAATTAACAAGCGGCAGAATTAATCTTTTATTAAGGATGCTGTTGGTTGATAAGCTCGGCTACAAGACGGCTTCTGCCAATTTGTCGGAAACTGTCGATGATCTTTCTGCCCTTGCAAAGGAATTTGCAAAGTGGAACGGCGTAGACCTTGTTGCTGCATATTTCCATCCGGAACTTGGGCTTTTAATAGCAAATCCCAAAGTAGAAGAAGAACTTGCCGGTTTCGGCGAACTTCGCAAACGGGAATTGCTTGTAGTATATGCCGGTCTTCAGGGCGGACAAACAAATGAAGATTGCCAGAAAGCGGCGCAGCTTGCATTGCGTCTTTTTGAAGGCGATAAAGTTACTGTTCCTTCTTCTCTTACAAGGGGCAAGTTTACGGTTAAAAAGGTTTCCAAGCCCAAACAGGCAGCGGAAGTTAAACCTGCGAAAACAAAGGCAGCCAAACCTAAAGCAGGAGCGGCAAAGAAAGCTCCCGCGAAAGGCGCGCCGGCTCCTGTTAAAAAAGCCGCCGCTCTGCCGGTTAAGTCTTCGGCAGGACCTTCTAAGATGACCCCAAGGTATGCGGTAATTGTTCAAAACGAGCTTTTCCATAACGGAAATGTTGAAGCATGGAAAAAGATTATTGCAAGTTACAGGGCAAAACATCCTACCCTTGAAGTATTTATCTACTACGAAGGGGAGAGAATCCTTGACATCAATTCTTTGTTCAAGTGGGGCAAGGTAAAACATGGCACTGCCATTGAATTTGCCATAGCCGGAAATGAAATTCAGGATGTAGCAAAACTTCAGCGTTATCTGGCACAGGGTGCCAGCCAGATGTTTGAAGCATTCCTGCGCGGCCCGGTAAACTCCGTGCTTAAATTGTTTTAAGGTAGGGAATATATGGACTCAAGAATACATTTTTTTAGCCAGAAAGACATTATCTCGCAGAAGGTTAACCCCGAACTGCTGGGTATTCGCGGACGGCAAGCCAATGAATTTGCCGAATTGGGATTTCCCATTCTTCCCGGGATGATCCTTGATACGGAGCTTGCATCGGATATTGATCCAAAAGCAATAAAGAAAGATGTCTTTGATCTTTTGGGAAAATGCGCAAAAATAGTCGGGAAAAATTACGGGGACAGCGAAAACCCCATGCTTTTAAAGATAATTATTTCCTCCAACATGGCTATTACCAATTATCCGGCGCTTCATAACTTTGGACTTGTAAAGCCGACCATTAACGGTTTCGCAAAGTGGGTAGGCGCGGATTTTGCGGCAAACGAAGTTTTATTCCTTATCAGCGGAATGATGATGATCCAGGAAAGGATTAAAGAGCTGGAAGATAAAACCAAAGAAAAAGAAGACATTGCCGCTAAATTAAAAATTATTAAAAGACTGCTTGGCATTAAAGGTCCTTCCAATGAACTGCATCAGGAAGACAAAACGCCGATGCCCAAGAAAAAAACCGCGATTGAATACATGGATGAATACGGCAAGTATTTCCCCAAAGGTTTCTTTGATGACGCGGAAAGCCAGCTCATGCTTGCTCTTGATGAAATCTCCAAAATGTTAAAAATGGATGAGCAGAACGACAATGATACCGCTCTTGGCATTCAGCCAATGGTATACGGCAACTATGGCAAAGCTTCCTGCTCCGGTTATTTTTACAGCCGTAATGTGGTAACAGGCGATAAAAAACTTCAGGGACAGTATTTTACAGGCAAGTTTAACGAAATCGGCGCTACAGGGCATGAAATCAATAAAATCGATGCGGCGCATCTTAAACAGCTTGAAAAAATAGCATGGACTCTGGAAGACAGGTTTAAAGAAATCCGCCAGGTTCGCTTTACTGTAGAAAACGGCAAATTGTGGCTGATTGAACAGAGACTTGTCGAGCAAAAATCTACACAGGCAGATTTAAAACTTCTGCTTGATCTTCAGAAACGCAAGATTGTTGATACAGCCTATGTTGTAAAAGCAATTGATCCTTTAAGGCTCAATGAAATTCTGCACCCTGTTATTAATCCTTCAAGCGTAAAGGGCTTAAAGTCCTGGAAGGGCGGAATTGCGGGAGCGCCGGGAGCGGCTATTGGGCGTGTTTTCTTCAGTACCAATGCTCTTTTGGAAGCGAAAAGACAGGCTGCGCAGCACGGCGAAGACAGCCGCTTTATTCTGGTTTTGGAATCTTCTTTTGCGGAAGACGTAAAAGCTATCGAAGTAAGTACCGGTGTATTAACGGCAGAAGGCGGTTATTCCGCGCATGCGTCCGTAGTAGCGCGCCAGTACGGAAAAGTGTCTCTTGTTTCCCCCATACTTAAAATCAAGGGAACAAAGGCAACAATTGGAACATTTAGTTTTTCCCAGGGCGATTACATCACCATCGATGTTCCTTTCTACGGTGAATCATCGGTATACATAGGAGTTGCGGATTTAATCGAGCCCAATCCAAAAGAATCAGGATTACTGGATTTCATCGATCTTTCAAAGAGCTTCCTTAAAAAGTTCCATATCCGCTGCAATGCCGACACTCCAAAGGATGCGGCTCTTGCGTTAAGTTTCGGCGCTGACGGTGTTGGCTTATGCCGCACAGAGCATATGTTCTTAAAAGGGGACAGGATCAATGTTTTCCGTGACTTGCTCTTGTCTGATGATAAAAAAGAACGCCAAAAAGCGCTTGATAAACTGCAGGTTATGCAGAGGGAAGATTTCTACGGTATCATGAAAGTAATGGCAGGCAAAGAAGTTACCATCCGTCTTTTGGATTCCCCCTTGCACGAATTTATGCCTCAAACAAGCGATGGAATGGCTGACTATATTGCCCATGTCGCGAAAGTTAAAAAGACAAAGCCGTCAAAAGCCGATATTACAGCGCGTATAGATGCCCTGCATGAACTTAATCCGATGCTCGGCCATCGCGGATGCCGCATTGCGGTTTCCTACCCGGAAATCTACGCGATGCAGGTAAAAGCGATTTTCCAGGCTGCATTCAAATTACGCGCCGAAAAGGTAGATGTTCATCCGGAAATTATGGTTCCAATCGTAATGAATATGTCGGAATTGAAACTTATCGCATACGGCAAAAAGATCGAAGGTTTTAGTTATTTGGGTATCGTAGATATAGAAGAAAACCTGCGCAAAGAACTCAAGGCAAAAGCGGTAGATTACAAGATCGGTACAATGATTGAGCTGCCCGCGGCAGCCTTAGGAGCCGGAGAAATTGCCAAATACGGCAGATTCTTCAGTTTCGGCACCAACGATTTAACCCAGACAACACTTGGTATCTCCAGGGATGACTTTACAACATTTATGCCCGATTACACCTTGTTTGACCTTATTGACGGTAACCCATTCAGCACACTGGACAACAGGGTAAAGGAGCTGATCAGCATAGCGACAGATCGCGGAAGGCTGACCCGCCCCGATTTGGTCTGCGGTCTTTGCGGCGAACACGGCGCGAACCCCATAAACGTACGTTTCTGTATGGATGCGGGTTTGAATTATGTGTCCTGCTCACCGTATTCAGTGCCGATTGCGCTTCTTGCGGTCGCCCAGGCAGAGATAGAGAAAGCCGAGGTTAAAAATTGATTGTCCCCTTAAAGGGGGTTTAGTGCTGAAAAGTACAATTAATTGACTGGAAAAAGCGTTGAGACTGGATAATAATCTATATTGAGGAGTATTGTCTTCAATATTAAGTGTAGCATGATTACGTTGTAATTGTGTTACAGGGTGAAAACGTTGTTTTCGCCTTATTAATTTTTTATAAGAATAGGAGGGCTTAGATGAAATTATTTAAAATTGTAGTTTTTGCCTTGGTAGCGTCATTGCTTTTCGTAGCATGTCAGGATCCTTATGATCTGATCAGTGATGATGACGCGCGTAACACTGCTGGTACAACCTGGAATTTCCAGGCAAGTGCATCCAACCTGGTAAACTACAGCACAGGTAACGAGAACACAAGGGATATTGCTTATACAAACAATATGCACCTGTTGGGTTCACAAAGATCTTTCCGCTGGATGCCCAGCCAGAGCCAGAGCGGCACATCAAACGGCTGTATTCAGACCGGCGGTGCGACAGCTTCCGGCAAATACTTCCTGGAAATCAGGAATATCCCAGGTCCGATGAGAGTCACACTGGTTTTCACAGACACCGGCAGCGCCAATAGCGGCAGAAGAATCGAATTATACAACGGTACAACCAGAGTACATCAGACATCAACCACCAATGGTATGACAGTTCTCACTTCCAACTACGACAAAACCGCATCCGGCTCATGGACACTTCGTCTTGGCTGCACCGGCGGTATCAGACTTTATGAAGTAAGACTGACAGCGATTTCCAGCAGCGGCAGCAGCTCAAGCGGCAGCGGTTCAACAACAACCGTAACTCCGCCAAGCAGCGGCGGATCAACCTCCTCCGGCACAGGCACCAACTCAACTGCTACCACAATCTTTAATAACCTTAAAGGCAAACAGGTACGCACAGGCGGTTGGGCAGATCAGAGAGGTGTTTCCTACACAAATCCATCAAGCGTAACTTTCATTGGCGGAACAAGCAACACAGCAAAACGCACAGCTTTCACAAATGCTATTAACAACAGCAGCGCGACCTTCATCGTTCTTTCAGGCGATGTTGATCTTTCTGACGGAAGATTAGTAGGCGTATCCGGACACCGCGCAGGTGTTACAGACACTAACGTTACAAGCGGAACAGGAAACCGCAGATTCGAAGTTCAGTCCAATACCACAATTATTGGTATTGATAACGCTCGCATAATGTACGGCGGCTTGCGCATTAACGGCAGGCAGAACGTCATTATTAAAAACGTAACCTTCTTTGATGCTCGTGACACCAGGTCATCCCCGGGTCTTGACGCGCTGAATGTTGACGGCGGCTCAAGCGGTATCTGGATTGACCACTGCACATTTACAACAGGTTCTGCTAACGTCCGCAACGGCGGCGACTGGCACGACACCCTGTTTAATGTTCAGAACGCACAGGTCACAGTTTCTAACAGCCGTTTCACCAATGCTAACGAAACCATGTTGTTCGGCGGCAGCGACAGCGCGACAGGCACAAGCGAAAGACGTGTAACCATTCACCACACCCGCGTTCATTCTGTCCGCGACCGCGTCCCCAGAACACGCGGATGCGAAGTACACTTATACAGTAACTTATACCAGGATATCTGGGGTTATGTATTGGGTCCTGGAGTTAACTCACGCTACATCGTAGAAAACTGCGTTTTTGAAAGCGTTAACAACAACAGAATTGTGAACACAGGCTTCTCCGGTTATGATTCCTCAAGGATATTCTCCGCAGGTAATACCGGTAACGGAACAAGCAGCGGAAGAGTAAGTACCCGTTCAGTTGATAACAATAGGCCCTTTACACCTCCGTACAGCTTCTCTATGACAGCTACTTCCAGCGTAAAGAGCAATGTTAACTCCCGCGCAGGCGCCACACTTGGCAGCTCCGCAGGTAACTTCAACAACATGCTTCGCTAGTTCTTAGTTAAAGGCAAAACAAAAGCCCTCCGGAAACGGAGGGCTTTTTTAATGTTGAGCTTCTTTTAATTACCAGTCATCATTATCAAAATCAAAGAAACAGCAGGGTTCGTAGCCAAAGAAAGGTATTGTATCTTGTACGCTTAAAAGTTCAATATCAAATATCAAGGTAGAGTAGGGAGGGATTTGCGCTCCTCTTCCAATTTCTTCGTAAGCCAGGTCTGAAGGTATGTAAATACGATGTATACTGCCAACACTCATGAGTTTTAAACCTTCGGCTAAACCAGGGAAAAGTTCATAAATGGGAAATGCCATCGGGTGAGAGTGTATGTCGGAAGTTTCAAAAACATTCCCGTTAATTAATTTTCCTGTGTATTCTACCATTGCAACATCATTTTCTGTTGGTCTTGGACCATTGCCTTCTTTTATTATTTCGTAGCGAAGCCCTGTTTCTGTAATGATAAGCCCGGGTTTTTCAAGGTTTTCTATTAAAAATTCCCTTTCCGCATACATATATCTTTCTCTGCGGTTATTTGAAATTGTATCAAATGCCTGTTGTAAAATTTCATACGCTTGTTCATCAGTGAAACGCGTAGAACCTTTTAGCGCGTCCTTTACCCCCTGCGTAAATGCTTTTACATCAATATATGTATTGTCATTTGCGAAATTAAAGCCGGTTTCCATGCCTAGAGCATAACTGGCATCCTTGTTTAAGAAATCCGAAGGTTCACTTTCAGGATTTTTCCCGCCCGGATTGCAGCCCGTAAAGATAAGCGCAATAATTAAAATAAAATAAAAGTTTTTCATGTAATAAGGATATATGTTTTTTAAACTTGTATCAATGATACTTGAAAAACAGCCAATTTAAGGGTATCATATAAAAAACATTGGAGGAACTATGGATTTTATATCTGAAATGAAAGCGAAGGCTATATCTGCGTCCAAGAGGCTTGTTTTGCCTGAAGGTACAGATAAACGAATCATCAGGGCTGCAAGAATACTGATGGATGAGAAAATTGCTGCAAGCGTTAGCCTTTTGGGCAGGCTGGCAGATATTCAGGAAGAGGCAAGAACAGAAGGGATTGACCTTAAAGGCATCAATGTTGTTTCTCCTGAAGCTGAAGCAAATTTGAGCAAATACGCGCAAACCTTTTATGAATTGAGAAAAAACAAGGGTATGACGCCTGAACAGGCAAGAATCGAAATAACGGATACCCTGCGCTGGGCTGCAATGATGGTACATCTTGGGGATGCAGACGCTTTTGTAGCGGGCGTTGAAAAAACAACAAGCGATGTGCTTCGCGCGGGACTTGCCATTATCGGGACCCAGCAGGGGCTTAAAACCGCGTCTTCATGTTTTTTAATGACAGATATGGACAGCCAGTTCGGGAAAGAAGGGGCAATGATATTCACAGACTGCGCGGTCGTACCTGACCCGACAGCGGAACAATTGGCAGATATTGCGCAAAGCGCCGCCCTCTCATGCAGGGAGTACCTCGGGGTTGAACCTGTTGTCGCCCTTTTATCTTTCTCTACAAAAGGCTCTGCAAAGCATGATGATGTTATGAAGGTGCAAACCGCGATTGACATTTTAAAAGCAAGAAAGGTTGATTTTATCTTTGACGGCGAATTGCAGGCAGATACGGCTCTTATTCCCTCCGTACTGGATAAAAAAGCGCCGGACAGCCCCGTTCGCGGAAAAGTAAATGTTCTGGTTTTCCCGGATTTAAACTCCGGAAATATCGGTTACAAACTGGTCCAAAGGCTTGCCAAAGCGGGAGCTTACGGTCCGTTCCTGCAGGGATTTGCAAAACCGGTCAGCGACCTTTCCAGAGGCGCTTCTGTAGACGATATTGTAACAACCTGCGCCGTAACATTATCCAGAGCATAAGGTGACGATTTATCTTGCGCCTTACAGAATACTGGTTTATAATTAACTTAAATAAAACCTCAAGGGGGGATTAATGGCGACTACGAAAAAACCGGCGGTGAAAACTGCTGTGAAAGCTGCGGTTAAAGCGGCAGCAAAAGCAGTAACAAAGAAGCCTGCTAAAGCAGCTGCTAAAAAAACGACTGCAAAAAAAACAACGGCGGCAAAAAAGCCGACAGTAAAATCTGTGGTAAAAACACTGACTGCGAAACCCAAGAAAGCGGCTGTCAAGAAACCTGCTGCTAAAGCAGCTTCTGCTAAAGCAACTACTGTTAAGAAAGCTTCTTCTGCCAAAACTGCCACAAAAGCTGCGGTAAAGAAGACGGCTGTAACAGCGGCTAAAAAACCGGCTGTAAAAGACGATGAGAATGTAAAATTCCGCAATCTGTTCGATGCTTATGCCCAGGGGAAACTTCCCTTTGTGCACGGGTATATTGTTTCTTCTTTCTTCAGCGAAAAATCCGCATATTCAATTTATGAGATTGTATCCTATGCGGGTGTTAAAGAAATCTTTATGACAGAAACAGGTCTTCAGTTTGTCACAGGCGGAAAAAAGCTCTATGTTTTAGTCGAACCTGCTACTTATCAGGTTAAGTTCCTTGAACCTGTTTCAAGGGCGGAAGGAGAACGGATTCCAAAACGTTTCAGCGAACTGGAAACAATCATCGACAAATACCAGACCAAAATAATGATTGCGAAAGAACCCAACGATTCCTACGGATCTTTTACGGTCCTTAAACCTTTGGGACAGAATTTCGCGATTGTATTTTATGATACACCGGGAATGTATAAAACTCTCTGTGACTTCTTTGTAAACACCCTTAACAGGCAAAGAAAAGTCGCAGAAGCCGACGCAAAAAAAGCCGCCGCAGTCATTGTAAAAATTGTAGAAAAAGCAATGAGCTTCAAGGGCGAGTATGCGTGAGTCGCAGTGACGTCATTTTTTGGGGGCTGTCCTTTGGGGCAGCCTTTTCGTTATATGCGACATTACGCCTTCGGCGCAACGTCGCATATAACGCGTTAGCGGCATTAAAACGCCGCTAACTTAGCGGTTTACGACATTCCGCCTTCGGCAGAACGTCGTAAACCGCCATAGGGTACGGCGGTTTTGCCTTCGGCTTACCGCTGTTTTTTTAAAAACACATATCCACAACGGAACCTTTTACCGTAAGCGATTTGGAACATATAAAAAATTTTGGCAGTGTTTTTGTACGTGCAGGTCGGGCTGCGGGGCTGCGCGCCGCAAAAACAATCTTTTGCCGTTCTCCACAATGGAACCCTATACCGTAAGCGATTTAAAACAAAAAAAATCTGCCAGTGTTTTTTTGTACAGGCAGGCGTCGGCGGCGGGCTCAGGAAAAACATCTTCCACAATGGAACTTTTTACCGTAAGCGATTTGGAACATATAAAAAATTTGGCAGTGTTTTTGTACGTGCAGGTCGGGCTGCGGGGCTGCGCGCCGCAAAAACAATCTTTTGCCGTTCTCCACAATGGAACCTTTTACCGTAAGCGATTTAAAACAAAAAAATCTGGCAGTGTCTTTTGTACAGGCAGGCGTCGGCGGCGGGCTCAGGAAAAACATCTTCCACAATGGAACTTTTTACCGTAAGCGATTTGGAACATATAAAAAATTTGGCAGTATCTTTGTACGTGCAGGTCGGGCTGCGGGGCTGCGGGTCGCAAAAACAATCTTTTGCCGTTCTCCACAATGGAACCTTTTACCGTAAGCGATTTAAAACAAAAAAAATCTGGCAGTGTCTTTTGTACAGGCAGGCGTCGGCGGCGGACTCAGGAAAAACATCTTCCGAAATTCTCTGCTGAAGAGACCGAGCGCAGCGAGAGGCTCGTAAGCAGGCTCTTGAGGAGTTTTTCCTGAGACCGCCGCCGACGCCTGCCTGTACAGAGAGCCACTTCCATCTTTTATTTTTATCTGTTATAATTAGCGCAAATGACTGAAGTATACAACGATTACATGGAAGACGCAGATTTTGATACCATTCTGTCCCCCGATATCGATTTTACCGGGACTTTGCGTTTTGAAAAACCTTTTCTTATAAGGGGCAAGGTTTCCGGCGAGATAAATGCCACAGGGCTTTTGGTTATTGACGAAAACGCGGTTGTAAATGCCAATATCAACGCGTTAAGGGTTCTTATCCGGGGGCAGGTAAAAGGCGATGTTACCGCCGTGGAAAAAGTTGAAGTTACGGTTACAGGGAAACTTGCGGGCAATGTAACGGCTCCGGAAATCCTTATGGAAACCGGCTGTGTTTTTAACGGCAGATGCACAATGGTTGGGAAAAATATACTATGAAAAAGTATTTGTTATTTACCGTATTTTTATTTATAACTTTTAATATCTATGCGCAGAACAGGCCTCCTGACGCGCTTGTGGAATTCCGCAACAGTAATTATGAACGTTCTGTGCAGATATGCAGGGATGAAATCACGGAAAACCCGAATAATCTTGAGGCGCATGTTGTTATATGCTGGTCGCTTATCCGCTTAAACAGGTTTGATGAAGCGCTGCGTTATGCGAGAGCGGGAAGGGCTTTAAACCGTTTTGATCCAAGGATTACGGAGATACTCGGGGAGATTCACTATTATCAGGGACGGAACAATGAAGCGCTGCAGTTTTTTCAGGAGTACGCAAATGCCGCGCCGGAAGGTCAAAGGATAGATGTAGTTTATTATTTTATGGGAGAAATATTTATCAGGCAGGGAAGATTCCGTCATGCTGATATTGCCCTCTCCACTGCCGTTCACTTTCAGCCGGGAAATGCCGCGTGGTGGGTCAGGCTTGCCTATACACGTGAAAGCGCAGGTGAACTTAGAAGCGCGATAGAAGCTTATGAAAGAGCGCTCACCCTCAACTCACGTCTCGCGGATGCCCAGCGCGGAATCGACCGGATAAGGCTGGCGATGCAGTAATTTGCAATGAACAGTGAACAGTGAACAAAGAGCAGTGAATAAAGAACAGAGAACAGTGAGCAGTTAACAGTGAGCAGTGAGCAGTGAATAAAGAGGCGTTTTTAGTATTTACTTTGGGGTGCAAACTTAATCAGCTTGAGAGTGAGGCTGTTATAGACGCTTTTTTGCAGGCGGGGTTTAAATCTTTTAATGAGGAACCTGATTTTCAGCCTGCGTTTGTTGTTGTTAATACCTGTACTGTTACCGGCAAGGCGGATCAAAAAGCAAGAGGGGTTATCCGTAAGGCGCTGCGTGATTTTCCTGATTCTAAGGTAATTGTAACAGGCTGTTACGCGCAGCTAAATAAGGATGAGCTCTTTAATCTGAATCCGGATCGGATTCTTGTTATTTCAAAAGATAATATTCTGGATTATATAAATAACTTAAATGAGAAAAATCCTGCAAGCCGCGGCGGGGGCGAAGTTCGCGGGCAATTTGAATTTAATCCTTCGCGTTTTTCCGCTCACACAAGGAGCTTTTTAAAGATTCAGGATGGGTGCGATAATAAATGTACTTACTGTAAAATCAGGCTTGCGCGCGGGGCAAGCGTCAGTCTTGAAGCGAAACAGGTGCTGGAGCGGCTTCGTATTCTGGAAAATGAACATGCGGAAGCGGTGCTTACAGGCGTAAATATTTCGCAGTATAAAGATGATATTGGCACAGTTTCAGAATTGCTCGATTATCTGCTAGCCGGAACAAGCAAAATTGCGCTGCGGTTATCTTCTCTTGCGCCGGATTGTATAGATGAAAAACTGGCAAAGGTTTTATCCAATAAGCGTATCCGTCCTCATTTTCATTTATCAATACAGTCAGGCAGTGAAAAAGTCCTTGAAAATATGGGGAGAAATTACAATGCGCAAACGATTGAAAAAGCAGCCGCTCTTTTGCGCGCCGCAAAAGATAATCCGTTTTTAGCTTGTGATATTATTGCCGGGTTTCCCGGTGAAACAGAGGCAGAATTTGAAAAAAACTATTCTCTCTGCAAAAAACTAAAATTTGCCTGGATACATGTTTTTCCGTATTCAAAAAGACCGGGTACTCCCGCTTTTTCGTTTACGGATACGGTACATTCAGGCGAAATTACAAAACGTGTGCAATTGCTGACAGATTTGGCAAAATCAGGCAGGGCAGAATATATACAAAGCTATCTGGGACGTGAAGTTGATGTTATAATAGAAGGAAAAAGAGGTATAACAGAAAATTATTTAAAAGTGCTGGTTCACGGAAAAGAACGCCTTAAAGCCGGAACTGTGCTTCGATGCAGGCTGGAGGCTGCTGGCGAACCGGATAAATGCGACGTGGCAGCATTCTGCCTGGCACCATAGTGCCTGGCAGTTACTTTTCCTTGAAAAAAAACGTAAAATGACATATATTGTATTAAGGGAGATGAAATGGCTAAAAAGATAGTTTTATTTGTAATTCTGGCAGCCATTGCTGCAGGCGGAGTTTTTGGTCAATCTGTTTTAAGCATGGGCGGCGGCGGATTTTATTATCGTGACTTTCAGGGCAGCGGATTCGAAGTAGGCGATTCAAGTGTTTCTGACAGGTTAGAAATTTTCAGTAAAGGTTACGGTCTTCATGCTTTTGTTGATGTAAAATACATAGAAGCATCTTTAGGCGTCTTATGGGGTATTTTTACAATGTTAGAAACAGAGAAATATTTCGGCACTGCAGATTCGCAGAGACTTGATATAGATTTGCAAAGTGTAAACGTAAGCCTGCTTGGAAAATTTCCCTTTAAATTGGGCAATATAATATTATTTCCGGCTGCCGGTATTGAATATCAGATGATCAGATCGTTAATATTTTCTTATACTATGTTTACTGATACTTATAAATTCAATTCTTTATGGGTAAGATTTGGAGTCGGATTGGATGTTTCTACATCCGGTAGAATGTATTTTAGATTTACCGGTTTATACGGCATTAAATTGTATAGTGAAGCGGAAAAAGAATATGAAGAGCGTTTTAAACTTTTAAACCCCGGGGAAACTATAGAAAAAATATTAGGGCACGGTTTATTACTTAAAGCCGCAATAGGGTTCAAGTTTTAAACAGATTTACAGGTTTTGATCCCTTTTAGAGACCCGTTTCCTTTGTTTGTCATCTATATTCTGTAAAACTATCTGCGCCAGTCTTTTAAAATGCTGGGGGAGAAGTTCCTGATCCGGCGAATTATAGTACGACAAAAGCGCCGTTAATTCCGCGCGGGCAATATCGTATTTCTTCTGTTTATAGTAAATAAACGCAATATGGTATTCTGCCGTTATTATAAGGTCGATATTGGTGCGGTTTCGTTCATACAGAGCTTCATAGTACTGTTTTGCCGCTTTGTAGCGGTTTCTGTCCAGCGCTTCATGCGCTCTTTGAATTATCTCTGCCGGGGACATATCTTCGCTGATATTAACGGACGCGCAGCCGGAGAGTAAAAGTACAATTAATGCGATAAAAATGAGTTTTTTCATACTACCAGTATATCAATAACAAAAATTAAAGTCCAGTGTAACAGTTTAAATGTGTCAATGACCATTAAAATGCCCTAAAAAGCGGTTTTTTATCGATTTTTATTGCGTATGTTTCGTTTGTTGTTGTATAATTATACTTATAATAAGTATAGCTCTCTTTTTTTTGGAGGCCTTGTATGTCAGGGAAAAAACTCGTTGGATTCTGCGTCTTGTTGCTGCTGGCAATTTCGGTTCTGTTTATTGCCTGTGATCTGATTGGCTTGGGAACAGTCGTAAATACGGATATTCCGGTTATTAATAACTCAGATGAAGGAGCCAGACCCGGCGATTTTCTTTCCGGTCCCAGCAATATTATCTGGCTGGAAGTAATTCAGGATTTCGGCGTTGATTTCGTCTTTATGGAAATTGAATTCACCTGCCCGCAGAATGGGGTAAAACGCGATACAATTGACGCTGACTATGACCCCGTATCCGGCGAGTGGTTTGTTAACATTGACACAACCGGTATGATGGACGGAGCTATCAAAGCATGGGTAACCGCGATTGATATATCGGGAAAAAGAACTACCTCTACAGAAATAATTTATACAGTAAAAAATACGCTTCCCCAGGTAGAGCTTACCATTCCAAGGGTAAGGGCGGATGATTTTGAGGATGTTGAATATTTGAACAATGTAATATTGCAGGGAAACCCTGTAATTCAGGGTGAAGATATTATCGGTATTGCTTCCGATCTTTCAGGGATAGCACAGGGCTACCCGAAGATTCTTTTCTGGCCTGCCAATGTAACATTGGACAGCGAAGGTATGCCGGACAATTCCATGTGGAGCCGCTGGTATACCGCGGTAGATGAAAAATGGGAAACGCTTAATAAAGACGGAGTTAAAGCTGTGCAGTTCCGCTGGCCTATGGTGGAAATGGTGCAAAACGGAGAAAACTGGGTTCATGATCCGGCAGAGCAGCTTGATCCCGGAAATTACAATTTAAAAGTATGGGTTAAGGATAAGGTAGGCAGGGAAAGCATTTATCCGCAAGACGGTTTTATGACTATCAGATATATATCTACATCGAACCCTATAATCACTCTGAACGTTCCCCCGTATTATAACGGTAAAAATGATTTTGAAATAAACGATATGATAGTTAGCGGCGCTAACCCGATTCAGCATGTATATGCCATGATAACAAATCCGGAAGATACTCCCGACTTTGTAAACGGCAATTTTAGTATCGCGCAAAATGAGCACGGGTCGCATACATATATAATATCAATACCTAAAACTGATTTTCCTGCCAACTTTTCCGGGGACAAGATGCTGCATGTAGAAGCGGTTGACATGGAAGGAAATTCCACAAGGGTAGAAAGACGTTTTATTGTAGATGAAGATGATCCTACGTTAGAGTTTATTGAGCCATCGGGTTTTGGAACGGCAGAAATAAAAGTAACAAGCAGGGTGATTTTTAAAGGTTCTTCCGAAGACAACCAGCGGGTTGCGGGAATTTATTACGCGCTTGGTAAAACAGAAACTGCCGCCGCGGCAGACGGCGATACATCAACATGGCGTAATACCATGCTTGATACCGATTCACCCTTTGCAAATCATCCGGGAGCAAATGGAACTATCGATGCAAGCTGGAGCGGCAGCCTTTCAAGCTGGAGCTGGCAGTTTCATGATATAAATGATTTATGTAATCCGGCTAACAGAGCTGTTTATGTTGATAACATAGCAGGTACTAATTTGTGGACACTGCCAATTAAATTTATGGTAGTTGATGTTGCCGATAATTATAAAGTTTACAATGAACAGGTAATTATTGATCCTGACGCGGATTTACCCACAGTAGATATAATAAGCCATACACACAATCAGTTTGTAAGCGGTACAGTGCGTTTGAACGGAACCGCGATGGATAACGAAATGATTCACAGCGTAGAGATCAGGGTGTTTCAGCAAACCAATGCGCAGTGCGGCACATCGGCGCCTCCTGCAACCCAGGTAATAAATTGGACACCTGTAAGCCTTGTGGGGAATCCGGGTCTTAACAGGGGTTGGCATTTCACACTTAACAATGACGGCTCATTAAACCCGCCGCAGAACGGGGGAACAAGACAGGTAAGGGTAGAGCTGCGCGCAAGAGATGCTTTTGAAGATAATACTCCAACGGCAGGCAAACAATACGGACAGATAGAGACTATAACGCTTCATTTTTCTAACGCTTTGCCAACTATTGGTGATATTAAAATAATACGCGGCAATCCTTCCCAAATTACGACAGCGCCGCGTGAAGATTATGTTTTTGGCGCTATTGTATCGGAGTATATTACACTCGCGGCAACTGTTCAGGCTGTAACACCTGTAACAAGCATTGTACTGCGCGGTCATACGGTAGAAGTTGATTTATTCGGAGAGGGCGGAATTATTGCCAAGGGCGCGCCCAGCGGAAACGACCCCTGGGTTGTACATAACGGAAATAACAATTATTCGCTCTACATTCCGCTTGATACAAATGAAACACTTGCTTCAAGTGCGTATAAGGACAAAGCAGGTAATTATGACATAGACATTCAAGTTTTTGACTCTACTACGCCGGTGCCTCATAGAGCGCATACAGTTCTTTCTCTGCAAATAGATAATTTTTATCCGCTTGCCGTATATTCCGGCAACTGGAATGCTTTCGGCAATTATTCTATATCAGGCAGCGCATGGGACAGAGGAGACGGCATAGCTGTTGCGGACGTAAGCGCTGTTGTTGTTTACTTTTCGCGTAACGGAGCGGGCGTATCCCTATGGGAAAACACCGCGCAGGCAGGTTCGCGTCCTTGGGTAACTTCTTCGCCTCCGCAAAGCGCAAGAACAGGACGTACAGGAAATACTTCCACAATTGACAATCCGGGCACAGGTCCCGCGCCTCTGGATCTTTTCCCGAATGTGCGCCAGCCAAACGGAACGTTTGCCACAACAAACTCCGGCATTGTAATAAATGATAATGGAATGGTAGGCGATTATCAGATGAGCTTTACCGGAAACCCCGACAAGGAATGGTCAGTAATTTTTGACACTACCCGGTTAAGGGACGGACCTGTCACTTTGCATTATGTTGTTTTTGACAGAGCGGGAAACGCAAGTCATTATACGCAGCCTCTTCTTATCGCGAATAACAGACCTGTTTTTGCCGGTTTGAGTATCGGAACGGATCTTAATAGCAGCAATACTATTACAGACGACGAATATATGTCTTTGGGTGTTGGAAGCTCGGTATTAAATCCCGACTTCAGAATTAGAAACAGCCGGTTCAGCGTAAGGATTAATGCGTCCGGCGGCAATCCGGTCAGCAATCCGGAAAGAAACCATAAAGTTTATTATGCGACGCGAAGCGGACCGGGTGCAATTTTAACAAAAGGCGAAGTTTACAGCATAGCCGCTGTAGGTAATACCAACTGGGTAAATTACGGTGTATTTAGTTCCGCAGGTCCGGGTGTTGTTTTTACATCTACCGCAGATGGAACAATTGCAGGAAGCGGTACAGTTTATTTATACACGGCAGTTGATCCGGTTACAGGCACTTTAATAAATAACGCGCCAATTGCATATAATACTTTTAATGCAGACATGAACTCTCTTAAAGACCCCAATGGCGCTATTACAGGAGCAAACAGAAACGCCAGATTTTTTGTCATAAAAGTTTTTGATAATACCGTTTCTTCGCAGGGCGAAGCAGAGCAGCTTTCCTCTGCTGCGGTTATCGCGCTGGACATTGACAATGATGATACGCAAATACCTCTTATAAGCATTAACCCATTCTATTGGAACAGTGTTAGCGACAATTCCCTGTATCAAAACAGCAAAGCAGAAGGTCATATAGAACTGGAAGCTGATTTACCTTCTGTATTTAATGAAACATCCGGAATCAGAGACCGTGACCCGAAAGTTTCAGGGAGAGTAAGTTTCCGCGGAACCGCGTCTGATAACGTTACACTTGGGGCAATTTATTTTAGAATTAGTAATTATACGGCTGCTTCCGGCAATGGACATGGCACAACCGGAACCACAATAGACGGAAGTAATTATTATTTAGCCGCTTCCTGCAACGCCGGAATATGGACAACAGCCGGCAGCGTAAATGATTTTTTTAATACCCATGGCTGGAAGTTTACTATAGTAAACGAAACCTTTACACAAGCGGGACATTCAATAGAATGGCAGCTTGACTTTGATTCCCGTTTTATTACCGGTGTCGCTTCTCTGGATAATATTTTATCAGTTATAGCCAGAGATACAAAAACTCCAACCGCGAATCAATCGGCTCTTGCCCAATACCGCTTTGATGTTGTTCCGTATATTTCCAAAATAGAAACCAATATACGTTTAGAAGGCGGACTTAAAGATGTTAATATACGTTCCGCGGACGGCAAGTATTCGATTGTACAAGGGAATAATCCTTCATTCATTACGGTAAGAGGTTTTAATCTTCCTAATAATACCGCTGATAGTGTAAGAATTCTTGATGATGATAGAAATACCGATCACAGGAACAATCCCGGCGCAGTCCCAACAGGTACAGGAGTTACTAATTTTACTCCAACAACCTTTAGCGCAGACAGAACATCTTTTACCATGACCAATAATTCTCCAAAATCCGGTTACCTTACCGTTGTAGTTGGTGCCATAGGAAGCCTTAACAATATTAACAACAACGATTCCCGTTCATCTTTAATGGTTGACAATAGACCTAACATGGAAGCGGATCGCAATGTAACAAAAAACCTAAGGCTATCAGACGACAGGTATTTACAGTTCTATACGGTAAATAAGACGGATGTAATTAACGGGTTTTATCCTGTAATGTTAATGAACTATGATAACCCTGTCTTTGCTTACATTAAATACGAAGGCGGAAATGCAGGTGTACCCAAACCAGGCAGAACAGGTGAAACAGGATTAGGCATACTTAGCAATAACACATCCCCCGGGCGCGGTGTGTATGGTGCCGGTACAGGACCTTTTAGCATTCCTCAGAATGCTGCATCTCAGCGGGCGGAATTTAATTTCGCCAGCGGCGCTACAAGGTATATAGAATATCTTATAAAGAATGTTACACCGGATCAGATGGCAATGGCTGTTGATCAATCAGAGAATTATTCTAACTCTGGTAATCTTATTTCCGGACGTTACGGGCATTTTACAGTGCACAACAACAGTTTTTCAGGCAGCACCACATACATTTACGACCGTTTTGCAGAACTTCAGAGACGTACTATTGCTGATGGTTCTTGTGATGTTGCCGGATGGGCAGCGGGTAATATTATTGCCAGAGTTGCGGATATTCGTGCAAATGACCCTAATAATACCGCTATTAGTTTTAATGCGATTACCCCATTGTATCCTGCTAACAGTATCTGGTATCCCAAGCTTATTATGCGCGGTAATTCAGAAATAGCAGGCGGATTTGCAGCAAATTATCTAGCATATTTTGATGACACTAATTTTACCGCTTCAGGTTCAACTACCGCCAACAATATTCTTTTCCGTACATTCCAGGTAGGTACTGGTAATACCGCTCCCAGAACGACCAGACTTTCACCTAACGCCGATCCGCGGCATTTTGACAATTATGGAAGACAATATGAGACCTTTACCAACATCGCCGCAGGAGGCAACATTGACGCGGGACGGAACAGGGTTGCAAGCGGCGCGTCAAAACATTTTGACATGGGGGTAATTACAACAGGAAATACAACAAATAATAACCACAGAGTTGTAGTTGTCTATTTTGAAGAAAGCTCAGGACGGCTTAGATTATCGTATTCCACCCTTGATACTATAAACGGTTCACAGACTGGTGCCAATGCTGTTGCGTTTACCGCATCTAATATTACGTTCCCCGCTAATACCGGTATGTATGTATCCATGTTTATTGATGGAACTGATATACACATCGCCGCATTTGACCACGGGATAAACGCGTTACGATATATTTTTATTCCAAGTTTTGAAACTAATCAAGCTCATGCTGCCCAAAGTTACATAATCGATGAATTCGGTACACCTGGCCACTGGACGGATATAAAAGTTAGAAACGGAGTGCCGTATATCGCCTACTACAATGCATTAGAAAACGGAGGTCGCGATCCGATAAAAATCGCTTTTGCAAAAGCTCCTGTAACAGGTGAAGATGCTGTCGGCGCCAGAGCCGGTGTTGACGCTAATGGTTTTGTAACCGGTTTTTGGGAATACAGAACAGTTCCCGCGCTTGACCCGCCTCAGGGAGGTCATTCCGGTTTCCAAAAGGTTAACCTTGGGTTTACATCAACCGGTATTCCGGTGTTGGGTTATCTTGGGTCTAACATTGAATTTAGCTATCCAATAGGAGAATAACAGATGAAAAAGAATATTTGCAAATTATTTATGGTTTTTATTATTTTAGGTTTTCTTGTTAACTCCTGTGAAGAATATGTAAGTCTGGGTCCTACGGTTAATACTGAATTTCCTGTTATAAATTCTGTTGAGGATGGGAAAGCGCCCGGTTCATATCTTTGGGGCACTGAAAACATGATTTATCTGGAAATAATTCAGGAATTTGGAATCGCGTCTGCATTCATGGAAATATGGTATGACGATGATAACCAGTATAAAGTAATTGAAATGAAAGAGGATGATGATACCGGTTATTGGTTTGTAAATATTGATACAACAGGTATGCCGGATGGTAATATCCGCGCCAAGGTTACCGCGACAGACGTAGACGGAAAAAGCACGACAACGACGGAAATGATATATATCATTAAAAATTCACTGCCTCAGATAGAAATGGCTTTTCCTGCAATAAGCGGAGATGACTTTGATGATCCTGAGTTAAACGTAAAATTACTGGATATACTTATTATAACGGGCAGTGATCTTATTGGTATAGCTTCCGACAGTTATGGAATTGCGGCTGGGTATCCAAAGATAATGTTCTGGCCGCAAGACGAACCTTTAAACGAAGAGGGTGTGCCGGTTAATCCTAAATGGGCAATGTGGCATACCGTTGTGGACGATGAATGGAAGGAAGTAGATGCGCAAGGTCAAAGAGTTGTACAGTTCCGCTGGCCTTTGGTAAATCTTATAGAAGAAGGTTCTTCTTTCAGGATGCCCAAAACAACGGAACTTGAAGCGCTCACTCCCGGTAAGTATAATTTTAAACTTCAGGTAAGAGACGATCTGGGAGATAAAAATTTAAACACCTACCCCAACCGTGTTGATAATAAATTCGGGGAAACGGATACTAGCGCGCTGGAAAACCAATTCATTACCATAAATCTTATTGCGGCAGAAAACCCAATAATCTGGATGACAGATATTCCCGCATACTATAACGGCGGTTTTACAAGAAGTGATGATTTTGTCGCTCATATTAGAGTAGAAAGTGAAAATACAATACTTTCTGTTCGCGCAAAAGTAACAAATGATGACAGCGTGTCTTTTGCAGAAGCAGACGAAAATGTTGTTACAGATAATCTGGATAAAACCTATACTATACGAATTCCATTTGACCAAATGCCTAAAACAGGCGGGGAAGTTGTTTCCGGAGAAAAAACACTTCATGTTGAAGTTTTAGCCGAAGCGGATAAAAGGAGTACAGCATATAAAACATTCATTCTGGATATAGATCCTCCAACATTGGAATTCAGCGATCCGTTAGGGTTTGAAACAGATACACCGCCTCATGTTACAAGCAGGCTTACTTTTAGAGGAGCCGCCAATGATAATAAAGACGGGCGGGTCAGCAGGTTGTACTATGCGCTCGGTGTTACAGAAACAGCCGCGGCGTCTGCTTCGTTAGATCCAACTGTAAACACGGGATGGCATGACACACTTCTGCATACAGGTTCACCTTTAAGTTCACATCCCGGTTTCGGCGGCATTGCAGCCAGATGGGGCGGAAGTCTTTCAAGCTGGAACTGGCGCTTTGATGATATTAATGATTTATGCAATACGGGTAACAGGGCAAACTATGTCAGGGATATGGGCAGTAATCTGTGGGAACTGCCGATTTTCTTTAAGGTAGTGGACATAGCGGGCAATGTTAAAATTTACGAAAAGAAAGTAATAATAAACCCGAATATGGATTTACCTGTGGTCGAAATTATCAGTCATGAAAACAACATGATTGTCGGCGGCAATATTCGTGTTAACGGGACCGCGAAAGACAATGAAATGATACACAGCGTAGAAATCAGGGTTACCGCACAGTCAGATCCTGATTGTGACACCGCAAACGCGCCTTCAAATGTTGTTGTAAATTGGACGGCGGTTACAGGCGTAAACAGAAGTTCGCAAACGGGCTGGTATTATGATTTGAATACCGACGGCAGTTTGAATCCGCCGGTTGGCAAAGGTCTGCGTAATGTGCTGATAGAAATTCGCGCATTGGATGCTTACGCGAACACCCCTGATACGGCAAAACAATACGGACCTGTCGAGGCGCTTACAATTTCTTTCTCCAGAGACGCGCCTGTTATTGAGAATATAAAAATAATAAAAAGCGATTCTTCACAAGCAGACTATGTTCCGGGTATTAGAGTATCAGGTAACATAAGCATACAAGCAACTATTAGATCTGTAACAGAGCTTTCAAGTGTTACCTTGCGCGCTATTGGCGAAACAACTGACACGGAAGTGCTGGAATTGGGATCTTATGTAACAAACAACGGGATTATAGCCAGCAGATATGACTATTTAATTAACATACCTGTTAATACCAATACACTGTATCCCAACAATGTAAGTTTCTATAATATTACATTGCAGGCTTTTGACAGCACCGAACCTGCGCCTTTCAGGTCACAGACGACATTTTATCTTGATGTAGATAATTTCTTCCCGTACGCGTCATTTAACGGAAACATTAATGCTGTTGGAAATTATACGATTTCCGGAGCCGCCTTTGACGGAGTTGCCGATACAGAAATACAGGCGGTACAGCAGGTTGTTGTATATTTTTCTCGTAACAATGTTGGTGTGTCTTTATGGGAAAATACGGAATTTGCCGCTACGCGCCAGTGGGTAAATGCTCCGCAGAATGCAAGGATAGGACGTACTTCTGCTGCAATACAAGGGACACTGACACCGCTTCCTCTCTTCCCGAATGTACGCCAGGTGGACGGAACTTTTGCAACAACAAACTCCGGCATCGTGATAAATGATAACGGGACAATTAACGGCTATTCAATGAGTTTTACAGGAAACCCCGATAAAAACTGGTCTGTAATATTTGACAGCACGCGGCTAAATCCCGGACCTGTTACTTTGCATTATGTGGTATTTGATGCTGTAGGTAACGCTTCGCATTATACGCGGGATATTTATATAGCGAATAACAGCCCTGTTATTAATAACATCCGGCTTGGCACGGATATTCTTGGAGGCGGCACAGTAGAAGACGATGACTACGAATCTTTTACAGTTTGGCGTACGGAAATACCCACCAGCTTCAGGATACGTAACAACTTGTTTAATTTAAAACTTAATGTGGCTCGCGGCAACGGCGCTTTATCTTATAGGGTTTATGGAGTAAATAGCAGAACTTCTGTTTCGGCTGCCGAGATAAGAATAGGTAATGTATACACAATAAATGATCCCGGAAACATTCAATGGATAAATTACGGCGTGTTTGAAAGCCCGCCAGGCGGTATGTACAGCGGGGTTACTTTTACCGCGACATCCGATTATATACAAAATTCCGGAACCGGTACTGTTTGGACTTATGCGCAAGGAGCAGCTGCAACTGTAAGAACCGCTGCGTTGCCGAACAGTGAAACTGTAATTAGTTTTAATGCTTCCGCTTTTGGCACTGGTCTTATACTGGATTCACCCAAAGATGCTAATGGTTATATAACTACCAGTAACGAACGTTATTTTATTATAAAGGTTTATGACAGTACCGTTACGCCGCCTGCGGAAAACAATCAACTTGCCTCTGCCGCGGTAATAAGGCTGGATATAGACAATACCGACGCGCAAAGACCTGTTGTTAATATTGATCCATTCTATTGGAACAGCGCAAGCGATAATTCTCTTTACGAAAACAATAAAACAAACGGCCATATAGAACTGGAGACGGACTTGCCTGCGGCGTTTAACCAAACAGCAGGTTTGCGTGATCGTGACCCAAAAGTTTCCGGTAAGGTAAGTTTTAGGGGAACTGCTACTGACAACAACAGAATTACAGCGCTGTGGTTTAGAATTACTAATTTTACAGATACCGACGCTGTTCAGGGTACAGGCGATCTTGCTGGATACTACCGCGCTGCTGTGATTAGTGGCACAAGTTCGACATCTGTTGATAGATTTGAAAGTAACGGATGGAAGTTTACTGTTATACCCAATGAACCCGATTTAGACGGGCACAGAATAAGCTGGCAGCTTGATTTTGATTCGCGTTTTATAACCGGTGTCGCTTCTCTGGATAATATTCTAACGGTTGTTGCCTTTGACGGACCAAATCAATCAACTGTTGCAACTACCCAGACTACTGCGGCATCAAAAACTTCTCGTTACCGGTTTGACGTAGTCCCGTATATTACAGGAATCTCAACGGATGTCCGCTCTGGCACAAACGGCTGGGGATTAAAGGACAATAATATACGTTCTGCGGACGGTAAGTATTCGATAATACAAGCGCCTAGCGCTGGAACAGCCAGTACGTCATTTATCACTGTAAGAGGGTTTAACCTTCCCGCCAATACCGCAAACAGTGTAAGAATTCTAAGTGCATCCGCAAACAGTGATTACTTGGCTGCCCCCACCGGCGCAGTTCCGACAGGAGCCGGAGTTACAAATTTTACTCCCGCTAACTCTAACACAGACAGAACTTCATTTACCATGACCAACTGGTCGGAAAGCTCAGGGTATCTTACTGTTTTGACCGGCACCATTGGAAGCCTTAACAACATTAACAACAAAGATTCACGTTTAAATAATGTTCCGGGATTATTGACAGACGGTTCCAGACAGGAAAATATGCCTAACAGGGAAGCAGATCGCTACCTTACCAAAAACATCATGCTCACAAATGACAGATATTTGCAGTTTTATACGGTAAGAAAAACAGCGATAATAAACGGTTATTATCCTGCAATGCTGATTAATAACAATAGTCCAACTCCGAACAATGTTAATACTCCAAGTACCGCAATTGTTTTTTCTTACATAGATCACAGAGTATCTTATGATATAAAATCTCCTGGAACCAGCGGTCCTTCGGATGGAAAAATACAACGTATTGAATATAATATGGATGGCAGCTTAAGGCGTTTAGAGTATCTGTTAAAAGTAGGAAATAACGCTGAACAAATGGCTATGGCAATAGATGATTCCGGGCGTTATGGTCATTTTACGTCAAGCAGCTTCGGCGCTAACGGTTCGGGTACCGGAGGAAGTTCTGATTTTATCTACGATCGTTATGCCGAATTATGGAATGAACCTACTGGTTTAACGATTGCGGGGTGGGCAAGAGGCATTTCTAACATTCATAGTTATTCACTGGAAAATAACCGCGTGCGTACATTCGACAGCCATAATACTGCGATAAATTTTGAAGCGTCTATGGATCCTGGAACCCCGCTTGATCCTAATAATACCCCTAATCCAATATGGAAAGATTTTGTTGCAAATATACCAAAAAATGTTGCCGCGGGGGTATTTAATACCCAGCAAACCGCTCCAAATGTTGTTCCAAAAAATTCAAGATTCTGGTATCCAAAATTAATTATGAGAGGTAATTCTGTTGGGGGAGCCGATACTTTTGCTGCAAATTATCTTGCGTATTACGATGAAGGTACAACAAATAAACAAATAATTTTCCGTACTTTCCAGGTAGGGACAGCGCAGACATTAGCTGGAACTCCAGCGCAAATAGCGGCAATGACAGAAGCGCAAAGAACAGCCGGCAGGTATTACCGGCTTTCACATCATTCAACTACAGATGCTTTGCATGTAGATTATCAGAACAGAAGGTATACTACCTGGACCAATTATCCTATAAGCCGGGTAAATGGTGCTACTGCTGGAATTACCGATGATGGTTATCCTGCTGTTCCTGGTAATTATAATGCTGCATTTCATGATACTTATTATCAATTAAGCAGATGGAACAATGAACGTTATTTAGTTGGAAACTACGGGCGTAACATTGCAGCCACCGGCGCGTCAAGGTATTTTGACATGGGGCTGGTAGGTACCGGTACAAGTAACAGGGTTGTTCTTGTTTACTTTGATGAAGACCAGCAGCGGCTGCGTCTTAGTTATTCCAACAGCGCGGCGATTGACGGCAGCGGTGTTACAAGCGGCGCTCATGTATTTACGGAAAATACAAGCATTACATTTCCGCCTTCTGTAGGTATGTATGTATCAATATTTATCGATACAAGCAATCGTATCCATATAGCAGCTTATGATTCTATCAATACTGAATTAAAATATATTTTAGTACCAAGTTATAATGCTGCTAGTTACGAAATGGTCACTATTGATCAATATGGCGCGGTTGGGTTATGGGCAGACATTAAAGTTAGAAACAACAGGCCTTATATCGCATATTACAATGCGGCTGAAGGCGGCGGACGCGATTCATTAAAACTCGCTTTTGCAAAGAACGCTATAGCAGTCGGCGCAAGTGTAACAGGCGGTGTTGATGCTAACGGTTTTACGACAGGAGCCTGGGAATACAGAACCATTCCGGCGCTCGATCCGCCGCAGGGAGGAATACCGGCTTTCCAAAAAGTAAACCTGGACTTTTTAACTCACGAAGGCGGAGGGTACACCCCCGTACTGGGTTATCTGGGCTCTAACCTTGAGTTTAGCTACCCTGTAGGAGAATAGGTGAATAATTGACCATTCTTGCCTAAAAGTGCATAATTACCGCATGGTAGCAGGAATTATAGGCGCAACCGGCTATGCGGGCGCTGAATTGACGCGGCTTCTTTCGGGGCATCCGGAAGTAAAAAAACTTGTGCTTTCCTCTGTAAGTTTTGAAGGCGGGCGTATAGAAGATGTTTATCCCGGCTTTTTGGGCATTATAACAGGTGATCTTTTAAAAGCGGAAGATGTTATAAACTCGTCAGATGTGGTTTTTTCTGCACTGCCTCATGCGGTGGGGGAGCATTTTGCTGCCGCGTGTATGGAAAAAGGTGTACACTACATCGACCTTTCCGCAGATTTTCGCTTTGATGATGACGAAAAAGTTTACGCCGCCTGGTACGGTAAAAATTATCAGTTTCCCGAGCTTCATAAAAAATCGGTTTATGGTCTTCCTGAGCTTAACCGCCAGAAAATAAAAGAGCTTTCTGTTAAACCATTAGTTGTCGGGAACCCCGGCTGCTATCCCACAGGCGCGTCTTTGGGCGTGTTTCCTGCCGTGAGCAAAGCTCTTGGGGGCAGCCCCCTCTGTGATTTAGCATCCCCAATTATAATAAACGCGGTGTCAGGCACCTCCGGCGGCGGAAGGGAGCCGTCCCGCTCTTTTCACTACAGCGAGTGCGCGGATTCAATTGCTCCCTACAAAGTTGCTTCCCACAGACATTCGCCCGAAATTGCACGTAACATAAGCAAAATGGCAGAGAAAGCGCTCCAGGTGATTTTTACGCCTCATCTTGCGCCCATGAACAGGGGTATTCTTAGCACAATTTACATTGCGCTGCGCGAAGAATGGCGCATAAAGGCGGCAATGTTTCCGTCAAAAGAAATGGAAGATAAAACGGCAGAAATCCGAAGTCTTTATGAAAATTTTTATAAAGATGAGCCTTTTGTGCGTGTGCTGCCGCAGGGGCTTTTTGCCGCAACTAACCGTGTGCGCCATTCCAATTACTGTGATATTTCGGTACATATAGATTTAAACGGCTCAACTTTGATAGTTACAACCGCGATTGACAACATGATAAAAGGCGCCGCGGGACAGGCTATTCAAAATATGAATATTCTGCTTGGTTTTAACGAAAAATCAGGGTTAGAAGCAATCCCAATGGTGTTTTAACATGGGATACAAGAATTCTGCCACGAACCACACGAACAGAAAAAAAAGAAAAATATTCGTGTTGGTTCGTGTGATTCGTGGTAAAAAAATTAACGAGGGTTAAAATGAAAGAAATATCAGGCGGGGTTTGCGCGCCAAAAGGGTTTTTAGCGGGCGGGATTCGCTGCGGGATAAAACCCACAAGTCAAAAAAAAGATTTGGCTCTTGTTTATTCAAATAATTTTTGCTCTGCGGCAGCAATGTTTACCGCTAACAAGGTAAAAGCAGCAAGCGTTCAGGTTAGCATGGCTAATATCGCAGACGGCAATCTGCAGGCTGTTATTGTCAATTCAGGGAATGCCAATGCGTGTACCGGAGAGGAAGGTCTTAAAGCCGCAAAACAAATGGCAAAGTATGCCGCCGACGCTTTGTTAATTGACCCGGAGCTGGTTGCGGTTGCCTCCACCGGGGTTATCGGTGTTCCGCTGCCGATTGATATTATCGGGAAAAATATAAATGCTTTAAAAGCAAACCTGCGTAATGACGGCAATGCGGATGCGCTGGAAGCCATTATGACAACCGATACGCGCAAAAAGGAAATCGCGGTAGAAATTGAAATAGACGGAAAAATTGTGCATATAGGCGCCATGACAAAAGGTTCCGGAATGATACATCCTGATATGGCAGCGGCGAAACACGCAACCATGCTTGCCTTTATTACAACAGACGCGGCTGTTATTCCTTCTGTTCTGAATGAATGTCTGCAAAAGGCAGTAAAAAAATCTTTTAACCGCCTTACCGTAGACGGTGATACTTCCACCAACGATATGGTTCTTTTAATGGCAAACGGGCAAGCAGGCAATAAACCTCTTGTTAAAGAATCTGATGTTTTTTATAAAGCGCTTGAGTTTGTCTGTGTTTCACTTACAAAAATGATGGCGCGGGACGGAGAAGGGGCAACTAAACTTGTAACTGTAACGGTTAACGGCGCCTTGGATGAGGAAGCGGCAGAAAAACTTTCCAAATCTGTCGCGTCTTCAAGTCTTGTAAAGGCGGCTTGTTTCGGCGCGGATGCAAACTGGGGGCGTGTGTTATGCGCAATGGGGTATTCAGGGGCGGATTTTAACCCGGAAAAAACCAATGTAAGTTTTAAAAGCAGCGCGGGGGAAGTACAGGTTTGCAGGGACGGCATGACAGTCCCGTTCAGCGAAGATCAGGCAAAACGCGTTTTATCGCAAGAAGAGATAGAAATATTTATAAGCCTTAAAGAGGGTAACGGCTGCGCGTCTGTCTGGGGATGCGATCTTACCTATGATTATGTTAAAATTAACGGAGACTACAGATCATGACAACAAACAACGAAAGGGCGGCAATACTTGTTCAGGCGCTGCCTTATATTCAAAGTTTTCAGAATAAAACCATCGTGGTTAAATACGGCGGAAACGCCATGCTTAATGATGAGCTAAAACAGGCGGTAATAGAAGATGTAATACTTATGTCCTGTGTCGGGATACGCACAGTTCTGGTTCACGGCGGGGGTCCTGAAATCGAGGCTATGTTAAAAAAGACGGGCAAGGAAAGCCGCTTTGTTAACGGGCTTAGGTACACCGATGAAGAAACCATGGACATTGTGCAAATGGTTCTGTGCGGGAAAGTTAACAAGGAAATAGTCGCCCTTATTCAAAAAAAGAGCGGCAGGGCAATTGGACTTTGCGGCATTGACGGAGGAATGTTAAAAGCCCACCGCATGAATGATGAGCTCGGTCTTGTAGGAGTTATCAAAAATGCCGATGTTTCAATTTTAAACTCTATACTGGATTCCGGGATTATCCCCGTTGTTTCATCTGTCGCTTACGGAATCGGGAATGACGAAGGAAAAGCCCTCAATATTAACGCCGATATTGCCGCCGCGCAGATAGCCGCTGCTTTGGGCGCTGAAAAACTCGTATTAATGACCGATGTTCGCGGTATTTTACACGATATTAATGACGAAACTACGCTTATTAAATCTGCCGCCAGGTCTGAGCTAGAGGCTCTTAAAAAAGCGGGGATTATCACGAAGGGGATGATCCCCAAAACTGACTGCTGCGCTATGGCTCTGGACGGGGGGGTCAAAAAAGCCCATATTATCGATGGCCGCCTCCCCCATGCCATCCTTATCGAACTTTTCACCGATGAGGGTATAGGGACAATGCTGGAGCGCTGAGCCTGTTCTAAAAACTGAAGTTTTGGAACAGCTTAAGCTAGACATAAATATTGAAAATTTGATAAAATAACAAAAGGTAGTCAGATACAAGGAGGCCAGTTGGCAGAAAAAGATTTACGTGTAAACGAGCAGATTCGTTCCAGGGAAGTCCGTCTAATCCGGGATGACGGGGATCAGGGAATTATGTCTGTTTCGGCAGCTCTTGAATTGGCAAGGGAAGCAGGTCTTGACCTTGTGGAAGTGGCGCCCCAGGCGGTGCCTCCGGTAGTCAAGATTTTAGATTACGGAAAGTTCAGATTTGAAAATGAAAAAAGGCTTAGGGATTCAAAGAAAAAGCAGAAGTTAATAAAGCTTAAAGAAATCCGTATGCAGCCCAAGATTGATGACCATGATCTTGCTTTCAAATCGAAACATATAAAAGAATTCTTAACCGATGGAAATAAGGTAAAAGTAACGATTCGTTTTCGCGGACGTGAACTTGCCCATACTGAACTTGGTTTTGATGTAATGAAGGACGTTCTTTCCCGTATTGAGGGAGAGTATATCATGGATAAACCGCCGGCAATGGAGGGCAGGTTTATGTCCATGGTTTTAAGTCCAAAAGGCAAAAAATAATTTTTTAGTGAGAGGTGGCAAATGCCTAAAATGAAAACCAAAAAGAGCGCGGCAAAGCGTTTTTCCTTTACCGGCACCGGCAAGGTAAAGTATAAAAAACAGAATCTGCGCCATATTTTGACCAAGAAGTCATCGAAGCGCAAGCGTGGCTTGCGTAAGCCTGGTATCTTATCCGAAGATAATGTACCTGTAATCAGAAAACAGCTCCTGCCCTACGGGTAAGAAGAGAGGGAATTATGTCAAGAGCAATAGACGGTTCAAAAAGAAAAAATCATCGTAAAAAAATATTAAAACAGGCAAAAGGTTACTGGGGACGCAGGGGTACCAACTTTAAAACCGCCAAAGACGCGGTTGCCAAATCATTGGTTTATGCCTATCGCGACAGAAAAGACAGAAAGGGCGTTTTCCGCCGATTATGGATTGTCAGGATAAACGCGGCTTGCAGGGAATTGGATATTTCCTATTCACGGCTTATTGCCGGTCTTGATAAGTGCGGTATCATCATTAACCGAAAAGCGCTTGCATGGCTTGCTACTGAAGATCCTGTGGCGTTTAAAGCTGTTGTGGAAAAAGTTAAAGGAGCGTAAAGTGATTAGTCTTGAGCAAGTACAGCTGCTGGAAACAAGAGTCGCAAAGGCGATAGAATATGTTCAGCGGGTATCGGCAGAAAATGCGGATCTTGTCTCAGAAAGAGCGGGATTAACTGCCAAGCTCGAGGCAAATCAAAAACGCCTGGATGAACTTGAAATGCTTGTCATGCGCTTTAAAGAGGATCAGGGACGGATCGAGGACGGCATAATGGCTGCCCTTGATCGTCTAAGTCAGTTCGAAGAAGCGTTTGAAAGCGGACTGTCGCCCAGGGAAAAAGCTCCAAAAAAAATTAAACAGGAAAAAGCGCCCAAAGAAGCCGCTAACACAGCCGCAGAGCCTTCCAAAGAATTTTTTGAAATTTCTGATGCCGAAATGTCAGAAGAATCAGAACTTGACATTTTTTAGGGAAATTAATGGTCAATGAACTATGTCTGGATATACTGGGAACTTCTTTCACAATAACGGCAGACGAGGACGAAGAATATCTTAAAAAAGTGCTTGCCCAATACAAAGCGGCAGTTAATAATACGCAGAATATTTCCGGGATTTCAGAGCCTCTTAATATCGCTATTTTAACAGGTTTTATGCTATGCGACGAAATAAACAAAATGAAGCAAATGCAGGATAACTCGCAATGGGAAGATCAGGAAGTAGAAGAGCGCACCATTCGTTTAATTAATAAGCTTGAGCATGCTTTAAATTTATTCGGTGAAAATAAATAACATGAAAATTCTTGTAGATGCTGATTCTTGCCCAAAAGCGGCAAGGGATCTTGTTGTGCGCAGGGCAGCAAAGCTCAATATTCGTTTGATTTTTGCCGCAAACAGGCTGATTCCGGGGGCAGAAGGCGTCGAAATGGAAATTTGCCCTGCAGCCGATAATTCCGCAGATGATAGAATTGTAGAGCTGGCGGAAAAAGGCGACCTTGTGATAACAAGGGATGTGCCTCTTGCCAAACGTCTTGTAGAAAAAGAAGCAACAGTTATCGATGATCGCGGACGTGTTTTTAGCGCAAACAATATCAATGAACTTTTATCGCTGCGTAACTTTACAGTCGGTCTTGCGGACAATGGTCTTGGAATAGAAAGAATAGCCAACTACGGAAAAAAAGAACTAAAAACCTTCGCCGACAGCTTCGACAGACTGCTTACTCAAAAGCTGAGATAAAGATTAAATTGGCAAAAGCTCTCGCAGAGACGCGGAGGCGCGGAGGACGCGGAGGGAAGAAGGGGAAGATTGCCAAGACTCTCGCAGAGACGCAGGGGCGCAGAGGACGCAGAGGGAAGAAGGGGTTTTAGTACGATATCTTAACATTAATCCTTAGAAATCTTTGATAGTTGTCATGTATTTCTAGGGATTAAAGGGAAGATTTCGTACAACTGTTCTTTCCCCTCTTCCCTCTGCGTCCTCTGCGCCTCCGCGTGAGTCCTTGCTAGTATGAGTCCTTGCTAGTATAAGTCCTTGCTAATTTGCGTCTTCGGGGTATTGTTCTCTTGTTTGTTTTATGCTGGGCAGTATTTCGAAGAAAGCTTCGATAAGTTCAGGGTCGAACTTGGTGCCTGAAAGTTTTCGTATTTCATTTAAAACGTCGTCCTCTGTCCATGGTTCCTTGTAAACTCGCTTTGAGCAAAGCGCGTCATATACGTCCGCAATGGCGACAATTCTGCCGCCCAGAGGAATCTCTGTCTCTTTTTTACCGAGCGGCTTTCCCGCGGCATTTGCTTTTATTGTTGCCCCTGTGTGAGGATCTACCCAGCCGGGGTAACCGGTGCCGTCCCAGTTTTCGTGGTGGGTAAGCGCGATCTCGCAGGCAAGATCGTCTACAGGGGAACTTGTGTCATTAAAAAGGCTGGCTCCGTAAACAGTATGATTTTGCATAATTTGATATTCTTCCGGAGTAAAACGCGCGGGCTTTTTAAGGATTGCGTCTGATATCGCTACTTTGCCTACATCATGCAGCATGGAGGCTATTTTTAACGCGTCGCGGTATTTTTCCCTTTGCTCCTCCGGGATTTTTTTATGATATGCCCAGCGGTCGTAGATTTCTACCGAATATCCGGCAACACGGTTAACATGGGTGCCGGTTTCTTTTGGATCCCGCAGCTCGGACATTTTAATCATACGCAGGATCATCGCTCTTGTAATATATGCTCTTTGAAGCACTGTGCTTGCATTGTTGGCAAAATGGGTCAGGAGGATTTCATCGTCGGAAGAAAACGGAACAATGGCGCCTTTCTTGTTTTTTGAGTTAAGTACCTGAATAACGCCCATAAGCCGTTTGTCCGCGATTAGCGGAATTGTTAAACTGGAAACAGTTTTATAACCGGTAATAACATCAAAAGATGAATTAAAAGAATAGGTGGCTTCCTTTGGAATATTATACATATCCGGTATATTGATAAGCTGTCTTTTTAGGGCGCAATAGCCGGAAATAGACCTTTCATTTATTAGGACAGAAAAAATGGAATAAATCATTTTTTGCCCTGGAGGCAGATTTTTCTGGATTGTATCATTCTGAGAATATTTTATGGAGAGTTTTTCATTTCCTTCTTCCTGCGGCTCTGTAGGTACTGTTATATAAATTGATCCGGCATCCGCATTTACTACTTTTCTGGCTTCAAAAAGTATACGTTCCAGTAATAAATCAAAATCCTGTATTTTATTTAATTCTGCGTCAACCTGTATTATATTTTTAAAATCCATCTCTGTTTCTGGGTCCCCCTCTTGTTTAAAATACCTTTCAACTATATTTTATATTAAAGAAGGAAATAGTTCAATGGGAGTTATTAAAACAGCTCTGGAAATAGCGCTGGAAAAGACGGAAAATGTCAGGGGCGACAGGTCAAATATCGACTTGTTTGAATATAAGCAAAAAGGTAAAAAACTTGCCAATGAATACCTTGCCGGGGATTCGGATATGGAACAGCTTAAAAAAGCGCCGCCAGGGCAAAAAGAAAGCCTGAAACAGGGTATTTTTGACGTTTTGGTTACCCAAATCTCTATGCCGGCAAACAAGGAAGACCTTCCCCGTCTGGAAAAAACAGGGCGCGGGCTTGCCATGATAATCGAAAAAAACGAATTTTCCGTCATGTTTAAGCAATTGATGCAAATAATGGGGCAATATCTGGATGAGGTATCCCGTTATGATCAGGCGATTCGCCAGCAATATGCCCCTAAACTTCGCCAGAAAGAAGAGGAACTTTCCCGCCGTTTTGGCAGGGAAGTCCGCATTGATCCGATGCAGGACCCTGAATTTACCGCTTTTTACAATCAGCATATTTCGGCTTTAAAGGGCAATTATATGGCTGTAATTGAACAAGCCAGGGAAGAGGCAAGGAAAATGTTCGAAAACAAGGACTGAAAACAAAATACTGGACAAATCCGTATTTATATATTACTTTTTAGAAAGGGAGGATATTATGGCTGAACATATAATGCATAAAAAGGACGCTAAAAAAGCGCCGCAAAAAACCTTAAAAGAAAAACGCGAACAAAAAAAAGCAAAGAAAAAAGGCAAAGAAACCCAGGACTGATCCTTGCAAAGACTCTCGCGGAGGCGCAGAGGCGCAGAGGACGCAGAGCCTTTGTTCGATATCTTCCCTTTAATCCCTAGAAATATATGACAGCTATCAAAGATTTCTAGGGATTAAGCTTAAGATTTCGTACTAAAACACCCTTCTTCCCTCCGCGTCCTCTGCGCCTCTGCGCCTCCGCGTGAGTCCTTGCAAGTCCTTGCAAGTGGTTAACTTTTTCATGTTTAATTTGTTATTATAATGAAAGAGGTAAAATGAAAAAGTATCTGCCCCTGTTAATAGTTCTTTGTTTGATAAATACGGTCTGCTCAGGCAAAAAAGCCGGTCCCGCTTCCTATGATTTTACCAGTGTACGCAGAGGTACGCTGGAGCGGACGGTTTCTTCCAGCGGAACCATCAATCCTGTCGCGACGGTCAAGGTTTTGCCGTGAATGAGCGGTAAGGTGGAAGCCGTTCATGTCGATTATAATGATACCGTTAAAAGAGGTGATATACTTGCGCGGCTGAATACCGATATGCTGCGTCTTCAGCGTGATCAGCAGCAGGCATCTGTGCAGAAAGCGCGCGCCAATTATGAACTTCAGTTGATTAATTTCCGTAATCAGGAAGCGCTTGCCGCAAGGGGGCTCATTTCTGAATTTGAACTTAGAACTTCAAGAACAACCCTGGATAATCAGAGAGCAGATCTTGCGGTTGCGGAAGCCAATTTAAGGGTTATCGATACCGAGATAAATCAATATGCTTTTATAACTTCTCCCATAGACGGCATTGTGCTGGATAGAAATATTAATGTAGGGGACACGGTGGTTGACTCCTCGAATAATAATTCCAGCAGCATATTTACCATCGCGGAAAATTTGCGGGAAATGCAGATAGAAGCGACTGTAGGCGAACTTGATGTTACCTCAATTCACAGAGGGCAGGAAGTGCGCTTTACGCTGGAAAGTCTTCCGGGCAGAAGGTTTTCCGGAGTGGTAGAAAATTTAAGGATGATTCCTGTTATATCGAATAACGTGGTTTCGTACACGGTAATTATCAATGTAGAAAACCGTGACGGATCTCTTCTTCCGGGTATGACCTGCGCGGTGGAATTTATCGTGGAGCGCAGCGAAAATGTCCAACTTGTTTCAAATGCCGCTTTAAGGTATCAGCCTACGAGCTTAAGCGCGGATCAGATTTCTGATATGGTTTTTAACGCAAGCCTTGCTAACATGACAGAAGAGCAAAGAGCCGCCGCAATTGAAGCGAGAGCTCAAACCCGCACTTCAGCGCAGAGACAGACGCAAAGCGCTCCGAGTATCACAACATTGATGATGGGTCCGCAGCAGACCCAGAGGACTGGCAGGCAGGCATCAGGCGGGCAAGGGACAGGGCGCAGCGCGCAGACTGTTGTTGTTATGCGCACACTTTGGTTTATTAACAGCGAAGGCAGGCTTGATGTGATACAGGTGCGCACAGGAATCAGCGACGGATCATCAACTCAGATTATTACAGAAAATGATCTTGAAGGACAGCAGATGATTCTAAGAGAGAGGCTTTAGTGTCTGTTATAAAGCTGCTTGGGATTAAACGCGAGTACCGCATGGAAGGCAAGGTATCAAAAGAAGACGCAAAAAAAGGCGTTGATAATGCCGTAATAGTGCGGGCGCTTCGCGGTGTTGATTTTTCTGCCGATGTAGGAGAGTTTGTTTCTGTAATGGGTCCTTCCGGCTCCGGTAAATCTACTTTAATGAACATACTCGGATGCCTTGATAAACCTTCAGGCGGCACTTACACTTTGGACGGTATCGAAACTTCAACTTCAGATTCAAATACTTTTGCTTATATCAGAAACCGTAAAATTGGCTTTGTGTTTCAATCATTTAATTTACTTGCCCGCACAACAGCTCTTGAAAATGTAGAACTTCCTCTTTTTTACCGCCGCCGCGAAAAAAATGAAAACCGGCTAACATCTGCCGCGCGCAAAGACAGGGCAATTGCCACCCTGCAAGAAGTGGGTCTCGGGGATCGTATGGATCACTATCCTTCCCAGCTTTCAGGCGGCCAGCAGCAGCGTGTCGCAATCGCGCGCGCCATGGTTAGCGATCCGGCATTTATTCTGGCAGATGAACCGACCGGTAATCTTGATACGGGTATGACTCTGGAAATTATGGGTCTTTTTCAGCAGCTTAACGACAGAGGAAAAACAATCATAATGGTAACTCACGAACCGGAACTTGCGGCGTATACAAAAAGAATAATTACTTTGCGTGACGGGCAATTGGTTTCTGATATACAGGTAAAAGAAAGACGTAATGCGCTCGAAGACCTTGCTTTATGGAAAAAAAGCCACGAGCTTTTGTCGGAGGCTTCATGAATTTGCTTCAGCTTTTGCATACCTGTTTTCGTTCCATTATGCGTAACCGTATGCGCAGTTTGCTTACATCGCTTGGGGTAATTATCGGAGTTGGTTCTGTAATTATTATGGTTGCCCTCGGCGAAGGATCGCAGAGGGCAATCGAAGCGCGTATTACCGCTATGGGTACCAATCTGCTGCAGGTTATGCCGCGCAGGCAGACGAGCCGCAGCGGACAGCAGGTAATGATGCGCACGAATGCTTTTACAAAAAGAGATATCCAAAAACTGCGCGATGAGTCCAGTTTTGCGTCTGCTATTTCAGGGGTTGTTCAGTCAAGCGCAAATGTGTTCGGAAGCGAGGGAAATGCCCAGGTGTCCATTCAGGGGGTAGAACCTGATTTTATTATTGCACGTAACTGGAAAATAGCGTCCGGTTATTTTTTTGATGAAGAAGATATGTGGCTGCGAAGCAGGGTAGCGGTTCTTGGAAGAACTACTGCAAGGAGCCTGTTTGGAGAAGCGGAATATGCTCTTGAGGAGCAAATAAGGATAGGAAATAACTATTTTACTGTTATTGGGCTTTTGGAGAGCAAGGGCGCCAGTTTCGGCGGAAGCGATCAGGATGATGTTGTTATGATCCCGCTTGATACCGCGATTACGCGCCTTACAAGTTCGCGTAACATTAACCAGATTGTAATGAGCGTGTTCAGCAAGGAATATATGGAGGCGGCAAAAAAAGAAGCCGAGTTTATCCTGCGAGAATCTCGTAATATCGCGGAAGGAGCGGCTTCGGACTTTGATATTATGAATCAGGCGGACATGATCGAAATGGCTTCCGCGACATCCAGAACTTTAACTTCTTTGCTGGCTGCCATTGCGGGAGTTTCGCTTTTGGTAGGAGGTATCGGCATTATGAATATTATGCTGGTTTCTGTTACAGAACGTACCCGCGAGATTGGAATACGAATGGCAGTAGGCGGAAGAAAAATGGATATACTTTTTCAATTTTTAACAGAGTCGGTTATTCTTAGCATTATGGGAGGTGTTCTGGGAATAGGTCTTGCCTTTCTTGTCTGCAGAATTATGTCCGCGGCGGGTATTCCCACGGCGATAAATCCGCTGATAATCGCCGCCTCTACATTGTTTGCCGCCCTTGTAGGAGTAGTTTTCGGCTATTATCCTGCGCTAAAAGCCGCAAGGTTATATCCTATAGACGCATTGAGGTACGAATAGATGACTTGTAAGGACTCTCGCAGAGGCACGGGGACTAGCAAGGATTCTCGCGGAGGCGCAGGAATTGGCAAGGATTCTCGCAGAGGCGCAGGAATTGGCAAGGATTCTCGCGGAGGCGCAGGAATTGGCAAGGATTCTCGCGGAGGCGCAGGAATTGGCAAGGATTCTCGCAGAGGCGCAGAGGCGCAGAGGGAAAGGAGTTGTTGTTCGAATTCTTCTCATGTTTTCCAAGAAATCTATAATATTAATCAGAGATATGTAGGAATAAATGGAAAGATATCGAACAACAACTCTGCGCTCTCTGCGTCTCTGCGTCTCTGCGAGAGGTTTTCCAAGGAGTTTTTATGAGGATTTTTTGTTGTTTTTGTTTGGTTGTTTTTTTTAGTTCGGGGGTTTTTGGGGAGACGCTTAATCTTGAGAAGGCGCGGGCTTTGGCTTTGGCTAATTCGCGATCTCTTGCGAAATACGAGCTGGCTATCAGAAGCAGTATACTGGATGAAAAAAATCAATTATACACGATGCTGCCCCAGATAAATGCAGGTTATTCCGCCTCCATGAACTTTATCAGAAACTGGGAATTTGTTAACCCCATTGATACTTTAAATGCAGGTATTACCTTGTCCATTACGCAGATTATTTTTCAGGGCGGAAAAAGTTTCATTCAAAAAGCCATCAGCGCCATCGCGACGGAAAGTGTCAGAAAGGACGCGCTTGGTGAATATTTTAATGTTCTTGACGCGGTGGATAATGCCTACTACGCGGTACTTGAAGCGGCGGCAACTCTGGAAGCAGAAAGCTCTACGCTGCAAGCTGCCGTTCTGGGATTTTCTATAGCGGAAATTCGCCAGGCAAGCGGAATGATAAATCAGGGTGATTTTTTAAAAGCTCTGGCAGATAAAGAAGCGCGTGAAAATTCGCACAGTCAGGCACGGCGTAATCTGACTATGGCTATAAACAGATTTAGAACGCTTACAGGTATTTCTGTTATGCCGGAACTTGAACCGGTTGGTTTTGATATATATGAAGATGTTATTTCGTATCTTGCGTCAATTTCAGATGAGGACGCAGATTTATTATTTGAAAGATTCTGGGGTATTCTTGTTTCTGCCAATCCTTCTCTTGCAAAAGCCGCAATCAATAACAGAAGGGCAGAAATGAATTATACTCTTACAAAAAGGGATTATGCTCCCACCATAAGCGCGACTATTTTTGCCACCGATAACAGATTGTTTGCTACCGGTAATTTTAACAGCACTGCCGAAAGCGGAATTACTATCAGGGGGACCATACCTGTCGATTTTTGGGTTTTAAATAATCGTGTAGAAAGAAGCAGAATATCCCGCGACTCTGCCGCTGTCGATTTTGCAAACGCGCATATTTCTCTGGAACAGGATCTGCAAAACGCGCTGTTTAATTTGTTTTCTCAGGCAGGCTCTGTTTTGTCTTCCCGCCGTTCCCTTGAATACACAGAAAGACACTTTGAATATGTAATGGAACGCTACCGCCTCCTGCAAAGTTCCGTATCCGATCTAAATGAAGCAACAACGCTTTTTATCAACAGCCGCAATAGTTCTACAAGGGCAATTTACAGTTTTCTTCAAAGTCTTTCCCGCCTGCGCTCGCTGTGCGCGATGGATGATGAACAAAAAATGCTGGATATCCTACAAAATGTTGTAGGTTTTAAGCAGGAACAGTAAAAAATTGTTGCAAAACCCAAAATACTCTGAAATAATGGCTTTTAACACCGGCTCCTATGGCAGACAGAACAGACGCAGTTTTCCAAACCGGCGTCCCAATTGCGGTTCTGTCGCGCCCGGGAGCTCTTTTTTAGCCGTCTTCTGCTCTTATGCTGTTAAATATTAGCCAAATTTTGTTAAAATAGCATTGTTTAATGTTCTTCTAAATCAAATCAAGCTATACTGTAATTGACATTTTTTTTTAAAAAGTCGATATTATAAGTATGACTGATTTTTTATATGCCAGACCTTCGGTAATAGAGGGAATAGGAAGAAACATTGATCTTTTCGGAATCCTCAACTCTTACAATGTGTCAAAAGATGGTACTGTAGCAGATCAAAAAGCCCGAAAAAATGATATTGAAGCGTTAAAAAAGGACTTTGAGAAATCTTATGGGCTGGTTATAAATGGGCACAAGAACTAAAAAAGACAAACGAGTTGCTAAACTTCCTACGGGCGAAATCGTTGGTTATGATTATATAGAATACAGAGTTGATATACTTCCTCCGCCTGACGAGTTGGAAAGATATGAAAAAATGAATAGTGGAACTGCTAAAGCAATTATGGATAGTTATATTGCGCAAGTTAATCACAGGATGTCGCTAGAAGCAGCAGTTATACAAGCTGATAATAGAAGAGCAAACAGAGGACAGATAATCTCCGCCTTTCTGGCATTTTTATGTATCATATCGGGTGGTATACTAACCTATCTTGGGAAAGATGCTGTAGGTTTGTCATTAATAATAGGAAGTATCGGCACTTTATTAACAGCTTTTTATGGAGGCGCTATTATAAGGAAGATTGAGCGTATTAAAAAAGAAAAAGGCCAATGAACCCAGAGAAAACTCAAGTACACTGCCAGAACCAGTGTATTGACAAATATCGTCATTTTACATAGATTTTAAATATGCCGTCTTAGCTCAGTTGGTAGAGCACTTGACTTGTAATCATGAGGTCTCCGGTTCGAATCCGGAAGACGGCTATCGTAGGTTTTGCTCTATTTTGCGGAAATTATTCCTTAGTGTAGATATCTGACCGCAGCCCCGCCGCGCCCGTGCGCTGGGCTTTCTTGTATAAATTTGCAATATCAATTACCATTACCCCATGGACATCAACAAAACCCTGCTATTAATAATCGACGTACAAAACGATTTTTGCCCGGGCGGCGCATTGGCTGTCGCGGACGCGGATGCGGTAATTGCGCCTTTAAATGCTTTGAGCGCTGTTCTTCGATCTGCCGCTACGCAGGATTGGCACCCGCAAGGGCATGTTTCGTTTGCTTCCTCGCATGACGGGAAAAAGCCGGGTGATATAATTGATACTTCACTTGTGAAGGGGCAGGTTTTGTGGCCCGACCATTGTGTTCAGGGGACGGGCGGTGCGGATTTTCATAAAGACCTGAATTTAAATCCTGTTTCGATGATTGTACGTAAAGGATTCAGAAGCGAACTTGATTCGTATTCTGCTTTTTTTGAAAACGACAGGTTAACATCAACAGGTCTTGCCGGGTGGATAAAATCTCTGGGGATAGAAACTGTGATCATGGGCGGTATTGCTACCGATTACTGCGTGTTTTACAGCGCAATGGATTGTAAAAAACTGGGGTTTAAGGTATTTATTGCAAGTGATGCAGTGCGCGGAGTTGGTTATCCGAAAGACTCTGTAGAAAATGCCGTAGAGGCAATGAAAAGGGAAGGGATAGAATTCTGTTCTTCCAAAGAACTTTTAGATAGATTAAAATAATAATATGAATAATTCAGCGCTTTTTACGGATTTTTATTCGATTACAATGGCTCAAGGTTACTGGAAAAGAAACCTTAATGAACGCGCGGTATTCGAGATGTTTTTCCGGCATCAGCCTTTTAACGGCGGTTACTCGATATTTGCCGGGCTTGGAACATTGCTGGAAAATATTGTTAATATTTCTTTTTCTGATGATGATATTGAGTACCTAAAAAGTTTCGGCATCTTTGAAGATTTGTTTTTGGATTTTCTTAAAACATTTCGTTTTAACGGCAATCTTTGGGCAATGGATGAAGGCAGTGTTGTTTTTCCGCAGGAACCTCTTATCAGAGTCGAAGGCAGCCTTATTGAATGTCAGATTATCGAAGGATTGCTTTTAAATACCATTAATTTTCAAAGTTTGATTGCTACAAAAACCTGCCGTATCTGGCTTGCCGCGAAAAAAGGTTCCGTGATGGAATTCGGCCTGCGGCGCGCGCAGGGCCCTGATGGAGCGCTTTCCGCTTCAAGGGCTGCATTTATCGGCGGAGCATCGGGTACCAGCAACACATTGGCAGGAAAAATACTGGGAATGCCTGCGATGGGGACAATGGCTCATTCATGGATTATGTCTTTTGACAATGAAGAAGAAGCTTTTGAAAGTTACGCCAATTTGTATCCGCAAAGGGCAATATTTCTAATCGATACTTACGATACTTTAAAAAGCGGAATACGCAATGCAATTAAAGTTGGAAAAAAACTGACAGATTGCGGAAAAAATTTCGGGGTACGCCTTGATTCAGGGGATATTCATTATCTTTCGACAGAAGTCAGGCGTTTGCTTGACGATGCGGGTTTAAAGGACGCTTTTATCACCGTATCAAATGATCTTGATGAGCATATAATCGAAACGCTTGTAAAAGACGGAGCGCCTGTAAACAGCTGGGGTGTTGGAACAAGAATGGTAACAGGCGGACAGGAAGCGTCGTTTCCCGGCGTGTACAAACTTGCCGCAAGACTGGACGGAAAAAAATCAATCCCCGTTATGAAAGTTTCAGATAACCCGGAAAAAACCACCAACCCCGGCATTAAGCAGGTGTGGCGCGTTAAAGATAAAAACGGTTTTGCTATCGCTGATTTATTGAGCATTGATGAGAATGAACCCAAAGAGGGAGAGCGTTATTGTTTCTGGCATCATTCCGCCGACTACAGGCATTTTTATCACACTATAGAAACCTGTTATCCGCTGTTAAAAAAACGCATCGAAAACGGCGCGCTTACTCAAGAGCTGCCTTCGTTAAGCGAGGTAAAAGCTCATGCCCAAAAAGACCTTGAAAGTTTTGATTCTACCTACAAGAGGCTTTTAAATCCTCATATTTACAAGGTTTCTATTACGGAGAAACTGCGCAGTCTTAAACTTGAATTGATACAGAAGCATCTTGATTCTACCGCGAAGAGGTGTTGAAGAGGGAATGGTTGGGAAGGACTCACACTGAGGCACAAAGGGCACAGAGACACGGAGGGGGAGAGAGGGGGAAGAATTTTTTACCACACGAACGGATACGAACGGGGGAAGAGGGGTTGGGAATTTAATTGTCCCTTTAAATTCCCGATTATTTGATGATTTTTGAGGGTAGCCGCATCATCGGCATAGACATAAAAAAGTTATTTTGTTCATTAAAATTCAACATTTATTGAGGTAACTTGACTATTTTTTATAAAATAATGATATAATAATATGAAATAAAACTCCGCACATGGCGGGCTGTTTTCTGGCTAAAAACGGGAATTTAAAGGGACGTTTAAATTCCCAACTTGCTAAAAAAAAGGGGAGAGATAACAATGACAAAAGAACAAAGAACAAAGACAAAAGAACAAAGAACAATGAGCAAAGAACAAAGAATAATGAAAAAAACTAGGAAAAAGCCGGTATTTCTCTCTGCTC
>WQXG01000014.1 GCA_009784975.1 Treponema sp.
AGTGAGTGAGTGAGTGAGTGAGTGAGTGAGTGAGTGAGTGAGTGAGTGAGTGAGTGAGAATTTGAATTCAGACAGGAAATTGTATTAAAAATGAGGTTTTTCCTGTTTTTGCCTAAAACGGCTGTTTTTCCAGTCATTTAGACTATGCTAACATTTTTAGTTTTATATTGCAAGGGCTTTGTTAGAAAATTTCTTTTAGTATGTTGAAAATGTCCTCTTCTGAAACAGGCCAGGGGGAGTTGGCTACAAAGTCCATGTTGCGGGCGGCTTCGGCGGCGGCTGTTAGGCGATCCAGAGAGATGTTGTGTTCTTTTAGATTTAGCGGCACTTTGAGCGCTTCCATGTTACGGCGGATTGTGTCTGCTGCGGTTTTTGCTGTTTCTGCTACAGTGGCGGCTTTTGGGGCACCCATAAGCGAGGCAAGCCGCGCCATTTTTTCGGGGCGGGCGCTGATAAGACGCTGTGCTATAACAGGAAATAAAACGGCAGAACAAATTGGTCTTTCTATTGGGGTGCGGGAATTTATTGCCGCTGATAATGCAGCGCCAATTCCGGGAGAACTTAAAAAAGAGGCATACGAGGAAAGAAAACTTGCCTGAGCAAAAGTATCGGCAAATGCCGGCTGCCCTGCCTGTGCGGTGCTTTTCATCAATTTTATTAAAAGGGTAAGCGCTCTTTCCAACAGTGCGTCAGAGAGGAAATTTGCTTTTGATGAACAATAAGCTTCTGCCGCTGTAAAGAGACTTTCAAAGACGGCGGCGGCGGCGTTACCGGGATTAAATTTAAAAAGACTGCCGTCCAAGATTATAGCGGAATAAAGATTACCGGGTGATGGTATCGATTTAATCATTCTGTTACGGGGGTCTGCAGCGATGAAATATTCGGTAAATGAAAACGCATAAGTGCCTTCGGTGGGAATTGAAATAAAAGGCAGAAATTTATTCCTAAAAATACGGCCGTCCATTAGTTCAAATGCTGTTATTCTCATGGGCGCCATGATTGCTGCCATGCGGGCGCAAATTTGCGCTTTTTGCCCGCCAATACCGATGATCGCATCGCAGTGGGCTGCCCGGGAAAGTTCTGCTATGTTTTCTGCGGAATCGTTTTCTACTCCGTCAAATACAATTGCTTCCAGCCCGGAATCTTCCAGGATTTCCTTTAACCGGTTTACTGTTTGTGAATCAAGCCCGTTATCGGCAGCAATCATTATCCTGGAACCATGGCGCGCTGCAATTGTTCCTGCCATGCTTAAGGCATCTGCTCCTATGTGTACTTCCGGATCAAACTTAAATGAAATATCCATCCCTTACTCCAAAAAAAAACCTGACCACTTTTTTAGTGGTCAGGTACTTATTAAAATCCTACAACATTATGTTGCGCCAGCTCGATTTACGTTTATTTTACGCAAACCAGGCGTTCAAAATATTATCCGCTGTTGCCCTGATTACCCTGTCGTTTAAATACGAGGGATCATCCAGCTTTTGTCTGAGTTCAACGATTCTGGCCTCATCCAAGTCTGGGGCGGATCTAATAAGTTCCAAAACCTGATACCTCTCTGCCTGTTCCTGTGCCTGAACAGAAAGATTAATAGTATCAGCTTTGTCGTTCCCCCCCGCTTTTTCACTCCTCCCCGGTCTCTTGCCGGATGGAATGGGTTCTACGTGACCTATCCTGTCTACTGTCATAATCTTACCCTACCTATACCCTATTATCGGCAACTATCTACTATAAGTTTACCAGCTTATTTAATTTATTGCCAGTAATATAGACAGAAAATTCGCCAATTTGTTCGTTTTTTTGGGCTAAAATACCCTGTATTTCTGCCGCTGTTCCCCTAAGGTACTCCTCATGAACCTTGGTCATTTCCCGTCCTATGCAAATATACCGCTCACTGTCAATTTCGGCAATGTCTTCCATCAGCTTAAGAACTCTAAAAGGCGACTCGTAAATTATGCAGGCTGCGTCCATCGACATAAGTTCACGAAGTCTCGCTCTTCTTCGCCCGGGTTTTGGGGACAAAAACCCCTCAAAAACGACGGTTTTATCCCGTCCGCCGGCAACGCTAAGAAGCGCCGCAAATGCTGATGGTCCCGGAATGGGGATTACATCGTGCCCTGCCGCTGCCGCTGCGCTAACCAGCACTGCTCCCGGGTCGCTCAACGCCGGAGTGCCGGCATCGCTTGCATAAGCGACTGTTTGCCCCTGATTTAAGGCATTTATCACTTTTTCTGCCGCAAATTCTTCATTTTGAGACCGGCAGGATATCAATTTTACCCGTATTCCCAAATGAGTAAGGAGTTTCAGGGTACGGCGGGTATCTTCGCATGCTACAAGATCGGCATTTTTTAATGTCTCTGCCGCGCGAAAACTAATATCTCCCAAATTCCCAATTGGTGTGCCGATAATATAAAGAGTTGCCATGAGCCAATTATACGGTATTACAGAGGATAATACCAAGGGTGGACCCCCGGCTCATGAATACCTAACTGCAGGAAAGGATAACATGGAATTTTATATACAGCTTCTGGCTTTGGTGATGGCGGGTATGTTTTTGCTCTGGTTTGGCTATACCATTTTTTTAAGCCCCATCTCCCCATTTTATCCGGGCTGGTTTCCATGGAGAAACTGGAGAAAAAAAGAAAATATCCGCGGAGAACCGGGCGACCCCCAGGTTTGCCCTGTCTGCTCCATTAAAATGGAAAAAGGAGAGCTGGTAAAATCTGTCGCTTTCCCATCCATTTCCGGCGGCAGAGACCGTTTGATGTACATCAAAGGCTGCTTTACCTGCCTGGAAGATAATGTCCCGCGCCGCTGCCCCATCTGCGGCTCCAGTTTATCTGTCGAAGACTTTCTTGTTACACGTATGTTCGAACGCGTGGAGCGCAATAATCATGTTCATGTTTTGGGGTGTAATAAGTGTAAGAGGGTATTGTAGGGGGGGGCTCTTCAGAAATGTATGCCTGAAGATTATGCTTGGGGTCCTGTCAGCATTTCTGAAAACAGGTAGTGGGCGGACTTGGCAATGATCCGGGTGGTAGCAGCTTTTTGCAAAACACTGCAAATGGCAAGCCAGAACAGTGTTTTGCGCAGAGCCCGGATTAAGAATCCTTTCTTTCTTTGACAGAAAAAATACTCAAAACAATACTGTTTCTTCCAACTGTTGTAACCAAACCTGTAGATTCCATATCACAGCTAATATAGTATGATTTTCCCTGATAAGAAACATTAATTCCACCGCCTGAAATATTTAACTCAGTCATTCCCGGAAACCTATTGATCAAAAGCGCAATAATTTCACCTGCCGTTATTCTTTGATCTAAAACAAGTCTGGTAATAGGTTCAATTCTGGGATTTGCCGGAGTAGTTGTTTCTATGCTTGAAGGTATTGATTGAGAAATAACATTAAATATTTCCCTCGAAATTTCCGATTCCTCAAAAGCGACCGGGGCGATTGTTATACACCCTGCCAGTAAAAACCCGAATAACAATACTGCTATTCCCGATAAATTATGTTTGTTTGTCTTCAAAATAAGACTCCTTTACGGATTTATTGTCTCCTCTGACATATTTAAAACTACCACTTTTTTGTAGTTATTGCAACTGCAACGCAGCGCAATAATCAATTTTATTGCAGAAATCCAAAAGATACCCGTTTATCCTTACTTGTATGCCATCTATCAATACAAGGTAATAATAATCATATGTATCAAATGAATAGGAGTTTACCGCCAGCATGTTTGTGCGTTCATTGGTCAATGCGGCTATTTTTATTTCCATGCCTTCTGTCAAGTCCGTTTTCAAACGAGGAAATGTCGGATAGTAATCGGTTACTTTATTGATATTACTGCCTATTTGCGCATCATTAAAAATAAAACCGTTGGTATTAATTTCTCTGATACGGTTGCCGTATGATTCCAGCTTGCCGTTTACATATACAAGCTCGACCAAATAATAATTATGAACTTCGACGGTAAACTCATCTATTCCGCCTCTTTGATAATAATAATCATAAATTCTGTATGCGAAATCCCAGGTTTTGGTTCTTACAATCAATTTAATTGCATTTTTCTGAATTTTATATGCAACAATAGATGGTATACCAAAACCGTCTTCCCAATATTCAATATGTAAATGACCATCTTTTGCATATAATCCAAAACGAGAATATTCAGTAAGCGGAATTGGGTTATTGCGGTCTCTTTTTGCAAGTTCGGTCATAATATCCGCGTTTATATTGTTTTGGATAATAACAAGTGTCAATAAAAATAAAATTACCTGCTTTTTCATAATTTAATCAATATGTTTGATATATTTTATAAACATTATACTACCAGCATTTCGTTGATAATATTTTTTATTTTTGCAATATCATTTTTGTTAAGCTCGCCGATTTTGCCACTTAATCGGCATTTATCTATTGCTCTTATTTGATCAATCACCATCCAGCACTCTTTTCCTGCGACATTTGTTTTTACTCTTGTAGGATAATTGTGAGATTTAGTAGTAAGCGGAGCGATTATTATAGTATCTATGTTGTTGTTCATTTCATCAGGGGTGATTACAACACCTGGTCTTGTTTTTTGAATTTCGCTTCCTATGGTAGGATCAAGGTTTATCCAGTAAATTTCGTACTGCTTTACTTTCATTGCCATTCCCATTCTAAATCGGAACTGTTATCAGAGAAAATTAGTTTATCATCTCCATTCTGGTTCATTTTTTGAAATGCTTCATTCCAATTTTTTCTGGGGACTTTCCGCTCAACAGGGGTAATTACTATTTCGTTTTGTCGTGTTTCCATTACAATTTTATCATTTATTCCAAAAGCATCAATTATGGAAGAGGGAAAACATACACCTTTTCCACCTGTAATTTGTATTACGTCCAATACCATATTGTCTCCATTTTTTCATAGGTTATAATACATTATATAACATTTATGTCAATAAAACAAGCCTTCATAATGAGAAACATGCCTTCCCGTAATTTTAATATCTTTCCTACCTTACCGCTTCAAGCCGGAATTGCTGGTTTTCTCCTGCGTTACAATCCCATTGATGAAACTGATGGCCAACGTTATTGTAATTGCTTCTGGACATATCCAAAAGTTTTCCGGAAGCAACATTTTGAAATCTTACAAATTCACCGGCTGTGATAATCCGCCACCTCTGACCAGGCGTATTATTATTTTGCCACTGTTGTATGCGTGCGCCGTTTTCAGCTATCCTTGAATTTTGAACCTCCAGCACCCTGTTGCTTTGTACATTTGTAATCGTGTAAGTGCCGTCGTTATGCCGTTCAAAAGACCATTGCTGACTCCGTCCTCCGTTTCTGTCCTGTTGGATAACAACAATTCCGTTATTGGAATTTTGTTCACGAATATCTACAAGTCTTCCATTTCCCAGTTGTATCCGCCATGTCCCTGTATAATTTCTTTCTATTGCCGCTGTTACGGTGAAATTAATGTTAGTTGGAACACCTGCATTAGCTAATGTTGCAACTTTCCATTCACCATTTGCAGGCTGTACAACGATCCTTAGACGATATTGTCCAGGTCTTACGGTATTGGGTACAAAACAATTAATTTCCATAGGGTTCGACGCGGAGCCGGGGTTTAAAGCATTTCTGCTTCTGGTTCCGATAACTGCTGCAATCCTGCCGTTGTTATCAACCAATGCCGCACCCAACTGACCGCCGGGGAATGCTTCTGCCGCAACGTTTCTTATGGTTGGCGTAACTGTAAACAGTTCGTTTTGTGACACAGTGGTTTTACTTGCAGTAAAAGCTGTTAACGCCATACCATAACCGCCGCCATTTGCTTCCCCTGCTGTAACAGTTAAATCAATCGCATTGGGAATATTGCTGCCAACCGCAGATTTCGTTACGACCCTCCAATTTCCGCCTTCGGGTCTGATAACAGTCATCAGCCGGTAGCGCCCCGGTCTTACGGTTTCAGGAACAAAGCAATTTATATCAATAGAGCTGGATAAACTTTGGGGATTTAATGCTGCGCGGTTTCTGCTTCCGATAACTTCCATAATTCTGCCATTATTATCAACTAACGCAATTCCAATTTGACCGCCGGGAAAAACATCAAGAATGCTGATATTTCTCAATCTCGCCGAAATAATAAACATTTCATTTTGAGTTACGGAATTTTTATCTGCAGTTAAAATCATTAATGCCATTTCATAACCGGCAGAAACACCTCCTGCATCCGGTTTTATATTGATCATTATTCTCTGGTTGTTATACCAGCTTCTATTACGATTTCCGGGATTCAAATTATTAAGAGAGTACCATCCGTCATGTCTGCCGCCCCATCCCCAATTGATATGAAACCTGCCCTGACTATCGTATCCGTCAACTATAAAAGCATGATCACTTTCCGGATCATTTCCCCAATAGTATACCGGAAGACCCGCGTCTAACTGCTGTCGTATCAATGCTTCCCATTCCGCATCGGTGTAAAAAACACGCTGAGGACGCTGAATGCTTCTGTCGTATCCAAAATGATTTACCAATTCCTGATAGTAGGGATAACTTGCGGCGACATAATAAAATAACCTGCCTACGGCATTCTGCTGTTGTTCGCTGCTGTCTTTGCCGTCACTGCGATAGGTATTGAGCATATTAGCCCAATCAAAACTAACATTATAATTTATAGACGTTATTGCCCCGACCCTGCTATTTCTAAAATTGCCGGTTTTCTCCCCTCGTCCCTGTATTGGATGCCGGTGGTGATATAATAATTGTGCAATAGCTACCGGTCCGCAGCCAGCAACCGCACGTCTGCCGTTAATTAGAGGGTAATTACTGTTAAACGGAAAACCTTGATGCCATTTTGATTGTATCAGCGGTCTAACCACAGCATGAGGATTTGGCTGAGTGGTTAAGATCGAAGCAAGTTCATCATCGTTTGGTATAAACGATACGCCTGCTCCTTCCTGTGCGGAGTCTTCTCTGTCACCTGCTTCTTGCGCAAACAGATAGCCGCTAGAAAATATTAATATTAATATTAATGTTATTAGAAATGCAATAATACATGGGTTTGTTTTCATATATTACCCCCGTTAATTGTTTTTATTATACATTAAAATAATAATATGTCAATGTTTAATAACAAACCGATAGCTGCTGCCACTTGCCCTGCGGCCACTTGCAAGGCCCCCCGCTGTGCATTTACAATTACTTGTAATGACAAAAAAACTCCATTTATGCGATGAACTCGGTGTTTCTGCGGCTACGGTAAACAACTGGATTAAAACAAAGGTTATACCGGCGCCGGATGATCGGGGTTTTTACAGTAAAAGTATTTATGACCATATTCTCGATACGATAAAAAATAACCGCGCGGGGGAACCTGCGATGCGGCTTAGTTCCAGAGCAAACAGGACATTGCTTAAAAAGAAATCATTGTGTTATTTGGGAATAACAAACAAAGAAAGAAAAACATTATTGTTAAACCTTGTAAATGTATTTGAAAAATCAGGGTTATCGGCAGAAGACGGGGTGTTGGCGGTTGTTTTTTCGATGCTGCGGGCAAATGAAATGATCGGGGCAAATTGCACCGCAGGTGCCTGGCAATTAAATGCAAATTCAAAACTTGACATGATGCTTTCTGACTGGATTGGTAAAACACATAATCCGGAAAAAATGAAAACACTGTTTATTGATTATAAAATAGCAAACCTAAATGACGATATACTTGGGGCATTTTATCAATCTGTATTGAATATTTCGCAAAAATCAGGTTTTGGAGCGTATTATACTCCGTCCTGTTTGTTAACAGATATTAAAATAAAATCTGATAAAACAATTCTGGATCCCTGCTGCGGAAGCGGTAATATATTGTTAAATATATTATCAAAAGAGCATGATCCTGCTAAAATATATATTAGAGATATAGACGAAACTGCATTAAAAATTTGTTATATTAATCTTGTTTTGTTTTTTAATGACAAAAATATTACACCGAATATATTAAAACAGGATATAACATCAGATAATACTTTTAACAGGCAATTTGATTATATTGTTACAAATCCGCCGTGGGGCAGTAAATACACAATGCATCAGAAAGAACATCTGGTTAAATTATACCCGCAACTGTCTACGCCGGAAATATTCAGCATTGCTTTGTTTAATGCCCGTAAGATGCTGAAAGAAAACGGGGAACTTTATTTTTTTCTTCCCTATTCGTTTTTAAATGTAACCGCTCATAAAAACATAAGGCGCTGTATTTTTAATGAAAACAACAAGATAACAGTTAAATTGCTGGGCAATGCGTTTAAGGGAGTGCTTTCTGAAAGTATAAGGCTGCATTTAAAAAGCAGCTCGTATGAAAAATACATATCTATTCAAAATAAAAACACAGATGTTTATCAAATACCATTGCAGAATATTACGCCGCCTGATTTTTTGGTAAGCGCGGTTAGTAAAACGCAGGATACTTTAATAATGGAAAAAATGTACAAAACAGAGCACACTACTTTAAAAGACGCTGTTTTTGCACTGGGAATAGTTACGGGTAACAATAAAAAACATTTAACAAAAGATAAAACAGCAAAAGCTATATATCGCGGCAAAGATATAGAAAAATATACGCTTTTAAAGCCTTGTTATTATTTTGAATTTAAGCCGGATTTGTTTCAGCAGGCAGCGCCGCTTGAATACTACCAAAAAGAAAAAATTGTTTATCGTTTTATAAGCGACAGGCTTATTTGCGCGCTGGACAGCGAAGGCAGCTTTTTATTAAACAGCGCAAACCTTTTTATTTCCGGCAATTATCCAATGCGTGCCATTGTTTCATTTTTTAACAGTGATATATATACTTTTATTTTAAGAAAAAAGTTTAATTCCAAAAAAGTATTAAAATCTCATTTGCAGGATTTACCGCTGCCGGTTTTATCAGATAAAACACATCAATATATTTCTGATTTATACAATGAAGCGTTTTCCGAAGCAAGGGGACAGCTCCCGGGCATTTCCATGTTTCAGGAAAAGATAGATCGTATAATCTGCGAAGCGTTTGGAATTGATGAAAACGAGATGAATTACATCAAGACAATATCTTAATCTCTGCGCCGAGCACTTTTGCAGTCTGCTCTGCGGTTTTAATTCCTGCAATGATAACAGGACCTTTAACAGCCCTTGAACCAAGCGATGCAAATGCGTTAACCACATCCGGAACAGAAAGATTAATTAACCGCTGAAGTTTTCTTTTATGGTAGCTGTCTTCTACGCCGTAAAGAAAACGATAGAAATCCACGGTTCCGTTTTCCAGAGCGGTGCGCGGCTTGGTCTCTTTTGAATAACAGCCGATTAAACTTTTTACAAGATAATCTTCATCAATATTGTAAAACTGCGGTTCATCACGGCTGCTTTTAAGTATTGCAGAAAATACATCCAGCGAACGCAGAGGATTCGGATCGCGGTATGTCGCAAAAGATACGCAGTTTTCCAGGCTGTCGCTGGATATTATCGCGCCGTATGCGCCGCCTTTCATGCGTATATCTTCCCATAACGCGCCGGTGTAAAGCTGATGCGTTAAAACTGATTCTGCAGAATGTTCTACAGTGTCAAAAGGCGCAGCATCAAGCGTTAACGCGGCAAAACCTACCTGCAGCGAATGTGACGCGAATATTTCTGTTTTAAGCGCGGAAATATAATCTGTTTCTTCAAGGCGTGGCACAGGAGGACCAAACCTGCTGAATCTTTGCACTATCTCTGAAGCGGCAGTTTTAAGGGAGCTGCCTGTAATATTTACAATTACTCCCGCCCCATTAATTTTTTCCCGTAATTGCTGCAACTTGCTGATTATTTCCCCGGTATCCATTTTTGCAAGACGGTGAACAAATTCAACCTGCGAAATGCCGCTCCATTTTTCATCTGCCCATTTTGAACGGGAATTGTAACGTCCTGCCCTGCCGGATGCATAGACGTGTCCCATCGGCGCAAGGCTTGAATCGATTTCGTTTTTCATTTCCAGGACAAGATCGTTAATACGCCGACGATCAGAAAAATCTGCTTCGATAATTAAACGAAGAACCAAATCCAGAGAAGAGGCAATTTTTTCATCCAGGCATTTTACCCGGTAGATAATCCATTCTCTGCCGGACAGGTCAAAACTTCCGGATGCTGTTTGCAGATAACGGGGGGTGCCTTTAACCGCAGAGCCTGAATGAAGCAATGCGTAAAAGCCTCCCAGTGTCCGCGCAAGCAAACTTGATACTTCGCCGTAATCCATTCCCGGAAGACCAGTAGAAGCAACCGCTCTGCAGAAAAAAGAAAGCCAGGGATAATCCTGCGCAGATAAGACATCAACGGGGAACACAATGTCCATATAGGTAATGCCGTTGGTGTAAAGTTCGTGGCAAAGAGCGGGCACTCCGCGCAGATCTTCATGACGGCGGTCAATATGCTCAACGTCATCGGAAAGGTCGCTGCGCGAAAGATGAGGAATCGATGCCAGCGCCTGCGGGCTGTTCGCTTCACTTTGTATTTTTTCCAGGGTTTGGGATTTTTCAATTATTAACCGGCGTTCGTTTTCGCTGAAGTTTTTTTCCAAACCGGCAAGATTTTCCATCAGCTGCTTTTCCTGCTGAGCCAAAAATCCCTCTTTAGGCTCTACAATTACAAGAGCGCGGTGAGGATTATCCAATAAATATTTTTGTATAAGCGATTCAAAGTATCCGAGAGTTCCCGAACCGTTTGCCGCCAGATTTTCTTTTAGTTTTTTAATTGCAGGTTCTATTAACAGACCTTCCCAGGGCTTGCTGCCGTGAAGCCAGGCTCGCAGAGAACGGCGCATCCACACAAGAGAAAACGGTCCGCCGGAGCGCCGGATCTCCCGCTGGGAAAATTCCATGGAAAGCAGAGCCGCTTCAATCTCCTGCGGCGGTATGCCCTGGGTAACAAGCCTGCGTAATTCGCCGATTATTAATTCTTCTACAGCTTTGCTTTTATCTGCTTTTACGCTTTTTAATCCGGCAACAAACAGGGTTTCACGGATTTCGCCTTCCAGGCCAGATACCGGAGAAATATCTTCTCCAAGCCCTGACTCAATCAGAATCCTTGTAAGAGGTGAACCATCGTGCCCCAAAAGAATTTCTGTAAGCGCGGCTAACGCAATGCTTTCATTTACATCGGTAACATCGGAACATAGCCAAGAAATAAAAACTGTGGATTTTTGATCTCCCCCGGCAGGACAATTTATATGAATATTTTTTGGTTCTTTCCACCGTTCGGTTTTAACGATTGGAGCGCAGGCTTTACCGCCGTCTATCTTTGAGAAAAATTCATCGTTTAAAAAGATAAGCTGTTTTTCTGTAGGGATATTTCCGGCAAGGAAGATGCGGCAGTTAGCGGGAGAATAACGGGTACGGTGAAATTCCTTTAGTCCTTCCCATGTTAATTGCGGAATTTCCTGAGGATCACCGCCGGATTCAAAACTGTACGGAGTATCAGGCATAACAGCTTTAACAGACCAATGAGCGGCATAGGTATCCAATGTTGAATAAGCGCCCTTCATTTCATTGTAAACAACTCCTGTGATATTCAGCGCATTGTCCTGGAATTCCAGCCTGTGTCCTTCCTGCATGAATGTCCACTCCGGAATTAAAGGCCTGAATACCGCATCGCCGTACACAGACATTAAATTAAAGTAATCGTGTTCATTGGTGGAGCTTGCAGGATATACAGTTTTATCCGGGAATGTAATTGCATTTAAGAAAGTTTGCAGGCTTCCCTGAGCAAGGGTAATAAACGCATCTTTTAGCGGATAACGCTCGGAACCGCAAAGGACAGAATGTTCAAGGATATGCGCAACGCCGGTATTGTCCTGGGGGAAAGTTGCAAAAGAAAACGAAAAAAGATTCTCGCTGTCATCATTTAAAACATGAAAAACTTCTGTGCCGCTTTTTTCATGTTTAGCCCAAATTCCGCAGGCTTTAAGTTCTTCCAGATCTACAATATCAAGAATCACAAACCCGCTGTCCAGCACCTGCCCCTTTTGCAAATTTGTTTTGCTCATACAAACACATCCTCATCGCTATAAAGTATAATTTCTCCCCTTTCGCGGGCAAGCCTGAACCATGAAAGAAAATCCCTGGCTGCCGCATCACAATCGCGCTTGGGCACAGGACCCAGCAGATCATATTCATCGCGGATAATTTTTCTTCGTCCTGCAGAAACGCAAGACAGAATTTTTTCTGTGAATTCGTCTCCCCTGCCCTTCAGCAAAAGCGCTATATCTATTTCTGACATTGTTTTTAATTTATCCTGAATTGGGCGATCAACAGAGTTAACCACATCTTCCAGCGTATAAAGTTTTTCTTTTAAATTTTTGCCGATACTCGGATCTTCGGCTTCCAGTTCATTGATAAGCCTGTCGCCGAAAGAATAGTCTCCCTGTTTAAGAATTGCAGCCAAAGCCTGCATTCCGTCAATCTCAACATCTTTTGCGCCGCCGGAAATATGCCGCACCTTTTCCTTAAATGCCAATGACACCTGTTCAAGCACTTCCGGAAAAACTTCCCCCTGATGAGCCATGCGCTTTAAAATACCCGGCTTGCGGCTGGAAGGAAGTTTGCTTAATGTTCCTGCGGAAAGTTTTGCGGATACACGGGCAAGAATAAGAGCGGCAGTTTGATCGGTTTCATCCTTTAAAAGCATAACAAGCTGTTCCGGAGAAAATTCTTCCAGAAAACTAAACAGATTTTCTTTGGAAGCAGGGATAGCTTTGTTAAGCAGCTCTTCGCCTTTTTTGGGACCTTTGGCTGCATAAAGGATTCGGCGCGCCGTTTCAATACCGCCCTGCGAAGAACCCGTTAACCCGTAGGATTTGGAAAAAAGCGCATGAAATTCTGCCAGTATTTCTTCCCGTTCTTCCGGTTTAATTGTTTTTGTCAGGGCAATTTCTTTGGATATTTCGCTTACCTGGTTCGGCTCCAGCCCTGCAAGAATCCCGGACGCATGCTCACTGCCAATCAGGATAAGAAACTTTGCTACTTTTTTATACTTGTTTTCTGCCGTTAAGGAATCCGGTAATTTTACCTTTTCGGGCTCCTGAGGACTGTCTTTTAAATTGATGGTTTGTCTGTACATTTCGACGCCATGCCGGAAAAGGTTTCCCATAATCAAATATTATATTATAATAATTAAATAAATAATACAGGGTAAAAAATGTTTAGAAAAACTACAGTCATACTGCTCATAATCATAATCGGGATTATCTATTCCTGCGGCAGCAAACCGGCGGCAGCGGAACCGGAGGAAATAATTGAAGAAGCAGCGGAAGAGGCAGCACAGGAAGTTATCGTAGTTCCCGAGCCTACAAGGGCAGAACTGGTAATGAGAGCCCTTTTGGAAGCATACCCTGAACAAATTGAAGAAGTAGAATTCCGCAATGATGACTGGGCTGTTCTGTTAAAGGGCAAATGGTACTATTATGCCAACGGGAGAATACTGCAGGAAAACAAGGCGGAGGATTTCGAAAATTTCAGGTCTTATCAATTTTACGGATATCCTGCAGAATTGCCGCCCTGGAGAGAACGCACCCCCGAAGAAACAGCGCGATTCGGCACCATGGCAGCATCCAGAAGACAAATAACAGTCAGGCGATCGAACGATTTTCTTGATGATCTTTGGCAGGCATCAACCAGAGCAGAAGCTGAACGAAACATTGTAACAGTTACTTTTCTTGGAAGGTCAGTAAAAATAAACAAACTGATACAAAAAAGAGTAATAGCTGTGGAAAGAGATATTCGGGCTGCGGCAAGAGCTGATTCCGGAGTCCAAACATGGATAAACAGCATTGATACGCTGGAAGGTTATGTCTGGAGAAATGTCGCGGATACTCAATCCCGTTCCTATCATGCTTATGGAATTGCCCTGGATATTCTTTCAAGAAGAACAATGGGCAATCTGCAGACATATTGGCTGTGGACTTCCCAATACAGAGATGATTGGTGGAATGTTTCGTACAGGGAGCGGTATCATCCGCCTGATGCGGTGATAAAAGCGTTTGAAGCAAACGGTTTTATCTGGGGCGGCAAATGGCTGTTATTCGACACTATGCACTTTGAATACCGTCCGGAATTATTAATATTAAGCGGAATGACACTTAACGCTCCATGAATAATCTTTTAATTAATTGTCCCAGAACAATAAAATACAACTGGCAGCGACAAATTTTATACATGCAGTTATTTGCCAACAGTCATTAAAAAAACGAAAATGATTAAATGGCAAAGAAAAAAGAAATTGATGAACAATACGTTTATCGGCTTATCAGCAATAACATTAAGCGCATTAGGTCTATGCATAATATTTCACAGTTAAGCCTTGCGATTAGCACCGGATTAACCCATAACTTTATTAACGATATCGAAAACTGCAAAAAGGGAATATCAGCAAAAACTCTGGCAAAACTTTCAGTTGCCCTGAAAGCCGAACCTTATCAATTCTTCCTGCCGGAAGATTTACCAAACAACGAAGCGATGGTTTACGTGAGAGATTTTAATGATTCTCTGCAAAAAGTTGTGAATGAACTTACTCAGCAGTATCTCTGCAGGGATAAAAAATCAAGATAATTTGTCTGTCCAGACAGTCTGTCTATGCCAATATGCAGACGCCGTCCAGGAGAGCTTTAAATTCCTTTTCGTCCAGCGTTTCTTTTTCCAGGAGAGCGCAGGATACCGAATCCAGAATATCGCGTCTTTCCTCAAGTATCTGTTTTGCCTTGATATACTCCGTCTCTATAACACGCGCTATTTCTTCATCTACATATTGCTGAGTGCTTTCCGCGTATTCGCGCTGGAAACTGGGTTCCCGCTGCTCCTGCCCGTTCATGTTCATGCCCCGTGTCGTTAACGCAACATTGCGGAAACGGTCGCTCATTCCGTAATCGGTAATCATCTTGCGGGCGATGTCGGTTGCCTTGGTAAGATCATTTGCCGCGCCGGTGGAATATTCGCCGGAGATCATTTCTTCCGCTATGCGCCCGCCGAGCAGAATATCTATCTTGCCGAGAAGGTCAGATCGTGTAACGGTGTAGCGATCCTCAAGAGGAAGCTGCAGCGTATAGCCCAGCGCAAAACCGCGCGGAATAATCGATATTTTCTGAACAGGATCGGCATTAGGTGTAAATGCTGCCACAATGGCATGACCGGCTTCGTGATAGGCGGTAAGTTTTCGTTCCGCCTGTTTGAGTACCCGTGTCTTTTTCTGCAAGCCGGCTACGGTTTTTTCTATTGCTTCGCTAAAATCAATCTGGCTTACCATTTTCCGTCCTGCGCGAACAGCAAGCAGAGCAGCTTCGTTTACAATGTTTGCAAGGTCTGCCCCGGAAAAACCGGAAGTTATCCGCGCTACAGCTTCAAGATTTACGGTGAAATCGAGTTTTACATTTACGGAATGAATCTTTAAAATAGCTTCCCTGCCCTTAAGATCGGGTCTGTCTACAAGTACCTGACGGTCAAATCTTCCGGGACGCAGAAGCGCAGGATCCAATACATCGGGGCGGTTTGTGGCAGCAAGAATAATAAGGCCGTTTGTGCCGTCAAAGCCGTCCATTTCTACAAGAAGCTGATTCAGTGTCTGTTCCCGCTCATCGTTGCCGCCCGCTATATTGTTAATTCTGCTTTTGCCGATAGCATCAAGCTCGTCAATAAAAATAATACAGGGCGCTTTGCCTCTTGCCTGCTTGAACAAATCGCGTACACGCGCCGCACCGACACCAACAAACATTTCGACAAAGTCGGCGCCGCTCATGCGGAAAAAGGAAACTCCGGCTTCTCCCGCAACTGCGCGCGCAAGAAGAGTTTTTCCCGTTCCCGGAGGACCAACCAAAAGCACACCCTTGGGTATCTTTCCGCCGATATCCTTGTATTTTTGGGGACTCTTTAAAAAATCAACAACTTCTACCAGCTCTTCTTTTGCTTCATCTACTCCGGCAACATCGCTAAAGCGCGTAACAATATCTCCTTCTGCGACAATAACCGCGCGGTTCTGCCCTACAGAAAGAACATTGCTGCCCATATGACCAATGCGTTTTATTACAAACCGCCAAATTAAAATAAAGAACCCTATCGGCAGCACCCAGCTAAAAAGAAAATTAAGAATCGCATTTCCTTCACGGGGAGGCGCGCTGTACGCTACATTTCTTTCATCCAGAAATTTTATAAAGTCCGGATCATAAATGGAAACGGTACGGTAAACCCTTTCCTGAGAAACACCGCTTTGGGGAAAAGCTCCCGGAGTACGCCCGATATTTAATCTTGACGACTGCTGTCTTACAGCATTCGTATAACCTGTAAAGTAGGCATCCGTCAATTCTACCCTTTTTATTTCGCCGGAAGAAATACGCGCTTTAAATTCAGAAAAATCTATTGCGGGGTTTAACCTGCTGAGAAAAACAGATTGAAAAAGACCTATCCCAACAACCAGAACAACAATGTAAATAATAAATTTCCATCCGCCAAACCCCTTAAAATCGGGCATTTTAAACGGAAACATGGGACCGTTTTTCTTGTCATCGCCGGAATTATCACTCATATAACAAATTATTACATACATTGCACATCGTTGCAAGTTAGGGAATACCGTGCTTATTTTGTTATAAGATAGGAAAGAAGCGCAATAATGGCAAATAAAACCGCTATGGGGATAATATATGTCCATACAGGTACAGAGCGCAAAGGAACTTGTACAGGGCTGGGATTTTTTTCATTTTGATGTTTGGCTGGCGGGGCGGAATAGCCGCATAAAGGACAGCCGTTCTGGAACATTGAATCAGGTCCTGTTTGATTACAGGCAGGGCAGCGGACAGAGGCAAAAAAACGTCCGCAGTTCGGGCAGGCTTTAATATCACTGCTTACTTCCTGGCTGCAATGATCGCAAAAAAAACGCGGTTTCTTTTTCAATTTTTAAGCCGTTTTTGATTCGGTTTTTGTCTCGGCTGCCGGACACTTCCCGGAATCTGCCGTACACTGGGCGCAGCTTTCAGGCTTTTTGGGCTGAGCGGCTCCCTGGGCGACCCCCTGGGTGGCAGCCTTGCTCTTGTCTGTAACATAAAAACCTGAACCCTTAAAAATAACACCGGCTCCGCCGAAAATGATCCGCCGGACTTCCTTATTGCATTTGGGGCAATCTTCAATTGGCTGATCTTTCATAGACTGAAATACTTCAAAATTATGCGAACAGCTTTTACATTCGTATTCATAGGTTGGCATAAGGATACGATAACAAAATAACTTTTTATGATCAAGACGGTGTCTAACTTGCGGCTTTTTGTCAATCAAAATAATGAATTTGTGAGACGCATCTCACAGATTTGGTTACCTTGTAACCGCAATAACAAAGTCTTCATAATTGCCGTCTTTAACAGTAGATTGCGGATGCTGTTGCCCATTGGTTAATTCCGGAACTGTTCTTGAAACATACATATCCAAAGCCTTCATCGTTATATTACCGTTGCTGTCAGGAAATGCAGCGCCTCTTAACCCTTGCAAAATCGCATAAGTAAAAATACCATGGCGATCCCTGTGGAATTCAAGAGATTCCTGCATTCCTCTTGATGACATAAAAACAACAGTGCTTGGTTCCATAATCTGCCTGATTAAATGATTGCTGTTTACAACTGACAATCCGCGTGTATTTCCGCCTGCTGCTCCTGCATGACAAGCATCAATGAAGATAAGTTTTTGTCCCGGTAAATTCCTGACACGCATTATTTCTGTTTGTGAAACAGCGCGTGAACGCTGGATTTGCCCATTTGCAAAAGTTGAATCCGATGAGACAAAGTAAAATTCCTGATTGGTGTTTGTTATTCCATGTCCCGCCATAAATAATAAAATAATATCATGCTGGCTTGCTCGGCTTAAAAAATCAAATCCATCTATAATATTCGCAGCAGTTGGTTTTATTTCTGAATCATCGGTAATGAGCAGACTGTTTACTCTGCCAAAACGCCTTCCTTCCTGCGCTTTAAAAGCATTAACAATTTCTCTTGCGTCATTTACAGCGTAGCTTAAATTAGGTATATCGGGAGAATCATATCTGTTAACGCCAACAGAAAGTATCCATAAATTTGGAAGATCCCATCTCTGCGTTGTTTGGAAAATAACTTCTACAGTTGCAGTAGCTTCCAAAGAATTATTATTGGTTGCAATTATTTGTATACGGTTAGTTCCAGGTATTAATGTTACAGGAAGATTTATTTCCACACGCCGTTGATTGGCTGGAGCCTCAATTCTTTCCGTTCTAATTGTAATTCCTCTGGTTCCCGATGCATTAGAAAGTTCGTCATTACCTACAAGACGTCCGTTTACTAATACCCTGACATCTCTTATGGGATGTCTTTGATCTTCTACCAATACAGAAAGCTGCGCTTGTGCCGTATTTACCTGAGAACCGCTGCTTGGACTGCGTATTGTAATTGACGGCGGCTCGCCTGCTGTTTGAATTGTAGTAGTTACACGAACAGGGTCTGCTCTGCCCTGTAAACGAGCTTCTACAATCTGTGGTCTGTAAAAAGTTTCTTTGTACTGGTCTATGCCGTAGACATTGTTGCCTACGCGCACGTTGAGGTGTCTGTCGCCGTTGGGGGAAGCGTTGTAGTAACCGTCGGGGGTTATGACGATCCATTCGCCGTCGGTGAAGGAGATGAATTGGGCGATTTCTCTTCCGGTGGCGGTGTTCCATAGGCGTGTTGTGCCGTCGGAGGAACCGGAGAGGATTTGGGTGCCGTTTGTACTAAACGCTACAGAGTTAATATAACTTAAATGCCCAGATAATGTTCTTATTTCTCTGCCGGTTGATGCATCCCAAAGCTTTATTGTACCATCATAAGAACCGGAAATTATTTGCCTACCATCAGAGCTAAACACTAAAGAACTAACATAACCGGTATGCCCAGGTAATATTCCTATTACTCTGCCAGTTGATAAATCATATAGCTTTATTGTTTTATCATCTGAACCGGAAATGATTTGTCTACTGTCAGGGCTAAACGCTAAAGAGAAAAATTGTCCGGAAAATGTTCTAATTTCTCTGCCGGTTGATGCATCCCAAAGCTTTATATGGTTACTGTATAGATAACTGGAAATTACTTGTCTGCCGTCAGGACTAAACGCTAAAGAACCAATAAAATCATTATTCCCTGAAAAAGTTCTTATTTCTCTGCCGGTTAATGTATCCCATAGTTTAATTGTTTTATCTTCTGAACCGGAAATGATTTGTCTACCGTCAGGACTGAATGCTACAGAACCAACATAACCGGTATGCCCTGAAAAAGTTCTTATTACACTTCCCGTTGATAAATCCCAGAGCTTAATAGGTTCACTAAATGAACTGGAAATTACTTGCCTGCCATCAGGACTAAAAGTTTTAAGATGTTCATTCCCAGAAAAAGTTCTTATTTCTCTGCCTGTTGATAAATCCCAGAACTTAACTGTATACCACGAACTTGAAATGACCTGCCTGCCATCAGAGCTAAATACAGCAAAGAAAACATCAGATGAATACCCTGAAAAAGTTCTTATTTCTCTGCCGGTTGATGCTTCCCAGAGCTTTATAGTATTACCATAACTGGAAATTACTTGACTACCGTCAGAGTTAAACATTACAGAGTTAATAAAACCAGAATCCTCATCATCTTCATGCCTTGAAAATGTTCTTATTTCTCTACCTGTTGATAAGTCCCAGAGTTTAAGTGTTTTACCAGATGAACCGGAAATGATTTGTCTGCCGTTAGGACTGAACACCACAGAGCTCACGCGATCTCCATGTCCGGAAAATGTTCTTATCTCTCTGCCTGTTGATAAATCCCAGAGCTTAATTGTTTTATCGGATGAACCGGAAAGGATCTGTCTGCCGTCAGGACTGAACGCTACAGAGTTCACGACATCTCCATGTCCGGAAAATGTTCTTATCTCTCTGCCTGTTGATAAATCCCAGAGCTTAATTGTTTTATCGTATGAGCCGGAAATGATTTGTTTGCCGTCAGGACTGAACGCTATAGAGCTTACACCACCTGTATGCTCTAAGTTTCTTATTTCTCTGCTGGTTCCCGCATCCCATATTTTTATTGTTCCACCAAATGAACTAGAAATGATTTGTTTGGCGTCAGGGCTAAATGCTACAGAGCCTACACCACCTGTATGCCCTATGGTTTTTATTTCTCTGCCAGTTGTTACATCCCAGATCTTTATTGTTTCATCATATGAACCGGAAATGACTTGCCTGCCGTCAGGGCTAAATGCAATACAAAAAACATTACTGCTATGCCCAGAAAAAGTTCTTATTTCCCTGCCTGTTGCAACATTCCATAATTTAATAGTAGAATCTCCTGCTCCAGAAACAACGTGTCTTCCATCTGGGCTAAATGCCACAGAATAAACTTCACTTGTATGCCCCAACTGCGGAAACACCGCCACATCCTGCGCGACAACATTAAAAGCAAAAACACTAAAAACCAACCCCGCCAAAATTACGCGCAACTTTTTCATATAATCAAACTCCTTATTAAAACAATCTGGTATAAAACTCTGTGTTACTCTGTGTCCTCTGTGGTTAATAATCAATCTTCAATATCATCCTTAACATCATAAAAATAATCTATCTGCCTTTGGCTTACGCTATCTGGATAATTTCGACGGCGTTCAAGGCGTTCTTTCGCTTCGATCATAATCGATTTTATCTTTTCCTCAAGCAGCTCTTTGGGCGGAAGTTCCGTCCAGTATTCCGCAACAGCTATGCCGAATTTGTCCAGTTCCATAAGTTCAATTTGGTTTCGGCTTGCTTTTGTGCATAGAATAAGTCCAATCGGCTCGTTTTCATCCGGCTTGCGTTCGTATCGATTCAGCCATTTAAGATAAAATTGCATCTGCCCTATGTACTCCGGCATAAATTTGCCGATTTTTAATTCGATTACCACAAGTCTTTTTAAAACACGGTGGTAAAAGACTAAATCGGCGGTATAGTCATCGCCGTCCATCGTCATTCGTTTTTGCCTTTCTACAAACGCAAAGCCATGGCCAAATTCCAGGATAAACGCCTCAAGCTCTTTTAGTATTGCTTTTTCCAGATCGGCTTCCAGGAAGTTTTCTTTTAACCCCAAAGTGTCCAGTAAATACGGGTCTTTAAACACGTTAAACGGCACAATGGAGTCTTCTTTTAATTGAGAATTTGCGATTTCTTGACGCTCATAAGCTTTACGGGCGATTTGCCGGCGTAATTCTTTTGTTCCAAGATGGCGTTTTGCAACTTCATTTATATAATAAAGCCGCGCATCATCAGATTTTAGTGGCAATATTTCAATAAAATGCGACCAGCTCAATTGTGGCGCCAGCTCCGTCACAATTGTTAAATTATTGAATTTTTCAGCAAATCTTACCATTCTGCGAATATTGTGAATATCGAACTGTTTTCCGTATTTTTTCATCAATTGTGACGACAGCGTTGTCACAATTTGCTTGCCGTAATCAGCTCGTTTCCCATCGAGTACATTATGAATGATAAAATGCCCAATTTCCCAAAACATCAATGTAACTTCCTGATTCGCGTATGACCCGGCTCTCGCCTTGCGGTTTTCGATTATTGCGGAAACACGCGAGAACAGCAGATTTTCGTCAATATTTGGCGTTGTTAATTCTAGTTCTTGTTTTTTCTTAGCCATCAATATCCATCCTCCCCCTAATGATGCTCAATCGCCAAAAGCAATCCAAACACCGCGTTTGCGTTAGTGGATTGCGCGGTATACGCGATGCGGTCTCGTTCGTATCTTGCGGTGTGGGGGCGAATATAGTTAAACCCAACCGCATGCTCCACCCTTTGCGCGAAGTTTCCGCGCTCGCTCATAAAACGCCGCGCAATAGCGTCTATGTCAAGCGGCTGTTTGGAAAAAAGAACTACAAGATAATCGGTTCCGGGTTTGTCGTCTAATTCCAGCCAGTCAATTTCACCCGGGCGGTCGGGCGGGAAGGCGAAAGTATTATCGCGGTAATCCAAAACAGCAAGAACGCCGTCCGGCGGGAAAATGCGGACAAACGAATGCGCGTCGGCGGCGAAGGCGTATAAATAAGCGGGTTTGTCGCATTTCATAATGTAACGGAACAATGTGCCGGACGGATGCGATGTTTTAGTTTTGTAGTAACCCGCGCTAACAAACTCAACGTCCATCTTGCGGTTGCGATCCCGCATTTCAATTTCTACAGAGCCGGAAAATTCCGCCATTATCTGGTGGGACATAAGATCTTCTATAATTTCGTATGCTTCATATACAAATCTTGCAAAGTCATTATATGTAATCCAGATATAACCATTATTGCCCCAGTCCGCCCCCCAACTGTTCTGGACTTCAAACGCGCCGCCGTATTTATCATCATCATAACCGACCACAACCATTGCATGTCCGCCGTGTCTATCATGTGGACTTTCATGGGGCTGCCATATATCACCTCTATAACCAGCCATTTCAAATGAATCAGGGGTGTTCATAGCGATAATTACTGGCTTTTGTTCAGCCAGGCTTCTTTTAACAGGAGGAACCCTATCATTTATTGCCCCAGGAACACCATAAGAATTTATAAAAAGCCTTACATAATCTGCAATAGGGTACCTTTGTTGGTTTTCATAAGCTGAAATTAATATTAATGGAAAATCATTATTCCTTTCAAATGCTGGCCTTCTTACAGCTCCATGCGTCTTAATATAATCAATAACACGAGAAGTAGGTGCGCCTTGGCGATTTATACTCTTTAGATAATCTAGAAGACCAATAATTGTTCCACCCTGGCGGTATGTCGGGATACGGTTATCCAGTGAATAAAAACCTAAATATGTTTGATAAGGGGAAAATGCATTATCTGAACTTTGCCTTTGGTCAATACGGTTTAAAGCGATAGATTCAGAAATTGTCCGGGCAGCAAAAGCAACCGCCCAACCTGTGCAAGTGCCATAAGCTCCTTGATTTTCAGGAATGGGGCTGAATTGTTTGAGTGATACAGAACGCGGAAGCGGAGTTAAGCTACGGGTCGCCGCTCTTTGCGGTACTCTGGCATAGCTTTCCGAATCAAGAATAGCGCCTCTTGAAAAAGCTTGGGAAAACAGAGATATCGAGCTTGACAGAAAGAGAACGATAAAAAGAAACTTTTTAGCCATCATTTGTCCTCAATTTTGATATTCTTTATCATACAATGAAGAATGTCTTGGGATCAAGGGGCAAGGTTAGTTTGCAGACGTGGATAAAAGAGTGTTAAAAAGGAACAAAAGTTCCTCTTCGCTTAAGGGAGCGGTTTTTATATCAACATTACGTCCGCTGTGAACAGGCGGATTGGCGAGAAAAAGGGAAGCAATAATATTATTGGCTGCAAAACCGCCAGCCATTCTAAGGATAGCCGCCATGCCAAAACCCAAAGAAGCATTTTCAAACTGGAGTCTTATTATTGCTTCGTACAACCCCGGGCTGTAATTTTCTCCGGCAGGAAAAATATTTATAAAAAGTTTTTGAACGGGAAATCCCGGAAGACCTGCTTCATTTAATATCTTATCAATTACAGGAGCGGGATTTTCCAGCCAGCACGAAAGAGGCGCGTTCCGGCGAAAAGCATTAAAGTCTTCGGGGATTTGCGCTCCGGCTGCAAGCGGATCTGCCGGAACGTCATTTAACGAGATGGCAGCAAAAGCCTGCCTGGAAGACATCGATATTGAAAGCTTGTTTGAATACCAGAAAGATTTACCTGATGCGGTTCGCTTTTTTTTCCAGTTTTTATCAAATGTAAACGCCAGTCCTGAAATACCCGGATATTTTCCCCATGCCGCAAGCTGAAAACGCTGCCCGCTCTCCTGCGGAAACATTGCAGCGGCAGCAAAATCCGTTCTGTCGAGCATTTGCTTTGCCTGCCTGTTATTCAATTCTTCGATAGGCAGCAAGTTTAGGATGGGACGCGCTTCTTTTACATTGGCAAAAATATAAACAGATGCGCCTGTGCCAAGGGGCAGGGTATCTTTTTCTAAGACAATTTCTGGTGCGGACTTGCAGGAGAGGAGGAGAAGAAGAAGATGGAAAAACATCACGCAGAGGCGCAGAGACGCGGAGGACGCGGAGAGGATTCTGGGGTTATTGTTTGAAAGTTTAGCGCTACCTACCGGGGGTTTTTTTTTCACAAAACTATTTCCTTTTCTGAATCTTTACTTGCCATGTGTCTTCGCCTGCTTCTATTGGGATTTGGTTGTCTGTTTTTAGCCACTCGGTTTTTGATGCAAGTGTTTCCGCTGCCGCAGTTTCGCCGAAGCGATCCCATGCTTCTTTAAGCGAGTCTGTGCCGTGTATGGATAACTCGATCCGGTCTGTAACAGACAAACCCATTTCTTTGCGGGCATTTTGTATACCGCGTATTAAATCACGAATATCGCCTTCCATGGAAAGTTCGCGGGTAATTTCCGTATCAAGACCGACTGTAAGAGTACCTTCGTTAAGAACACGCAAGTTTGCTTTTTCTATGCGCCGTATATCAAGTTTTTCTGCAGTAATTTCCAGAGAGCGCGTTCCGCCGTTTTCGCCGGGAATATCTATCGAAAGAGACGAGCCTTCGATTACGCTTTGTATTTCTGCGGATTTAAGCGCTTCTATGCAGGCTGCGGCAGCTTTCATATCCTTGCCGAGCTCCTTGCCCAAAATACGGAAGTTTGCTTTTACTTCGTATTCTACAAGATCTTCTTCGTTATCGGAAAAAATTACCTCTTTAACATTCAGCTCTTCGCGGATAATATCCGCCATTTCTATAAGCGAATTTTTCTCATCCTGATTTCGCGTAACAAGTTCCGCCTTGCGCAAAGGCTGGCGCATTTTAAGATTGTACTGTGAACGAAGCGAACGTCCTATTGATACTGCGGACATAACCGCCGCCATGCGGAACTCAAGTGATTTATCACGTCTTTTTTCGTCAGGAATGGGGTAATCGGCAAGATGCACAGATTCGGGATCATCCGGCAATCTAAGATTTTGCCAGATTGCATCGGCAGTAAACGGCATAAACGGAGCGGCAATTGTAATCAGTGTTTTAAGCGCTTCATAGAGAGTACCGTAAGCTTCAAGTTTATCGCTGTCTTGTTCGCTCCTCCAGAAACGGCGGCGGGAACGGCGAATGTACCAGTTGTTGAGCAAATCAATAAAGCGCAGGATAGGATCGACCGCGCGGCTAAGATCATAAGCTTCAAGAGCGGCGCCGGCTTTTTCTACAAGGGTTTGCACTTCCGACAATATCCATTGATCCAGCAGATTAACAGGTTTTTCCGGCGCGCCTGATGCCGTAATTTTATCAATGTTGGCATAAGTAACAAAAAAACTGTATGCATTCCACAGCGGGATGATAATGCTTTTCATTACTTCACGCACACCGTCATCGCTGTAGCGAAGATCATCCGCTTTTACAACTGCCGAATGCACCAGAAAAAGACGCAGTGCATCAGCGCCGAACGCATTGATCACTTCGTTGGGATCTGTGTAGTTGCGAAGGCTCTTGCTCATTTTTTTTCCGTCTGTGGCGAGCACAAGTCCGTTTACTATGCAGTTTTTAAAAGCAGGTTTTTTAAACAACGCCGCCGCAAGAACAGTGAGTGTGTAAAACCATCCGCGTGTCTGATCCAGCCCTTCGCTGATAAAATCCGAAGGAAAGTGATTATCAAAAAATTCCTTGTTTTCAAAAGGATAGTGATTCTGCGCATAGGGCATTGCGCCGGATTCAAACCAGCAGTCCAGAACTTCGGGTATACGATTCATTGTTAAACCGCATTTGCAGGGAATGGTAATTTCGTCTACAAAATGTTTATGCAAATCTTCCGGGTATACGCCGGAAAGTTCTTTTAATTCCGCGCGGCTGCCGACGCAAATTATTTTGCCGCATTCGCAGCGCCAGATTGGAAGAGGATTGCCCCAAAAACGGCTTCGGCTGATTGCCCAGTCGCGTGCGCCTTCCAGCCATTTGCCAAATCTTCCTTCCTTGATATGTTCAGGCACCCAGTAAATCTGACTGTTTGCTTCCAGCAAATCTTCTTTGATTTTTTCCACGCTTACAAACCATGAACCTACAGCGCGGTAGATGAGCGGACTGGAACATCTCCAGCAATGGGGATATGAGTGAAGAAGCTGATCTCTTTTAAAAAGTTTTCCCTCTTCTTTAAGTTTTTCTATAATCGCCTTATCTGCGTCTTTAACAAATTGTCCCGCAAAATCAGTAACTTCAGAAGTGAACTTACATTCGGCATCTACAGGACAAATTACCGGTATGCCGGTTCCTTTGAGTACCCGCGCATCGTCCTCACCAAAACCCGGCGCAGTATGCACGATGCCCGTACCATCCTGAGTAGTAACAAAGTCGCCCAGAAAGGTGCGGAATGCTCCGGGTGTATCTTTAAAATACGGCAGAAGCGGTTCGTATTTGATACCTGCAAGATCGCTGCCTTTTTTGCTCCAAATAATATTGTCGGGATCTCCCGCGTCGCTTTCACTTTTATAAAATGCGGAAAGACGCTCCTTTGCAAGTATGTAATAATTGGAATTTTCTTCGATTAAAACATAATCTATATCCGCGCCCAATGTTAACGCAAGATTAGAAGGCAGCGTCCAGGGAGTTGTCGTCCACGCAAGCAGATATGTATTGGGAGGAACTATTTTCTCTGCGCTGTCTACTCTAAACTTTACGGTAATTGCCGGATCGTGAACATCTTTATATCCGCCCAAATTAAGCTCATGGTTGGAAAGCACTGTAGCGCATCTTGGGCAGTAGGGAAGAATATAGTGACCTTCGTAGAGCAGCCCTTTTTCCCAAAGAGATTTCATTACCCACCAGATTGTTTCCATGTAGCCGGGCTCCATGGTTTTGTAATCGTTGTCAAAGTCTACCCATCTGCCGAGCCGGGTGATGGTTTGCCGCCATTCTTTCACATAACGTAAAACAGAAGCGCGGCAGGCTTCGTTAAAATTGGCAATGCCGTATTCTTCGATTGCAGTTTTTGATGTAAGACCCAATTCCTTTTCTATAAGGTTTTCTACGGGGAGCCCGTGGCAATCCCAGCCGAAACGGCGTTCAACTTTTTTGCCTTTCATGCACTGATAGCGCGGTATAATATCTTTAATTGTACTTGGAACAAAATGTCCAAAGTGCGGAAGACCGGTAGCAAACGGAGGACCGTCGTAAAAAACAAATTCCGGCGCATTCTCCCGCTGCGAAAGAGATTTTTCGAAAATTTTATTTTGTTCCCAGAATTTAAGGATTTCTTCTTCTAGTTTTGGGAAATTTACTTTTGCATCAACCTGTTTATACACACATCTCTCCTGTCAAAATTTTTAATGCCTCTATTGTTGTTTTAATTGCCGGTTCGGTATCATGGAAAGCCGGATTGCTTAATCCTGCTTTTTCCCGCTCCTGATTCCACACTACATTTAAAATACACCCTGCGCGCGCCAAGTATCTGGCTTACAATAAAAAGAGCCGCGCTTTCCATCTCGGAAGCAAGGCACCCTGCTTTTACCCAGGCATTCCATTTATCGTTTAATTCGTAACCGATTGGCATTCTATCCGGGCTATGCTGTCCGTAAAAAGAATCTTTACACTGCACAATGCCGGCATGCCATGTCTGCCCGAGTTTTTTTGCTCCCTGAACAAGGGCGTTTGTAATATCCAGATTTGCAACAGCGGGAAACTCAATCGGTACATATTCCCTTGTTGTCCCCTCCATGCGGATTGATCCTGTAGCGACAACCACATCTCCGCCTATCACAGGAAGCGCCATTCCGCCGCAGGTGCCTATCCTTATAAAATTTCGCACTCCTGTCTTAAAAAGCTCTTCGATACCAATGGCTGTCGAAGGACCGCCCATGCCGGTAGACATAACGATAACGGTCTTGCCGTTAACTTCACCTAACCATGTTGTATACTCCCTGTTCCGGCAGTGAAAACGCGGATTATCAAGAAAAGAAGCGATCTTTTCTACACGCCCCGGATCTCCGGGAAGAATAGCATACTCTGCGCCATGACTGCCGTCAAATCCAATATGATACTGTTTTTCCATAATTACCTTCTCCCTTTATCATAAGGCGTACCCGCTGCCCTGGGCGCCTGAGACATTTTTGAACTGAATGCAAGCACTATCAATGTCGCAATATATGGTATCATTTTATAAACATTACCCGGAATTGGGAAGGCTCTCATAAATTCAATTCCCGAATAGGAAGAGGAAATTGCCTTCATAAAGCCAAAGAAAAGCGCCGCCGCAAGGATACGTCCCGGTCTCCACTGGCCAAAAATCAATACTGCCAGCGCCAAAAACCCGTAACCGGAAACTTCCGGGTTAAATTCGATAGATGTAGGGATAACAAACACAAGCCCGCCAAGACCGGCAAGAGCGCCGGAAATCATTACGCCTGCATAACGCATGGTGTATACATTGATTCCGGCAGAATCTGCAGCCTGAGGGTGCTCTCCGCAGGAACGCAGGCGCAAACCAAAGCGGGTTTTGTAAAGCAGAATGACAGAAAGAGCAAGAATAAAGAAACCTATGTATGTGGTAATATATGTGTTCCTGAAAAACATCGGGCCAAAAAACGGAATGTCGCCCAGTAAAGGAACTTTTTCTATACGGAATTGATTCACAAAAGGAATTTGCTGGACAGTACGTATTGATCTTGCAATAAAGATTACAAGAGCCGGAGCCAGCATATTGATTGCAGTTCCGCTGATTATCTGATTTGCTTTTAAGTTAATTGAAGCATAGGCATGAAGGAGGGAAATTGAAACACCGGCAAGCATGGAAACAATTACTGCCATGAACAATACGGGTTGTCCGGGAATAAATTGCTGAACGATATTGATAAATAAAATGCCGGAAAAGGCGCCTATTATCATGATGCCTTCCAGCGCAATATTGATTACCCCGGATCTTTCAGAAAACATTCCGCCAAGGGCAACAATTAAAAGAGGTATAGAAAAAAACATTGTTTGCTGTACTAAAAAGTAAAGTATATTCATTTTAACCTCATTTTTGCGCGGTTGAATAACCGCGCTGTTTTATCGAAAATGAAACAAGGTTTCATAAACCTCTCCTTCGTTTGATAATGGAGCCGATAAAACCTTTAACAAGAAGTGAAAAAGCGCTAAAGTAAATAATTACCGCGATAATAATTTCGATAATCTGCGGGGCAAAATTATACAGCTGCATATTAAAGCCGCCCACATTCAGGTACGCAATTAATAAACCGGAAAAAATTATTCCTATTGGATTGTTAAGCCCCAAAAGAGCAACGGGGATTCCGTTAAAACCTTCCTGCGCAAGCATATCAACAACATTGATGGCTTTGCCGGAACCTGCAAGAAACAGCAATGCGCCGCCGAGCCCGGCAAGAGCGCCTGCAATAATCATCGACATAATGATGCTTCGTTTTTCGTTTATTCCGGCATAACGCGCGGCTTCACGGTTAAAACCGCAGGCTTTTAGCTCATAACCAAACGAAGTTTTTTCCAGAATAATAAATATCAACACGGCAAAACAAATTGCGATAATAATGCCGGAGTTTGCGCTGGAAACGATGAACCCGTCCCTGAAAATTTTGTCCATGCCCAATCTGGGAAGATTTGCCGTATCCATTACGCGCATACTTTGATTTCTAAGCGGATCAAAAACTGTTTTTGTTACAAGATAATTAACCAGATAAGTGCCGATATAATTTGTCATTATACAGGAGATAACTTCGTGAACATTAAAAAGCGCTTTAAAAATACCGGGTATTGCGCCCCAGAGAGCACCGGCAAGCATTGCGGCAATTAAAGCTGCGATCCAATGCAGATGCCCCGGAAGAAAACTGCATTTTACGCCGACAAGAACCGCAGCATAAGCGCCTATAATAAACTGACCTGCGGCTCCAATATTAAATAGTCCCGTCTTTGCGGAAAAGCCGACAGAAAGCCCGGTCATGATGACGGGAGTGGCAAAATATAAAACCTGCCCAAGATCATTCATCGTGGAAAAACCGCCTGTAAGTATCGCTCCAAAGCCGAACAAAGCCTGGGAAGCGTTACTCGCAAACATGATGATTAATCCGGCTAAAAGACCTACAAAAATTGCCGTTACAGAAGAAAGCGCATCAAGCAAACCGTATTTTTCGATTGAGTTCAATAGTTTTATTTTCATGCAGGTTTACCTCCTGCCATAAAAAGCCCCAGCTCTTTAAAGCTTACTTCTTTTGGTTTTACATCTGCGACTATCTTTCCTTCAAAGATAACAAGAATTCTGTCACTTACATCCATCACTTCGTCAAGTTCCAAAGAAACCAGCAGCACTCCCCTGCCCTTATCGCGCTCTGCAACCAGCTGCCTGTGAATATATTCACAAGCGCCGATATCCAGCCCTCTTGTCGGCTGAACAGCCAGCAGTAAACGCGAACCTCGGGATATTTCCCGCGCTATGATTGCTTTCTGCTGATTCCCGCCCGACATACTGCGGGTGATAGTGCGCGCTCCCTGGCCGCTGCGGATATCAAAAGCGCTGATTAAGTTTTCTGCAAATTTATAAATCTCGTTAAATTTTAAAAAACCATTTTTCTGAAAATCCGGGGTATAATAATTCTGCAATACAAGATTAAAACCCAGATTATAATCCAGAACAAGCGCATGTTTATGCCTGTCTTCCGGAATATGGGCAAGACCTCGTGAACGGATATCGTTATGTGTAATTTCTTCTCCTTCAAGAAAAACGCGCCCGCTGTCTGCTTCCATCATTCCGGCAAGCGCATAAACAAGTTCCTGCTGCCCGTTTCCGTCGATTCCCGCAATACAGACAATCTCGCCGGAGCGGACTTCAAAACTTACGTTATTTACAAGCGCTTTACCTTCAGAACGGCTGCTATCGGCTGTCTGCAGCCGAGGTTTGCTGTTAACAGTAAGATTTTCTACTTTAAGGATTGCATCTCCAGTCTTTATTTCTGCCTTTTCTACAGAAAAGTTCACCTTGCGTCCAACCATCATTTCTGACAAATCTTCTTTGGAAACATTCGCGACATCTACAGTGCCGATATACTGCCCTTTTCGCAAAACCGTGCATCTGTCTGCAACAGCTTTAATTTCTTCCAGCTTGTGGGTAATAAAAAGAATCGATTTACCCTCCGCCGCCAGATTTTTCATTATGCGCATTAACTCTTCTATTTCCTGCGGGGTCAATACTGCGGTTGGCTCATCAAAGATTAATATTTCATTTTCACGGTAGAGCATTTTTAAAATTTCGATTCTTTGCTGCATCCCGACAGTAATATCGCAGACAAGAGCATCCGGATCGATCTCAAGTTTATATCGTTTTGATAATTCAATTACCTGTTTGCGTGCATTATCGAGTTTTAAAAAACCGTATTTAACGGTTTCTGCTCCAAGAATAATATTTTCCAGAACAGTAAAATTATGAACCAGCTTAAAGTGCTGGTGAACCATTCCTATCCCCAGCTTTCTTGCATCATTGGGACCCGGAATGCGCACTTCTTCGCCGTTTTTTTTAATTACTCCCTTTTCTGCCTGATACAAGCCGAAAAGGATACTCATAAGGGTGGATTTCCCCGCTCCGTTTTCACCTAACAGCGCATGGATTTCTCCTTTTTTTAACTGAAGCGTAACATTATCGTTAGCAACAATGCCGGGAAAAACCTTGGTTATCCCGGCCATTTCAATCAGATAATCCATTTGCGCTGTTAAATCAATTATCTTACTTCTGTAATTCTTGTAATTCTGACAGGAACCGCTCTTGGGCTTCCGTCTTCAGATAATGTTACCATTCTGGGAATGGCGCCTTCTATCAATTTTTGGTAAATCGCATTGTAGTCGTCCAAATTGAAGGTTTGGAATTTTGATGTTTCCATTGGAAGCCCTACGCCGTTATTTGCAGCTTCAAAAACGAGGGTTTCGCCGCCGGGGAAATATCCTTCATAATATGCGGCAATACAATTATAAACAGAAGTTTGAAGCCCTTTCATTGCCGAAGTAATAACGGTGGGAGATTCAGCGGATTGATCTACGTCAACGCCGATAACTTTCTTTCCTTCCTGTTCTGCCGCCGCCATGACCGAGTTGCCGACCGCGCCGCCGCAGGCAAAGATTACTTCTACGCCTTCTCTGAACCAGGAAGCGGATAATGTCTGCGCTTCGGGAGTTGCGGCAAAACCGCCGGTGTAATGATAATTAATGGTGATTGCGCCGGGAGCAAGTCTGAGTTCAGCAGCGGCGTATTCTGCGCCCTGAACAAATCCGTAACCAAAACGAACAACAGCGGGAACCGCCATTCCGCCGACAAAACCAAGTCTTCTGTAACCGTCTTTCACCGCGGCATATCCTGCCAAAAAGCCGGCTTGATCTTCCGCATAAAGAACACCAACCGTATTGTCGGCAATTTTAAATACCGAATAATCTTCCGAGTGAGGCACGCCGTCTACCAGAATAAAGCGTACATCGGGATAACGATCCTGCGCAATAAAAACGGGCACTTCAAAAAGGAAGCCCGGAGTTACAATAATTTTTGCTCCGCCGCGGACTGCCAAATCGATAGTTGACAAATACGCAACATTGCTCTGTTCCAGCGGCTGATAATATTTGTAAGTAATATCGTTTTCTATTGCATATTGATACAATCCTTCCCATGAACCCTGGTTAAATGATTTGTCATCGATGTTGCCAAGGTCGGTTATCAACGCAAGTTCGAATTTTCCGGTATTCCCGCAAGCAAATGACAGCAATACGAAAACCGAAAGTAAAATAACACCTAATTTTTTCATAATTTTCCTCTCTAATTTGTGATTTCCTGATTATCACAATATATTGAAAGAAAATTATTGTCAAGGCGTGTGCGACAGGCGTGCGCCATTTACAAGGCGTTGCGCCGACAGGCGTTGCGCCATCCGCTTGACACAATTCAAAATATAATTGTATAATCAGAAAACAAATCGGGGTGCTGGAAAACGCTGCGGCGTTCAACCGGCTGAGATTGGGCTAATGCCCGGAACCCTTGCCTGACCATAGTCAGGCGCACCTGATCCGGATAATACCGGCGGAGGGAAATTTACGGGATAATCCCTGAATTAATCGCCTTCGCCGTCCGCGAAGGTTTTTTTATTTCAGGAGTAACTATGACAAAACACGAAGGCAATATGCCAAATTGGCTGCCGTTTATCCCAATAGCCATCCTGCTTCTTGCCTGGCAATTGCTGAGCATGAGCAAAATAATCCCGCCATATATGCTGCCCAGTCCGTTACGTGTAATAGAAGCGTTTATTTCTGATTTTCCCCTGTTAATGAAACATTTGCTCTACACCCTTATGGAAGCAATGGCAGGACTTACAATCGCGGTAATCGCAGCTTTTATACTTGCAATAATAATGGATGCAAACGTCTTTATAAAAAAGTCGTTAACGCCAATTTTGCTCATAACTCAAACCATGCCTGTAATTGCAATTGCCCCCCTGCTGATCCTGTGGATGGGATACGGCCTTGCGCCTAAAATTACATTGGTTTTTCTTACCTGTTTTTTCCCCGTAACAATCGGTCTTGCAGGCGCATTTGCTTGTGCAGACAATGACGCACTGCGTCTGCTTCAGTCGATGGGCGCAAAAAAATGGCAGTTATACCGCTACATAAAAATTCCGCAAAGCCTGCCGGCATTTTTTTCCGGTTTAAAAATATCGGCATCGTATTCGATAATCGGCGCGGTAGTGGCAGAATGGCTGGGAGGAGACGCAGGACTCGGCGTTTACATGATCCGCGTCCGCCGTTCATATTCGTTCGATAAAATGTTCGCAGCTATAATTTTAGTTTCGGTACTAAGTTTGTTATTAATAAAACTGGTATCGTTAATAGAAAATAAAATGGTTAGGGGGAAAAAATGAAAAAAATGACAGCAATTGTCTTTCTGCTCACCGTCGTATTGATGGGATGCGGAAAAAATGACGGAGGTATCCGCGTACTTTTGGACTGGACGCCGAATACCAATCACACCGGGTTGTATGTTGCGCTGGAAAAGGGATGGTTTGCAGAAGAAGGATTGCGCGTAACAATTACCCAGCCGCCGGAAGACAACGCATTGATGCTTTTGGCAGCAGGAAAAGCCGAGTTTGCAATTAATTTTCAGGACTGGATGGGACAGGTAATTGCAAAAGAACATGACGCGCTTCCCATAACTGCAATTGCGGCAATAATCAGCCATAACACATCTGGGATTATGTCGCTTAAAGAAAGCGGTATTCAAAGACCTGCCGATTTGTCAGGCAAACGATTCGCTTCGTGGGATATACCCGTAGTAACCGCGATAATCCGCCATATCACAGAAAAAGACGGCGGCGATTTTAACACGGTAAGAATGATTCCCAATTTTGCGACAGATGTATTTTCTGCCCTGCAAACCGATGTAGACGCAGTTTGGGTTTATTATGCATTTGACTGCATCCCTGCAGAATTAAACGGCATCGATTTTAATTACATTGATCTGGGCACATTCGACAGCTTACTGGATTATTATACGCCGGTACTGGTAACCAATACAAACTGGGCTGCCGCAAATCCGCAAACAGTAAAGAAATTTATGAATGCCGTAAGCCGCGGTTACAATTTTGCAATTGAAAACCCGCAGGAAGCCGCAGAAATAATTTTAAAACACGCGCCGGAAATGGACAGGGAAATAGCAGTACGAAGCCAGGAATATTTACAAACCCGATATCAAGGCAGCGCTGACCGCTGGGGAGAAATCGACCCGGACAGATGGGGCAGCTTTTACACATGGATGTACGATCAAGGCTTACTGGAAACAGACATAGGAACCGGCGGTTTTACAAATGAATACTTGCCACATTTTTAAATGTGAAGGCATTGCCAAGAACTACAAAAATGAGCCTGTTGTTCAGGACATTTCTCTTGCGCTTCATGAGGGCGGATTTATCTCTTTATTGGGACCTTCGGGGGTCGGTAAAACTACTTTATTTAATGTTCTTTCCGGGGTGGAAAAACCTGACGCGGGGAAAGTATTTTTAAACGGTGAAGATGTTTCGGGCATAAGCGGAAAAGTAAGCTACATGCTGCAGAAAGATCTTCTCCTTGAATACTACACAGTGCTGGACAATGTAATTCTTCCGTTATTAATCCGCAGAGAGAAAAAAAAAGAAGCCCGCAAATTTGCAGCCGGTTTCTTTCCCATGTTTGGACTTGAAGGTTACGAAAAAAATTACCCGAGCGAACTCTCCGGCGGAATGCGCCAGAGAGCCGCCCTGCTTCGCACCTGTCTTGCCGCTTACGCACCCTGCGGCGCCGGAAAAAAAGAAATGGTTATCCTTTTGGATGAACCTTTTTCCGCTTTAGACGCAATCACCCGCCGCAAGATGCAGTTATGGTACGCCGACATTGCCCAAAAAATGAAAATCTCCACACTTTTCATAACCCATGATGTTGAGGAAGCGCTGGCTCTGTCTGACACAATTTATATCCTTAACGGCAAACCCGGCTGCATCACAAAAAAGATTGATGTAAAGCGCCCGCAAAACGGCGAATTTGCCGAACAAAAGCAAATGATACTGGAAGCAATTGGGGTAGCAGCAACCCCGACTTTTCTGCATTCCAGTGAGTTTTAGTCGGGGTTGCTGCTACCTATTCCAGCCCTTTAAGCCAGGTTTCTGCGGAGCGAACTTCTATTGGGGTTACAAGTCCGTCCTGGCGTTCTCTTTTAAGATTTTTTACCAATTGTATGCCCGGTACTTTGTATTGATCACAAAAATAATAAAAGTTTTTACTTATGTTAGAATCAGAAAGTTTTGTTTCTAAAAAAAACTGTGCTTTCCCGTCACACACAAAACAGAAATCTACTTCCTTGCCGTCTTTTGTTCGTATGTAGTGAAGAGCTGCAGAAACTCCTTTTAGATCTTCCTGCGCTGCAGCTTCTTTAAACAGAGCTAAAGCCGCAAGGTTTTCATACTTAACACCGTCATCTCCATTAACAAGCGCAGTATCAAAAAAATAAATTTTAGGCTCTTTAAGAAGAGACCGCGCTATATTTCCGACATAAGGAGTAATCCTGAAAACAATGTACAACTCTTCAAAAATCTGAATATATTTTTTCACAGTGTTAGGTGCAATCCCAATATCGCCGGCAATAGATGAATATGAAACAGGCGATCCCACGCGGCTTCGCAGTAATTCCAGACAAAGCCTGAGAGATTTAAAATCGGTTATCTGCTCAAAATCAAGAACATCTTCCCGAATCAATCCATCTACATACTGTTTGCGCCAGCGCTGGGCAAAGTTTTCATCATCTGACAAGAAAGGTTCAGGAAAACCTCCGCGGTTTATCAAACGATCCAAATCAGGCTCAGTGCCGACAGAAGCCAGCTCTCCAGGCGAAAAGGGAAAAAGCCTATGTTTAAAAAAACGTCCGGAAAGAGAGTCGCCAGTCTGCCTAAAATACTCAAGCCGCGCGCTGCCGGTTACAAGAATTTTTAGCTTTTCAGGCTTTGTGTCAAAAACGCCTTTTATGAAAGTTTTCCAATTCGGCATTTTATGGATTTCGTCAAAAATAAGCAAATCGGTCGAATTAAGCCATGCCTCTTTTTCGATAATTTTCCTGTCACCGCTGCTGTCGTAATTTAAGTACACAGGATTGGAAAACTCTTTCGCTATTTCTTTCGCAAGCCATGTTTTCCCAACCTGCCGCGGTCCAGTCAAAAAGACAATTTTTGAGTTTAAATCCTTTAATATCTGGCTTTTACGTTTTCTAACCATACGACTATTTTGCACCAAAATGCAAAAAAGTCAAGACTATTTTGCATTCCGATGCATTTTAGTCGGGGTAGCAGCAACCCTTCCAGTGAGTATTAGTCGGGGTTGCTGCTACCTTCCGTCATTTTCCCGTCAATAACCTTAGAGATTAATATTTCTTCGATATTTCTTCTGGCGTCAAGAACAAATAAAATATACGCGATTTTATTATCTTCAGTTATTTTATAGTAGATTTTCCAAGGGTTAATAACTATTTCATATATGCCAAAAATACCGATATCTTTTAATTCCTGACATTGCTTTGTTCTGATTTTATCATTTTGCAATTTATTTATTTTTTCAATTATTTTTTGATAAATATTATTTGCTGTTTTCTCATCAACATTGTCTATGTAATATTCAAGTATCTCATTTAATGAATCTACGCCGTCTGGAGACCATTCGATATGACGCATTATTTCTTCCTGTTTAGGGTTTTTTCAAATGTTTTAACGGCATTTTCATGGGATACTGTTTTTCCATTTTTAATATCTTTTTCTGCAAAGCTTAATAATTTTGCAAGATTTATCGCATTAATGGTTTTTTGATAGCTGTTAATATCAATAATGACGGCTTTCGCTTCACCGTTTTGGGTTATTACAACAGGCGATTTAGTGCTTTCTACATGCCTTACAATTTCTGTCGTATGCGCTTTAACGTATGAGATAGGTCTTAAATCCTGAGCTAAATTTACCATAAACCCTCCAAATATTTGTTATAAAGAGAGTATATACCATTATTTACATTTGGTCAATATTTTGTACTAAATTTTGTACAAGTTCACCCCGACTATTCCAGCGCGTTTTAGTCGGGGTTGCTGACACCGCACCCCCACCGTACCGTCACTTGACAAAAAAGCGGTTTTTTGTCATAATCTAGATATAATACCTTAGGAGGATTAATTTATGAAAAAACTTGTAATTATTGGTTTGGTACTTTTGTTCCTGGCACCCGCCCTGTTCGCAGAAGATGCCAAAGTGATGCCCTCATTGGTGGGAAGGCTCACCATAGCCCCCAACTTCACCTTTGCAACCGGCGCTTTTAACAACAATGGAGAATTCGTAGAATTTGCATCTGGCGATTCAATAAAGGTTTTTAACCTTGGATTCGCCCTGGAATTCGGAATAATCAGCTGGATTACCGCTGCTGTTCAGTGGGCACCAGGCTGGACAATCTGGTCAGATGTAAAACCAGCATTTCCACTTCCAGTTCCTGGAAATGTTAATACTAACGGCGTTGCAGATCTCTTTATCGGAGCAAAATTCCAGATAATCGGTGAAACAGCCCCTGTAAAGAACAATATGATCCGGCTTGCACTTGCACCCGGTGTTCTTATCCCCTTACCAGGTCCCGATTTTGAAGAAGAAGCTGTAAAGATAGGTCTCGCACAAGATGCAACTATTTCAAATATGGACAAACATGCATTTGCCGTAGGCGGCAGATTCTTCTTTGACTTTGTGTTCAACAAAATGTTCTTTATTAACCTGTTCAACGAAACAATAGTTTATCCCATCGGGGTAGATTTGAAAAAAACTGGTTTAACAGGTTTACAGTCCTATGGCACACGTGCAGCCATAGCAGGAGCAGGTGGAGCAACAGCAATTGATATAGATGTAAACTATGGATATAAGCTCACCTTTGAAGTTGAACCGGTATTTTCCGCACCTATTGGCGGTGGTATTATCCTTACCGCAGGCGTTCCAGTCAGATACGTATACTCTCCTGCACCAACACATTCTGTAAGTGTTACACATACTAATTCAGTAACAAAGGCAGCTCTTGAAGCAGCTGCTGAAACAGCTTTGGATGCGGCTGCAGTAGGCGTACAAACCCTCAATATCAACCCGAACATTGCATTCTTCTTTACCAGAACTCCTCTGCCTTTGGAATTTAAATTCCAGTACAACATTCCTGTATGGGGAATGAATGAATTTGCAAGGCACACTGCTATGTTCCAGATTAAAGCATTTTTTGCTTTCGGCAAAAGATAAAACGTAAAGTTTTAACCAGAACGGGCTCCGCGAGGGGTCCGTTTTTTTTTGAGATTGGCAAGGAATTGGCAGGGACTCTCGCTGAGGCGCAGGGGCGCAGAGGACGCGGAGGAAGAGGGGGAAGAAGGGGGAAGAAGGGTTGAAGATTGGCAGGGACTCTCGCTGAGGCGCGGAGGCGCTGAGGACGCGGAGGAAGAGGGGGAAGGTTTTTGGGCTTTTAATCGAGACCGTTTACGATTCTGATTATTCCTTCTTTCATTAATCCTGCTCCGAAATTTAGAATGTAACCTAGTTTTGTATTTGTTAATTTTAGATATGTCAATAATTGTTTTTTATGGACATCAGTTATTTTTTCTACGGATTTTAATTCTATTATTACTTTGCCTTCAACAAATAAATCTACTTTAAAACCTTCATCAAAAAATTCACCTTCAAATTCTATAGGAATTGATACTTGCCTTTGAACAGACAATCCCTTTTTTGCCAGTAGTTTCATAAGGATAACTTCATAAACATTTTCAAACAAACCAGAACCAAGATTTATATGCAAATTTAATGCTGTTTCAATAATAATATCACCAATCTTATTCTCATTAATTTCCATACCCCAAAATAACAAATCCAAAAAACAAATTCAACCCTCCTTTCCTCTTCCTCTTCCTCTTCCTCTTCCTCTTCCTCTTCCTCTTCCCCCTCTCCCTCCCCCTTCTTCCTCCGCGTCCTCCGCGCCTCTGCGCCCCCGCGAGAATCCCTGCCAATCTTCATTCTCCCTCTTCCTCCTCTTCCTCCTCTTCCTCCTCTTCCTCCTCTTCCTCCTCTTCCTCCGCGTCCTCCTTCAAACCTTCGGTTTGCGGCCCGCGCCTCTGCGAGAGTCCTAACCAATCTTCCTGCCAATCCTCCGCGAGAGTCCTTGCCAATCTTCCCGGCTCCCTGTAAAATAAAATCATGTTAACAATAGTCCGGCAGGCTGCAAACATAGCGCTTAAACCATTCTATGCGTTCAAGAAACGCTTCCCCCTTCTCTCCTACATTGCAAACAGACTAATAACAATGACAGTGATGCTCTTCCTGCTGGGGCTTGCAGTGTTCGGCTTAATGGCGCTTGCTCCCGGTGACATTGTAGATCAAATTATGATGCAGCAGCTATTCAGCGAAAGTCACGGGCGGGCAGGGCAGAATTTGCAGGCGTTAAGCGCAGATCAGCTTGAGGCGCGGCGTGCTGAACTCGGGCTTAATCAGCCGTTTTATGTGCAGTATCTTAAGTGGCTGAACCGTGTTATCGTTCACCGGGATTTGGGAGTAAGTTTAATTTCCCGCGCGCCGGTTTCGTTTTTAATTTCTTCGCGGATACTGAATTCGCTTTTATTAAATTTAATATCGCTTGTTTTTATTACAATTTTTTCTTTTATATTGGGCGTTTATTTTTCCACAAAAGCCGGAACAAAAATTGATTATGCCGTTACTTTTTTTGCCCTTGTGCTTCATGCGTTCCCCGGGCTCTTGCTGCTGATACTGCTTCAGCTTTTTGCTTCCGTAACAGGGCTTTTTCCGGTTACCGCGTATCCGTTTTTTCCGTTTTCAGAAGCGCCTGTAAAATTTGCTTTCTCCTATATGTATCATATTTTCCTGCCGCTATTGTCTGCATTTTTGGGCGGTATCGGCGGATCTTTGCGCATGATTCGCGCAACTATGCTTGACCAATTGGGGCAGCCGTACATAACAAGTTTACGTTCACGCGGCATCGCAGAATGGCGTATTTATTTTGCGCATGCTTTCCGCAACACATTAAATCCGTACATTACAGGCAGCGCGAATCTTCTTGCCGGTCTTTTTTCCGGCTCTTTGATACTGGAAATAATTTTCGCATACCCTGGCATCGGCAGATTGATGTACGAAGCCGTTATTCAGCAGGATATAAACCTTGTTCTTGCCAACATGATGTTTATTTCTTTTCTGGTACTCGTCGGCATGGCGTTAGCCGATATAATCCTCGCGCTTGTAGACCCGCGTATCAGGTACGGGAAAGAGTAATATGAAAATATTTACCCGCAAAGCAGCCTTTGCAGTGTACCTTAAAACACGCCCTGTAGCGCTTGTCTCTTTTTTCTGCCTCGCTCTCCTCTACTTTATGATGATCTTTGCGGAATTTTTCGCTCCATATTCACCTAACACTTCATTTGCGGACAAAAGCTATCACCCGCCCAATGTCCGTTTTTACCAGGGAAAACTGCAGGCGCAGGAATTCCGCGTTATAAATTCCGTATCATGGACCTATGCGCGTGTCCGTGACATTTATTCACCGCTGCAATTTTTAGGCAAAGGGGAACCATACAAATTATGGGGGCTTTTTTCCGCAGACAGGCATCTTTTAACAACCGCGCAAACGGAGTACCCGGTATTTCTGCTGGGCGCAGATAATCTTGGCAGATGTATGTATTCGCGCATCGTTTACGGTTCGCGCGTCTCCCTCACCATCGGCTTTGTGGCAACATTTATCTCTCTTGCGCTTGCCGGTCTTGCAGGCGGAGCCGCCGGCTTTTTCGGCGGTTTCACCGATTGGTCAATAATGAGATCTGCGGAATTTTTAATGTTAATCCCAACCCTCTACCTGATTCTGTTTCTGCGATCACTCATGGCGTCTAACATGGATCCAGGTCAATCATACATGATGATAACGATAATACTTTCTCTTGTCGGATGGCCAGGTTCTGCCCGCACAATACGCGGCATGGTTCATGCAATCAAGCGCGAAGAATTTGTTTTAAATGCCAAACTGGAAATGATTCCCTCTATAACAATTATTTTTAAACATATAATACCGCAAATATCCAGCCTTCTAATCGTGAGTGTGGCATTAAGCATTCCGGGTTTTATCATGACAGAAACAGTTCTTTCATATTTGGGGCTGGGCATAACAGATCCGGCAGTTAGCTGGGGTTCGCTTATCAAGCGGGATTTATCGACACTTGCAAACCTTCAGGCATTTCCATGGCTGTTAAATCCCGTGTGGTTTCTGCTTGGGGTAACCCTTGCATTTAATTTTATCGGAGACGCTTTGCGCGATTTCTTTGACCCATACCACGCAAGAAAAACAAGAGCTGATAAATTTAAAATTAAAAAACTTTTTAATAAACTGCTTAAAACAGAAGCTAAAAATGCCTTATCCCCTATTCCAGCTTCATCTTCTTCTGATTCTTCCTGGTTAGCCGTTAACAATCTTTATGTTAACTTTTCCGTACTGCGCGGCAATGAAAATATAACTGTTCAGGCTGTACGCGGGCTTTCTTTTAATCTTAAAAAGGGCGAAACATTGGGTATTGTAGGAGAAAGCGGATCAGGCAAAAGCGTAAGCACTTTGGCAATTCCCGGACTGCTTCCCAAAAATGCAGGCGTAAGCGGTTCAATCTGCTATGAAGGCAAAGAACTTATTAACCTTGATACAGAGGCGTTACGTGAATACCGCGGCAGAAAAATAGGCATGATTTTTCAGGAACCCGGGCGTTCCTTTGATCCGCTGCAAAATCTCGGCAGCGTGTTTTTTGAAACATTCAGAAACAGCGAACCGGAAATTACCAAAGAAGAGGCAGCACAGCGCGCTGTTGCCTTGCTGGAAGAAACCGGTCTTGATAACGGCAAAGAAAGGCTCATCAATTTCCCGCATCAGTTTTCGGGGGGGCAATTGCAGAGGATAGGCATTGCCCTTGCTTTGGCGCAAGGCTGCGAACTTTTAATTGCCGATGAGCCGACAACGGCGCTAGACCTGACAATTCAAAAACAGATAATTGAACTTTTAAAAACACTGCGTAAGACCAGAAACATTTCAATTATTTTTATCAGTCACGACATTGATTTGGTAGCGGAAATCTCCGATCGCATCATGGTGATGTACGGTGGACTTGTAATGGAATCTGCAGACGCCGGCGAAATTACAAACAACCCTCAGCATCCGTATACATCCGCGCTCCTTGCCGCATCTCCGCGTTTTGGAAGCCATTATTCAAAAGAAAAACTTTTAACTATCCCCGGCAAAGTTACCGACCCTGCAAACCCCGGCACCGGCTGCCCCTTTGCGCCCCGCTGCACAGAAGCAAAACCGCCCTGCCTGCAAAGCATCCCGGAACTGCACAACAACGGCGAAAGGGAAATAAGGTGCGTCAGGTGACAGACACCGTTAAACGGTGCCTGACACTTTAAAAACTGCCTTTTTGTGCAAATTTCGCACTTTGAAATCTGCCTTTTCGTGCAAATTTGGGGGTTTGAAACTTGCCTTTTCGTGCAAAAGATAGTATAATTAGGGTATAAAAGGGAAAATATGGTATTAAAGCGGAAAGTCTATCAAAAACTGTTAAATTGGAAGAATACCAGCAATGGAACCAGCGTACTGCTGATAAAAGGCGCACGGCGTGTTGGCAAGAGCTTTATTTGCGAACAGTTCGGAAAAAATGAATATAAAAGCATGATTATCGTTGATTTTGGAAATATAGCAAAAGAAATCAAAGATATTTTTGAAAACGAAAGCGCCGAGCTGGATTTACTTTTTGCAAAACTTTCTGCATTTTACAATACAAGGCTGTATAAAAGGGAAAGCCTTATTGTATTTGATGAAGTACAGCAATTTCCAAGAGCACGGCAATTACTTAAATATCTGGTAGCAGACGGCAGATACGATTATATAGAAACCGGCTCTCTTTTATCGATTAAGCAAAATGTGCAAGATATAATTATTCCGTCAGAAGAAGAAGAGATCGAAGTATATCCTATGGATTTTGAAGAATTCTTGTGGGCGCTAAATGACGAAAACACAGCGCCTCTCCTTTTATCCTGCTTTGAACAAAAAAAACCGCTTGGCCAAGTTTTACATCGCAAGATAATGAATGATTTTAGGCAGTATCTGCTTGTCGGCGGTATGCCGCAGCCTGTTCTTGAATATATAAAAGACAAGGATTTTTCGGCAGCAGACGCGGTAAAAAAACGAATTTTATCTCTGTACCGCAATGACATCGCAAAATATGCCGGCGGATATAAAAATAAAGTGACAGCAATTTTTGATTCTTTGCCGGGGCAGCTTTCCAGGAAAGAAAAAAAATATAAGCTTTCATCTATCGGTAAAAATGCGCGTTTACGAAGCTATGAAGACGCTTTTATGTGGCTAAGTGACGGCATGATTGTTAATCCATGTTTTAATGCAACAGATCCTGGCGTAGGTTTGGCAATGAGCGGCGACCATACCACACAGAAAATTTACATGGCAGATACGGGACTTTTAATTACCCATGCCTTCAAGGATAACGATTATTCTGATAATGAACTTTATCGGGCGATTCTGCTTGATAAACTTCACATTAACGAAGGAATGCTTATCGAAAACGCAGCTGCGCAAATGCTTAAATGCGGCGGACATCGTCTGTTTTTTTATTCCAGAGTTGACAATAACAACAGAAAAAATACTATAGAAATCGATTTTCTTATTGCAAAGAAAGGAAAAATCTGCCCTATCGAGGTAAAATCTTCCGAATATTCAACACATTCTTCCCTTGATAAATTCACAAAAAAATTCTCTGCAAAACTGGGGGAATCATACATACTTTATACAAAAGATGTAATGATTAAAGATAATATCACCCATCTTCCTGTCTATATGGCTATGTTTCTTTGATGGAGTGCCAGACACCGTTAAACGGTGCCTGTCACTATTTCGTCCGATGATATTGAACTGAAAAATATTCCAAATATAATAAAACAATCAATAGATGAATATAATAATAGTATTGGAATAAATAGCGATAAAAAATCAATCGAGTAGGAAACCGAAGAACGAGCGCCGTTACCTGGTGACAGACACCATTAAACGGTGCCTGTCACTATTTTCTGCCATTTTAAATAACTCAAATGGCGTTTCAGTACATATATCTTTAGCCATATATTAGTACACCCTCTTTTAATATAGTATTTTCAACGCCTTCTGTATTTTTTATATTATAAAAAACATCTTCTTTATAAACTAATAAATCACACCATAAAAGATCATTGTCTGTTAAATTAATTCTGATTTTTAAAGAAATATCTGATCTGTTTTGCTTATTATTAATAATAACACAAATATCTATATCACTGTCTTCATTTGCTTTACCATTACAATATGAGCCAAAAATATATATTTTTTTTATAACTCCATTTTTAACACTTGAAAGTATAGTTTCTCTTATAAATGATATTTTATCCTTATATCTTAGCGATAAATAATTTGGATTATTTTTTAAAATATTATTAAAATAATCGAGGTTTTTCTTTTTTGATTTAATTTTTACCATATTTTAATATTCCTTTTCTATTACTTATTTAAGTATAACAGTTGGATCCAGCTCTATCTGCCATACTCCTCCATAGAATTCAGTATATAACAAATTTGCTATATAAACAAGGTTTTTACCAATAAATAAAGACCAGGATTTAATCTCGCAGAGACGCCAAGTTATCGCCCATGCCAGGCACACCACAAAAAAACCGCTCCTGAAGGAGCGGCTCTTTGACCAATGTTCGCAACTTGCGAGTGTCAGACACCGTTAAACGGTGCCTGACACTATTTTAGTACCTGAATGTAGTTGTAAAATTAAATTGAGAAGAATTAGGCGGATTACCTGTTCTGCTTAATGTAAATGAACGGCTACTGGTTTGTTGGCCGGTAGGAGAAACAGTAATACCTGACATACCAGTTGCCTGGACAACTTCGATAGTTCTAACAGCACTGTCAAAATCAGCGTTGAGAATAAAATCAACAACAACCGACATTGTTTGATTTCCTGATATTGTATAAGCAGTATTATTAGCAGCAGAAGCAGTAAGCACATGGTTCACTGTTATCATAACAATCCCAACCGTTTCTTCAACTCCCATAGTATTTATTACGACATCTCTTGTTATACGGCTTGGAGTTTGTCCGCGAGGATTTTGAATTGTAATAGGTTCATTCCATAAAGTTCCCGATCCTGTTCGATCTGGACCAAGAGTATCAGCAATCCATAATACTTCATTAATATTACTTGGAAGATTACTGCTGCTTGTTGAATAATAACTTAACTCCTGTGCAGAAGAAGGAACCCAAACTTCTGCATTATTAGAACCTGCAGTTATCATAATACGTACCTCATCTACTGTTGGTTGTATAAACTTTTTACCTAAGTGAGCCTGGTCAGTCCCATCATAATAACGTACGTTACCAAGATTGGATTTACCTAATTCACCTTCTAACCAATAGAAAGATGTATTAGAAACCGATGAACCATCACCATAAGTAACAGTATCTTCAGATCTAAAAACAACGTATGATTCGGCTTTGTTTGTAGTATCCGGAACAAATTCCCAATTCTCCTCTGTTTCAATTATAAAGACAACATCAAACTGCGTGTTATTTGGAAAATTACTTTGACCTGTTCCATAAGTAAAATTCCTGGAAATTGTACTTGAACCCGTATATGGTACTCTAAAAGTTGGATTTGCAGGGCGCGGATCTGAGGTACCAAATATATAAACTTGCATTTCTGCATATACTACAGGTATTGATAGATTAAATGTAAGTGTGATTCCTTGAGCGGTAGTTCCTTTTACTACTATAAATGACCCAATTGCACCTAAGCTTGCTGTCATTGTATTTGAACTCCAGTTATCGTTTACTCTTACACCGCTAATTTGAGCTTTAAACCCTTCCGGCACCTCTATTGGTTTGCTTAAATCAAATTCCAGCATTTCACCAACATCCCATTCGCCTTCAATCCTTTTTAAGTACCATCCAGGAGTTCCTGGAGTAACGTTATGCCTTAAGAAATTTGTAACATCAATATTAGAGATTGTTTGACTGTTCTGCCCTGTCCTTTGAATAACCTGCGGCAGTGTAGGATATGGTGTAGGTGCAAGCGGGCTTCCAATTGGCTTTTGAATAACAAGCCTTGGTAATTGAGCACTAACAGCAATATTGTTACCAGGTACATCCCAAATTGTGCGATTCCACTCTGGAGCATGGAAAATGCTGGTAACTGCCGTTGCACTTGGAACTGTAACAGCGGTTCCTGCTTCCCCTGCAGCAACCTCCGTCCCTTGTTCATCCTGTATAATCATCCTGATAGACATGTCACTGCGGGCTGCATTACCTGTACTAACAGCCGGGGAGGCACTTACATTGCCTGCTACACGTCCCGCATCTAAACTGTATGCTGTAATGTTCGGGTTCAATGCAATATTGTTTTCTAGTGTGCCGTTATTTTTACCTGTAATACCACCTGCAAAACCTGCACTGCAAATTATATTACTAATTGAATAACAAAATTCTACTTTGCCAATATTTTCGCCGGTTATACCGCCGATATTATTTCTTCTTGAGTGGATATTGCCGGATGTTTTACTGTTCTTCACTGTTCCATCAACTGTATTTAAACCGGTAATACCGCCGATATTATCTCTGCCGTCAATACCGATGCCTGAAGCGGAAACAGAACTGTTTTCTATAGTGCCTTTATTCTGTCCAGCTATACCACCAACATTGTCCCTGCCATTTAAAGTAGTATTATACAAAACAACATTACTAATAGTGCCTTCGTTAACAGCAAACAAGCCTAAATTATCTCTGGTCGCGTTTGTAATGTTTAGGTTACTAATTTGAAATCCATTTCCGTTGTATGAACCAGTAAATGGAAAAGGGTTATCTACGCTTGCAGTATTTGTACCTATCGGATTTAATGTCTGAGTTGTATTTTGCGTTATATTTGCCATCTGCACATAATGAGAATTCAATGTCCACTCATTATTATTACCATCTCTTCCGCCGGTACTGAGCCTTATAAGATCAGAGAAAAATCTGATTTCGAACGGATTACCGGGTGTACCAGGTCTTGAATTTAGTGTCATTAATTTTGTGCTGGTTAAATTTGAATGACCTTCAAGACTTACTGTTACTGTGATAACACCGCCAATTTCAAGGATTCCATCATGAATAAGCAGTTTATCAGGATCATCTTCCGGAGATTTAACTATATCAGTCCCATCTGTCCATATCCAACGGTATACAAAAGGTCCTGGGTTACCAGAAGTTATTCTGGCTACCAAAACTTCACCAAGGTTAACTCTTGTCCGGTCATCTACTTCAACTTCACTTCCATCTACATTAGTTAGAATATTAATTGTTACGGTGCCCGGGAAATCTGGAATCCATTTTGCAAACAACTCAATGCCTGGTGTAAGATTGTCTCCAAAAACCCAATGATTTCCGGCAGTGCATTCTGCATCTTTATACCACCTGTCAAAAGTATAACCTGTGCGGGTTGGATCATTAGGTCTTGCAATTGAAGTAAATTCATCATAAAAATATGTTAATTCAAAAGGAGTTCTAACACCATCATTGTAATTAAACTTTACGTCGTAATATGCCTTAACAAAATGACTAATCGTAAACTCTTTAGTATAAGAACTTGTCATATTTCCGGCAATGTGCAGAACTTCGCGCCAGATCACAGGATTCATTCCGGCTTTTTCCAGTGTAAAAATAACACGGTATTGACCGGGATCAAGATCAATGTCTGCGTCTGCACCAATTGGGTCGGATCCACCTATAATGTTATAATTTAAATTGCTTCCTGCTGAAACCGGCTGCAATTCCATTTTTACCGCATCTACTATGTCGCCGGTAAAAGTAAGGTTCAGGTCAAAAACACCTTTCTGTCCGGCACTATATGCTATCGGTGTCAATGTAACAGTTCCTGTTGCCGCTTGCCCTGCGGTAATAACAATGGTTCCTGAACCTTGCACTGCGGGTTTATTGGCAGTTCTGTTTCCCTGACTGGTGTAACCAGAAACCGTTAAAGTGTAACTACCCGGAATCAATTCTATCGGGTTACTAATTTCACCAAAAGAACGATCTTCATCGATACCAGTTGTGGGACCGCCGGTAAAAACCAGTCTGTATACGGCAAACCGGTTATTTGCAGCACCCGTACCCGGCATGATTGTTCTGCTCTGTTGATCCGAACCTTCCAATTGCAATGAAAAAGTTCCCATGCCTTCCGGGATATTCTGCAATTCCTCCGGAACAGGACAGCCGATTACCAGCAATACCGAACAAAGAATTATGAATAATACACAAACTCCGGTTTTTATAAAATGTTTATTTCCAAAAATGTTTTTCATTTTCTTCCTCCTTATGGATTAACCGTAAAAGGTATGGTTAAGTTATAAGTGATACCGCCTCTGACCACTTCTACATATAATTGGCTTTGTACAGGAGTAAACTGGTTAAAGTCTTGTCCCCTTAATGTAAAACTATTATTAGTTGCGCCGGTAACAGCGGATCCGTTTATATACCATTGGATACTGGTATAGGTGGCCCCCTCTAATGTAAGTGTTCTTTGTGTATTGCCGCCTCTTGAAATAACAATATCACCCGGAGCTACTGCTAACTTTACATCCTCATTTGGAGTAAATGTAATAGTG
>WQXG01000015.1 GCA_009784975.1 Treponema sp.
AGGCTCTTCTCGGTCCTGATGTTGGATCATTCGCGCTCTGATAGTCATTGTTTTGGAAGGCGGTAAACCAGGTGTGTCCGTCATTAGGGACATCAGCCGCTACAACCAAGCCTAAACCTCCTGACTGATTCATGCCTATGCCGCCCCAGTTCACATTTGGTGACATATTGTATTTAAACAAAAAAAATCCGGGTCAAGCGACCCGGCGGCTATCCAAGGAAGATTGGCTATGCCGAAATGCCCCCGATAACTATTGAATAACCGAGAATCTCTCTGTTGTCAACTCTATTACCTATTGACAAGATATAGTAATATATGGGACAATCTTTAACATTGGGGGGATTATTGATTGTGGAAAAGGAAATATTTAACACTTTAACAGAAATTGCCGATTATATTAAAAAGTAAAATGAAGCAGATAACTGATATGCCAGATAAATTCATTAGTTGCGTTCGTAAAGTGAACAGTATTGCAGAGGAGAAAATTGATGACCGGCGGACTAATCTTGGCTTTGGCAGACAAGATAAAAAAAGCTTGGCAAAATCCAATTTAGGTTACTGGCTTTTGGGTTTTGGTATTTCATGCATTCCTATTTTGTCAAGGCAATTAGGGCTTGCTGTGATTAAATCAGAAAAAGCAGTCATGTGGTGGAATGTTCTTGGCAGTGCCGAGGTAGCTTTTTTGGCGATACCGCTAATAATCACCGCAGTATATTACCGCGTCAACAGAGGATGTATAGATAAATTCCTGAAAAGTTTTATCCTTCTGTTAGTAATTGGTTGTTTGTTTTATGCGATTTTTTCTTTTTCTTATGAGGTAACGGAAGATATAGATTTTATGCTTATTTCATGGTTTAACATTATTTTTCTTGGAATAGTGTTGATAATGGGAATTTCCAGGTTTATTTTTGATATTAAAGGATTATAGCAAATGGAATTATTTTTAAAAATTTTAATACTTAGTTTTGTGGCTTTAGGAATAACACTGATAATTGTTCAATACTACCCTGTGCTTAAACGGAGAATCTTATCTGCAAAATACACGCAACAGATAGGTGGCATTTCTAAAAGTCTCGATGTCTTAAGTGATGCTAGTAACAGCCAAGAGGCAAAGGCTGCAGCTTTTGTTGCATTAATGGCTGTTGGCTATGTTTTGATTCACCTTATGGGCAATCAAGGGAAAAATTATAATGACAAAAAGCAAATGAGGCGTTTCCAAAAACACTGGTCCAGCCAACAACTTGATAAACTTAATGCTTTAGATGGAGGCAGCTATGAATTCTAGTCATCCGCGTTATGTTCCGGCAGATGAATTACTTGAGGATTATGTAGAGAAAGAAGACAAATTTAAAGAACGTTTTGTTGCTTTGTTTGATAATATGGAACACTATATTAAAGAATCAGGTTATCAGGAAAAAGTAATAATAAATCCACTCCTGCTTGGATATATGTTAATAGACTATTTTGAAGATATTAGACGTTTGAAAGGTTTTCATAAACTTGATCAAATTAATACAATAAAAATAGTCGCCTATACTGCATATTGGTTATTACGCCGAAAACCAATTCAAGTAACTGCAATAGATAAAGATGTTGTTTATATTAACGAAAAATTTGTACTGGCATATATTTTAGAACATTTATACTTGGAAGGGAAAAATCATATTCTTGACAGGGAAGATATTGGACTTTTGAGTTTTTCTAAAAATTTACTATACTTTTTAAAATACAGATTTTATAACGCACAATCCTTGGAAATGCTTTTAATATCATTTTATGCAGGACAAATATATCAGGAAAATGATCCTAAAAAAGATCTAAGCAACGGGCTTCCTCATTGTGATTTCGAATCTTGAATGAAGGTACCAGTCATGGAAAAAGCGATAAATGCGTATCATAAAGTAACAGTATCCCCCGAGTTCCGCAATTTGGAACGAATGCGGGAAGACGCCTATTATAACCAAGCGGCAGCCCTTTGGAATGCAGAGCAAAAAGCGGAAAAAAGAATTATCGAAATGCTTAAAAGTGGTAAATCACCAGAAGAGATAATAAGTGAATACGATGCAAAGCAGTAATTTGGAGAAAATGCGCGCAGATGCTAAGTATAACGAGGCGGCAGCTTTGAAGAATGTTACAGCTACCGGCTTAGAATCTCGCAATTTGGAACGAATGCGGGAAGACGCCTACTATAACCAAGCGGCAGCCATACATAATGTGGTAAAAAATTCCCAGTACGGTAAAGTCCAAAACCATGACAGAATAATTAAAGGAATCTTTTATAAAGTATATTTCTATTAAATAAAAAAAATAAAAAGTTTTTACATTTTTACATTTTTTGTATAGTCAATAATATTAAGATATGTTATTATTAAAGTATAGTAATGGAGAGAGACTAAAATGACTAATGCAAGAATTGCGCCAATAAAAGCCTCTAAAGAGGCTCATAAGCTTATTCCTGAAATCTGGGAAGGATTCTATGAGAATTTTGTTGCCTATGAAAAAGGTATTATGAAGCTTGAAGATGAAGCGAAATATAGAATTCTCAGTTCTCCCGGACCTTCCCAGTATGATGCATTTGTCAAGTTTTTTAACGAATATATCAAAGGTAAAAGCCAGTGGGTTTTGGAAAACATTGATGATATGCACATGCATGATTTTATGGATATAGAAAATTACGGCGGTCCTGCAATAATTGAGTTTTTACAGAATTTAATTTCTAACTATGATTGTCAAGGTAAAGTAATTACCATGGTGTCCGGCTCCTTCTGGCGATCTCGTCCTGACATACGTGAAAAAATCATATCTCTTTTTAAGAGTATGTGTGAGAAAAAAGCAAAAGTGCGAATAATAACACAAGCAAAAGTGGAAGAATCGCATCTGGGCGAATTTTCCGATTTTCTCAGGAAAAACCCGGAAAATCCGGAGTCCCATTTTGGAATGGAAAAACGGGCACCCATTCATTTTGTACGAGCCGATAATGATTATCTTTATTATGAATTTCCACATACAGAGAGTACGCAATTTCGTTTAAATATGTTTCTTAATTTAAACACTGTACCAATTAAGGAAGGGAAGGAGAAAAAAGATTTGCTGCGCTTTTTAGATGACATTATCGAAGGGAGATTGTAGGTGTGTATTGTGTTTTTCTTGAGACTGGAAATAATGGTTTCTTTATACGTGTTGTAAGTGTTTTTTGCGAGAATGTAGTAAGGTCAATAATAGATCTGTATGAAAAAAATAAAGACGAATTATTTACCGAGAAGTCTGGTTGTTTACCAACCATGGAAAATATAGATAAAGTTTTAAAAAATCGAGGGAGTGTATTATATTTTTTAAATTGCGGTCAGTTTCTCGATGTTAGATGCATTAACGATGGATGTTACAATGGTCATATGACAGCGCTTGCTCCAGATCAAGTCGAGGACATTGAAATCGTAATGAAAAATTATAGAGATAATTTTATAAGTCAAGCTAACGGTCTAAGACCTATTGATCGGCTGCGAATTGAAAGAGTATTTAACAGATACAATACAGCCAACATTCAGCAAATCAAATTGCTTGATTTTTTAAATGCTCGTACCTTAAATGGTAATGATCACACTCAATATTTACAATCATACATTCAAGAGTCAAATAAAATGATGTATGAAGCTAGCGATTTTATTTATGTTCGTGCGCAAAATTCAATCGACTACAATTATTTTATTGCGAATACAGTATTGCCTAATATATTGCCATGTGATACTCTTCAACACATCTGAAAGTTGGCGTAATTTGCCTTACTGTTAGGAGGTTTAAGTCTTAGCAATGTACTATGTTTTTTTTGAAACCGGAAACGATGATTTTTTTACGCATATTGCAAATAGTTTTTGTGAGCAAGTTGGGCAATCTGTTATAAATCTGTATGAGAGCGGAATATTTACAAATTGCGCCGGTATGCTTGATTATACAAAAATGAAAAAATATTTTAAAACACACGGGAATATATTTTGTTTTCTAAATTGCGGATTATTTCCCAATATCAATTGTAATAATGATAAATGCGGGACAGAGAATATAAGCGCGCTTGCGTTAAACCAGATTAAAATTCTTGAAAAATCTTTTAGAGATATGATTATGACTGTTTGCAGTGGAAAATACCTGCGCAGTTCAAGGGATAGGCTCAATCTTCAAAGGATATTCCATACGTATATTGCCGGTATGCAGCAAGCAGAAGAAATTCAGGTGGAAAATGAACAAAACCACGATGAATATTTGCGTTTTTATATTAAAAAAACCAATACACTAAAGGAAAAAGCTGAAGGTTTTATTTATATCCGAGCCCAAACCCAAAGCGATTATGATTACTTTATATCTAATACAGAGTTGCCTAACGTAACCGCTTGTGATATTTTTAATTTATAGTGCCCTTCGTTCGTGTAGTTCGTGGTAAAAAATTCCCAGTACGGTAAAGTCCAAAACCATGACAGAATAATTAAAGAAATCTTTTATAACATTATAATATATGGAAAAAAAACACTTTAATAAGCCGATCGTTACGGCGATAATGTTAGCTATATTTATATTATTTTCATTTGTTGTTTGTAAAGACACAGGCAGTAATATACCAGTCGAAAGTATATCTATCGATTTAGGAGATCAGTCATTTCATGAAGGTACTATTGTACCCCTCACTTTTACAGTGCTGCCGGAAGATGCTTCCAATAAAAGCGTAGAATGGAGCAGCGATAATGAAAGTGTAGCGGCTGTCAATGAAAACGGAGAAGTAACCGCCATTTCTGTCGGAGAGGCAGTTATAACCGCAACAGCAAAGGACGGTTCCGGCGCTGCAGACAGTGTTACCATAACCGTAATAAAAGATCCTCCCGCTGTTGTTATTCCTTTCCGCTGGACCTTCCAGGAAGAAATTCCCGGCTGGACAAGTTATTACGTAAGTTATACAAACATGAATACAGACGCAGAATATTTAAATAATATGACCCTGCTTGGCTCAAAACACAGTATGCGCTGGCTGAGGGAAGAAGCAGCCCTTGCAAGCGGATTTTCTAACGGCTGTATACAGACTACTGGGAATACGGTTGCTTTCCTGGAAATAAAAAATGTGCAGGGACCCTTTAATATTTCATTCAGGTATACAAATATTTCCGCTTCAGGAGCCGGTTCCCGTTATCCTGTTCTGTATATCAACGGAGAAAAAATAAAAGAAGGTACTCCTTCTGCCGCAGGCGGTGCGGGGCTGACAACAGGCAGAATTCTTGAATACAATTACTTTTTTAACGATAAAGTAGATATCCAGTTAGGCTCTGTAAGCGCTTTCAGGCTTTTTGATGTAATTCTTGCGGAAGTTACCGTTATTCCGGTAAACAGTATAGTAATTGACGGCGGTGATTTTTCTCTTGTTGCATCCGGTGCCGGAAAACAGCTTACAGCATCTGTTCTTCCCATGGAAGCAGACGATAAGACTTTAACATGGAGCAGCAGTGATACAAGTGTGGCGGCAGTTAATGAAACTACAGGTTATGTAACAGGCGTTGGTGAAGGAACAGCGGTAATTACTGCATTAGCAAAAGACGGCTCCGGGGTATCCGGTACTGTAACTGTAACTGTAACGCCAATTCTGGTAGAAGATATAACCATAGTGGGCGGGGATTTTTCCATTGTCGAAGGAAATACTAAAAATCTTACTGCTTCTGTGCTTCCAAATGATGCCAGCAATAAATCTATAATATGGTCTAGCGGAAATACAGAAATTGCTGAAATTAGTGTTTCCGGGATTGTTACAGCAGTTTCGCATGGGCAAACCACAATAACAGCATCCGCAAGTGACGAGTCTGGTGTATCTGATACAATAACAATTACCGTAACTGAATCACAAGGACCAATGACCCCGCAGGAGATTTTTAATTCTCTTAAAGGGCAAAAAGTTACAACCTTTGGCTGGGCGGATATGGCAAACGGCGGCGCCGGTTTATCTTATACGAACCCGGCAAATCTGACCTTGATTGATGATGCAACATATCCCGCATCTTCTGACAAGTTATGGGCTTTTATCGATGCAAATTTTACATCACGTCCCAGTATTAATGTGAGCACCGGTGTTATAAGCGGAGGCACTCTTAATGACAATCCAAAGTTTATAATTATTTCCGGAGATATCGATCTTTCCGGCGGCAGAATAAACGACAATGATAAATCTTTCTATGATCAATTTGAAGCTGTATCTCCGTTTAGAAGAATAAACGGAGATATAATTGTTAATTTGGGTTCTAATACCACGATAATTGGCATTAACAATGCAAGAATTAAATTCGGCGGGATCAGAATTAATAACAAATCCAATATCATCATAAGGAATATTACTTTTTGGGATGCCCATGGTTCAACAGAAAATGATACGTCAAAACCCGGATATTCTGAATCCAAGGCAAGTATTGACGGGTTGGTTGTCCAGGGAACATCAGACGGGGTATGGGTAGATCACTGCTTGTTCACTAACGGTACCTGTAACGATATGATACGCAATTATAACCATGACGGAGGTTTTGATATTCCGCGCGGTAAAAACATTACTGTATCATGGACAGAGTTTACAAATATAGATAAGGTAATGCTTGTAGCAGGCAGCGATACTGCGGCGAATGCCGTTGCAGAAGATCGTCAGATTACTTTGCATCATAACTATTTCCATAAAGCAACACAGCGTATGCCCAGAACACGCGGTACACAGATGCATGTTTATAATAATTACTATGACAATATTGGCGTTGTTGGAAATAACGGCTCTTTTATGGGACCGGGATGGGGCGCTCAGTTTATTGTAGAAAATAACTTTTTCGGCTCCAAGCTGGGTGACAGAAATATTGAATGGTTTACTACACCGCAGGAACACCCTGCCAGATTCTATTATAACGGAAATAATCGAACTAACTCATCATGGTGGGGTAAAGTATCTGACCCTAAACCATGGCAGCCGCCTTATAATTATGTTCTGGATGATAATGCGGTTTTACCGGAAATGATTCCCGGTCGTGCGGGACCTACATTGGTTTTTAATAAATAAATATATTCAAAGAGAGGAAATTATGAAGAAAGTATTTTTAGCGTTTTTGTTAATTGCGGTTCTTGGCATGAGTGCCTACGGTCAGATGACTTTTGGTGAAGATTTTAAATTTACTATCGGCGGCGAGATGAGCGGCATGATTACTTTTGGGTTACAGGGCGATGATCAGGTGTTCAGTAATGCCAACGGTCAGCCTCCCGGAGTTTATTTTCCAAATCTGCAATTAGGTACAGATGCGGCTGTAGGAACCGGGAAAAACGGCTACTATAATAATTTTGATTTAGTCTTTTTTCTTAGCCCTGTATCCAGTGTGGAATTATATGCAAAGTTTAAAACCCGCTACCAGATAGGCGGTCCGTATCTACCGTTCCAATTGGACAGCGCGGGCGCCGACAGGTACGAAATTAAAACAGACGCGGCATGGGCTCGCGCGAATGCGATTAAAGGATTAGGTTTTGATTTTCCTTTGGATATTTGGCTAAAGGTTGGTAAATTTAAAGCGGAAGCTTCTCATTATAACAGAGTATCCCGTTTTGGAGTGGAAGGTGTGTTAGACCCGCTGCAGACAGGAACACATCATTTAATGCAAATGGAAGTTGAGTATCCTATACCTGTTTTGGGTCCCCTTGCTTTATCCTTTACTACAAACTTAAGACTTAACGAAGAAATAAAACAATACTATGATGTAGACTCAGAAGAAAATCCCTTAAGCCATTATCATGAAACAGGGCTCTTTTCGACTATTCCCATTCATGTAAGCCTTAAATTTAAAGATATCGATCTTTCTTTTGTTAGAATTCAGGCTGAACTTCTTTATGCCTTAAACGGTTTGCATATTGCTTCCGGTCATAGTTTTGGAGCAGGTATAGGCGCGAAGATTTTTGTTACAGAAGACCTTACCATTCCAATTGGTATAGCTGCGGCTTTTACAGAAAAAAACATAGACCCGTTTGTTAGCACCGGTATAGAAAAAAGCAATTATCCTTTATTTTATCAGGATAATGGTTATTCATTGGCAGACAGTTATACTATTGGTTTACGCCAGTCATTAAGAGCCGGTTTTGGTATTGGAGTTGATTATACCTACGGGCATATTATAAATGCATCCATGAATGTTGGTTTTGCATATTCCCAGATAGCCCATATTTATCGTGATACTTTAACGCTCTTTTCTCTCGCTGTAGATCTGCGCACTGTTATTTTTGACAGATTTGTTATAGGCGGCGGTGTTGTACTTGGAAGTCTTACAGATGCCGAATGGAAAGTAAAAGCCGGCGTTAATAAACCAAGACCCGGCGACGGCGGCGTAGACAGGGAATTGTTTGAAGGTCATACATTCTCTTTGCTCGATAATCTTGGCTTTGAAGTTTATTGCGGTCTTATTATGAAAAACGCAAGATTTGTAGCAGGTTATAATATGAATAGGGGTCTTTCGATGAGCAGATCCCTGGAAGCTCTGCCGGATGCGCAGATTAAATACAGGCAGCCCGGCACAGGTCTTTTAGACGGCAAGTTTCAAAGAGGCGGAGTCTTTACGAAACTTGTAATTAACTTGTAGGAGATATTTATGAAAAAGAAACTTTTATCTTTATTCGGTTTTGCGTTTCTTTTAACTTTTTTAACCTGCGATATTGCGGATTTTAAACTTACACCGGACAATAGCTCTAGGCAGGGAGAGTTCTATAGAACAGAAAATGCCTGGGTAGAAGTAGATTTTTTGGAGCATGCGCAGCCTATTGCATTCGGGGTTAGCATCAGAGCAGCAGAAAATTCTGTAACAAAGGGCTGGGGACATCCGCAAGGTTTTAGCAGGTCTGGATTTCCGGGAAGAACCGGAGTCAATGAACCGTTGCAAGTACCAAGACCTGCCAGAATACCTGAAGATTCGGTAGAAATCCGTTCGCAGGACGGAAGAGGCAAGATTGCCGGCAGTGAAGACGGGATGGTTTTTTTCTTTAAAGAAGTAAGCGTTAATAAAAATTTTAAAATGCAGGCGGAATTTAAAGTTATTTCTTTTCTCCGGGCGGAAGGTCAGGCTCCTAACGGCCAGGAAGCCTGGGGTATAATGGCGCGTGACTTTATCCCTCAATTCAGACGCGGTGAAGCTCTCGGTGACAGAACTATGGACGCTATTAAGAACAATGAGCTTGCACAAGCTTTAATAGATTCCAGCAGCAACAATTATACTGTTCCCGGTACTACAGGCGGTGACAGTAATATGATAATGGTAGGAGGCGTTAAACGCGGAATACGCGCTTATTGGCGAAGAGGTGTTACCTGGAATGGCACTACGCCCTTGTCAAGCGGGTGGACATTGGGTAACGGCAATCCAACGATACCAGGCGCGATGGATCATACAAATACCAACTTTTATTTTTGGCCCAGAGAGTGGGGAAATTATGCGGATTTAGGGGATGATGCGTATCTTGAAAGACCTGATTTTCCGCGTTATGTAACAGTTAATCCTGACGATAAGGATATTACCTACCGGTTAACTTTAGAAAAAAATAACAATGGTTTCTTCTGGACTATTGAACACCCGAGTGAAGGTGTTTATGAAGCCGGTCACATCATGGAAGGTGAACCCAGAAAGGGAAGAGTTCGGGACAGAACAGCAGCGGATAGATTTAACAGAGACCTTCCTTACAATCCAAATGACAGGGATCCAAGACCCAGAATCGAACCGATAGACAGGGGTTCCATTCCTCCTTATGAGGATATTCTAAAATCTGTTAATCAGGAAAACTACTATGTTGGTTTTTTTGCGGCGCGTGATGCTGTAGTATGGGTAAATAATATTAGATACTGGGAAGCTGACATAGAAGACTGCGATCCGGAAGATCCAATTGTTCCTTCGCAGATTGACGCGACTATGGAAATTCTAACCCCGCAAATCTATACCGGCAATAATTATCTGCATATTAAGACAAATGTGCCCGGGCATCTTGTTGTTACCCAGGATTTTCAGCAAATACCGAATTCGGTAATTCAAAATAGCTGGATAAGAGCAGATACCGGTTCCGCAGTTGAACATAATTTATTTGTGATTCCTATTCTGCCGCCCAAAGACGGCGATAATATTTTTAGCTTAACTTTTTATCCCAATAAAAATCTGCCCGATAGTATTGCGTATTCTACTTATGAAGGTGTTGTTTTAAAATCGACAGAAACCATTAACAGGACATTTGTAATAAACAAAAAAGTGTACCATGGAGGAACAGAACCTATTTATGTAAGTAATGAAGGTTTGTCCCGTAACAGCGGAACAAGGGAAAATCCTATGGATTTACAAACCGCTATATTATATGTTCAGCCGGGTCAGGAAATTATCATGCTGGACGGAGTATATATGCTGCAGCAAACTATTGTAATTCCAAGATATAATGACGGACGTTTCGGCGCTTTAAAAACATTACGGGCAGAAAATAGGGATAAAGTAGCTTTAGACTGGAAATGGAAACAGGATCCGGCAAACAACAGACCGCCGTTTGAACCAATGAGAGGCAGAGCTTTCCATGTTATGGGCAATTACTGGAAACTGGAAGGTTTCCATATCCGCAATTCTCCGGGCGATATTAAAGGCATGGAGATTGGAGGTAGCAATAATATTATAAGCTGGATTATCGCGTATAGTAACGGTGACAGCGGTATACAGATAGCCGGTATGAGTAATGAACCTACAAGATACTGGCCCTCCAATAACCGTGTTGAATACTGCGAATCTTTTAACAATCGTGATCCCGCAGATACAAATGCAGATGCATTTACGGCAAAGTTAACCGTAGGCAAAGATAATGTTTTCTACCGTTGTATAGGTCATAGCAATGTGGATGATTGCTGGGATTTATTCGCAAAAAGGGAAACAGGTCCTATTGGAGCTGTTACAATCGAAGAATGTGTAGCGTATCACGCGGGAATTATGTCTGTAAGGCAGCCGAATGGTACATGGATTATACGTTATTTTGGAAACGAGATTGGTAATAATACCGCATCCAGAAACGGATTTAAGCTTGGCGGCGAAGGTATAAGTGTTAAACATACTGCTATAAATTCTATTTCGTTTAGAAACGACGGCAGCGCCTTTACAAGTAATTCCAATCCTTCCATGATTGTACGTAATTCAATATCAATAGGTCCTTCAGGCGGCGATTTACAACGTATTGATATTCGAGCCAACTCCGGAGATGTTGCTGACGGATTTGAAGTAAATTGTATTGCCGGTAATCCAGGTGCAGATAGAGATAGGGATATTGGCTTCCCTAATAATATCACAAGGTCAACAAGTATTTCTTATGGTGCCGGATATAACAGCATACTGTTTGATGTAGATGAACCGGAAATATATGCACGCAGTTTGGACGGGTTTGACGGATACCAGGGAAAAATGTTTATGAAACGCAAAGCCGACGGAAGACCGGATTTTGGAAATGTATTCAGACCCGGAGAAGCCGGTAAAGGCGCAGGGACTTTCTTTGACTAAGGAGTAAAAAATGAAAAAATTATTATTGGCATTATGCTGTGTATTTTTATTCTCTGCCTGTTCGGAAATTATTTCTCCGGATAGTGTTTCGGGCAATACATTGCCGCCCGGTCAATTTGTTATTGGAATTGATCGTATTGTTTTAAGCAATAATGAACTTGGCACTGTTCCCGGTCGTAACCCCAGTTTAAATTGGAATATAATACCTATTAACGCTACCCAGAACGAACTGCGCTGGAGATTGGATGATGTTGATGGTATTGATGCCGCTGATGTTGCCTCCATTAATGAATCAACCGGAGCAATAACAGTAAGAACAGACAGTGTATCTGAGGCTATATCAACATTAATTAGGGTAGAATCTGTTGCCGATCCGTCAAAATATGATACATGCCTTCTTACCGTATACCCGGTTTATCCGGGAGAAAGAACATGGACATGGCCTACTAATCCCGGCGTTGCGGGTGATTTAGATCAGGGAGACGGGGGAACGCTTTTATTCGGTACAGGAAATTGTGATGGTTATACACCCGGTCTTATAGGCGCGGGAGTATATTTAATAAATCCTGTTTCTCCTTATGAATATGGTGTAGGAACTCCTGATGGCAGAGTACGTGGTGCTGGAACTTATACCACATCTCAAACTCCTTATAACGGAGGCGGTAGGTTTTTATTCCCCGCATCTCCGTCTTATCCTGCGCATATTCGAACCAGCGGCAGCGGCGCCAGAGTTATGAGGATAGCGGCATTGTATCCTCCTTTTACGATTATCGTAAATTATCAAAGCAATGACCCGGCTGAAAGATGGGCGGATATCCGTATTGGGGACAAGGAAGGTTTACGGATTCAAGGTCAGGCTTCTACAAATGACAACCCTACCGGTTCCAGGACGGTTTGGTATTCATACGACCCGTCAGATCCTGGTAAACCGGAATTTGGAATGGAGGAATTTGTCCCTCTTGCTTTTGTTGAAGCAAATCAGGGAATAAGACTTTATGCTGTGTTTGTTCGTGAAGGTGTTTACGAATTGAACGCTGCCGGTACATTACTGGTACCTAAAAATTAATTTGGAGAAAAAAGTGGTTAAATCTAAACTGTTTTGTATTATTGGAATTTTAATTATAGCTGCTCTTGTTTTCACCGGCTGTCCGGATGAAGATGGTAACGGCGAAGAAGACGGAGACTATGTTGAAGTTACTACCCTGAGTATAACTACCAGTCCAAATAATTTGGTAAATTCGATAAATAATGATCAAACTCGGCCTCTTAACGCTGTTACAAATACCGGTGTCCACTCAAGTTTAACAATAGAATGGACAACAAGTAATGCAAACGGAATAGAATTTGTCGTTAACAGCGTTGGGTCAAGTACGGCTACCGGTTCTTCTGTTACAATAAGAGGCAAAGCTTTGCCGGTAAACACTCTGGTTACAATAACTGCTACGGCAAAAACCATCAATCCTGAAGATGAGGATGATATTGCAATCGTTGTTCAGACCAGAGACTTTACGGTAATAGCAACTGAAATTATATTACCTTCAATTGAATGGCTCTTCCCGGTTTCACTTGCAGTTTCGCTCGGGTTTTCGCCGGATGCCAACTCCCCTCCCCGTTATCTCATAACAAGTGAAAAAACCCTTGATACAAAACCTTTGGAAGGGTTAAACATAGGATTTGTTCTAGTACGTAATGATACAAACAATATGGAATTCCGATCGGGTCAAGGTAAGGACGGGTATTTGCAGCCAAATTCAGGAACTGGTTTTGATTTTGGCAGACTAACAGGTATTCCGGCAAATGTTAAAGTTGCGATTACTTTTGAATTTGCGGGCACATCGGATAATACTGATACTAACCGTCGACCTAGAGTAACAAATCCTGCCGGAGGTTTTCTGTATACTACGGAATATTCTCAGAATCAAAGCTGGATAACGGGTAAAATAGAAGTAACCAGTAATGGTTCCGCCATTTCACTTGGTATTCAAAATGGATGCCGTATAGCCGGAGTTAAGGTCGAAGTTCTTGAAACTCCGCCTTTAACAGGGCTTTCTCTTGCTGCTGCACAAAGTACAATCCGTCAGGGTTTACCAAATACGCTTTCTTTTACAAGAACTCCCATCGGTGCTACGCAAGCCGCAATTGAATGGATTTATGACTCTGACTTTTTTACCCTTGTAGACAACGGAGATGATACTGCTACAGTTACAGGAAAAGTGCCAACCAGTGAACCCAAGCCAATTAAAGTACAGGCTGCGGGCAACGCTGCGGTTTTTTCCACAGTGAATATCACCGTAACGGCTTTTACCGGCAATGAAATATTTGTTGAAACTGTCACAATAGACAGCGAAAATTTTGAACTTTTCCTGGGCGGTACAACAACAAAACAGCTTGGTGCGGAAGTTTTACCGGATGAAGCAGATATAAAAACTTTAAATTGGACAACCAGCGCTCCCTTGGTTGCGACTGTCTCCAATACCGGATTAGTAACAGCAGTTGGAAAAGGTACCGCAACCATTACCGCAGAGGCAATGGACGGCAGCGGTAAAAATGATTTTGTAACAGTTACAGTTAAGCAGCTTGTTACAAGTATCAATGTGGGAGATGGAAACGGTAAAATCTTCCTTAATTTTGACGGTTCAGATGGCGGTACAGCGATAATAAACGCCGGTTTGTTAAGCGTGCTCCCTGCAGATGCCAATCTTCGTTCTGTAACATGGTCAAGCGGAGATGAACTTATTGCAACAGTTGACCAGGATAGACTTGTGACTGCAACAGGCATAGGTAAAACTAAAATCATTGCCACTGCCGATGACGGTTCCGGTATTTTCGGCGCTGTTGATGTAGAGGTAATTAATTTTACTGCCGGAACACCGGATAAACACTGGGATTTTACCACCGCTCTAACCATAGGTGCAAACGATATCGAATATAACGGCATGACAATTTATGGTTCCAGAAGAGCCGGTTTAGCGGTGAATACAACTCAAGGTGTGGGAACTTCCGGATTGCTTACAGCCGGTTGTTTAAATAGCGGCGGATCTACTCCAAACGATAATTATTTGGTTATTCATAATGTAGAAGGTCCCTTTAAACTTGTTGTTTTCCACAATGCCGGCAATGATGAAAATTCCGGCAGGAGTCTTAATATCTATACTGCTCCCGCAGGTACTATGGCAGGATCAAATGGAACGCTTGCTGTAACGGGAGCCACTGTGGTTGGAACAACTGTGGGACAAGAGCCAACAATGATCGAATACGAATACACAGGTTTTGATAGTATTGATGTTGGTTTCCGTCAAATAGGCGGTGCAGTAAGAATCCAGGATATTTATCTTTATTATCATCTGCCAAGTGACGGTAATATCAGAATAACCGCAGAGGATAACAAGACAAGTATTATTGCAGGCAATACCGAAGAGACAGTAGCTGCAGAAACACTTCAGTTTAGCGCAAGACAAGACAGGCAGGATGTCAGCGAAGAGGCAACATGGTCAGTTAGGGTCAGCAATGACATTACTTCCGCAAATGTAGATGCAGCCATTGCAGTAATATCCGCAACAGGGCTTTTAACCGCCGCAGATAACCTTGCTTCTGACACAGACGTTTGGGTCTTCGCAGAAAACAACGGCAAACAATCCGCCGGCTACAAAGTCACAATAGAAATGTGGAAGGATGATTCCGGTCCGCAGTTGTATCGCATGGGTATAGGTTCTCTAAACCCTGCTAACCATACTGTAATCAACGGCAATGGAACGCTCACTATGAGGGGTCATGGACAAGTTTCAGACTTAACAAATGGCAATTTTGTTTTTATGAAACTTCCGGAAGGTGATTTTACCATGATGGTGAAAATAGATTCTTTAACATTTGGAAATAGTGGTAATACAAACCGGGTAGGTATTATTGCGTTTAATGATGCAACTCTGACATTAAATGAAACAACAGGTGCGCTTACCGGTATTGTTCCGGCGTCTACAGTTTATGGTTCCTATCAATTAAGACCGGATACTGCAACTAATGCCAGAGGTATTGGAGGAAGCACTGTTCGTACAGGTGCTGCAGGTTTTACAAACGGTACAATATTTTTATCCGCTCCTGATGCTACTACATTTGGTAATGTTGTAGGCGGTCCTAATGCCGGTCAGCCTGTTACTTCAGTCTGGATTAGATTGCAGCGCCGCAGCGGGCAAATTTTTGGCGCATGGTCACTTGACGGAACTACATGGCAGGTAGAACATAATCAAGCTACTGGTACTTTAGCCAATTTTGGTTCAGGTTATATCGGGCTTCTTGTTGGCAGTAATAATAATACAAATACAACAACAGCAACCTTCAGCAGTCTGCACTTTAAATCCGGCACCGGCATGGGTGTTACTACCATAACCACTTCACAACTGGACGCCATACCCTTTGAAGACATCATCGGAGTTACGCCGTAATTTATCTAAAAGCCGTCTCCCAAGCGAGACGGCTTTTCATTTAAAAATTGTTGCAAAAAAGGAGAACTTATGAAAAACAAAAACCACTTATACATTTTCTTCCTCCTGGTTATTTTCACCCTCAGTTTTTCGTGCAAAAAAACCGGTAACGGAGAAACAGAATTGGCGCGGGAAATTTTTAATTCTCTTAAGGGGCAGAAAGTAACAACCTACGGCTGGGCAGACCTTGCAAATGACGGCGAAGGTATGACTTACGCGAATCCTGATAATTTTATTTTAATTAATGACGAAAAGTATCCCACTGCAGAGAAAAAATATTTTGCGTTTATCGATGCAAATTATACAACTCGCCCTGATATCGCCGCAAACGGAGTAATAAGCCACAATGCGACGCATGTGAATAACAATCCAAAGTTTATAATTATTTCCGGAGACATCGATCTTTCCAACGGCAGAATAACAGATGACGATAATTCTCATTTTGATCAATTTGGTCCCGCTCCCGATTACAGGAAAGTAAACGGAGATATTGCGCTTAACATAGGTTCTAACACAACGATAATCGGCATTAACAACGCGCGTATTATGTTCGGAGGGCTTGTTATAAGTGACGGCAGAAATAACATCATTATCCGCAATGTTACATTCTGGGATACGCATGGCTCAACTGCTCAGGATACAGATTTTTTCCCCAATTCCAAAGCAAACGCTACCGGGCTGCAGATCGAAGATGATCCCGGCGGTCATTCTATCTGGATAAATCATTGCAAATTTACAGATGGCACATGCAGCGATCTTGTGCGTAACTACAACCATGACGGCGCTTTTGACATAAAGTTCGGACGGTTTATTACCGTTTCCTGGAACGAGTTTACCAATCACGACAAGGTTATGCTGGTAGGCTCCAATGATAATACTCCTGCATCTCATCCCGAATTATTAAATTATATAAATCCGACAGAGCGTCAAATTACCCTGCATCACAATTATTTCCATGGTGTTACCCAGCGTATGCCGAGAACCAGAGGTACCCAAATGCATGTTTACAATAACTATTATAATAACATTGGAAATATGGATAACGGCGGTTCTTACATGGGTCTCGGCGCTAATGCCCAATTCATTGTAGAAAACAATTATTTTGAGCCAAAAGTAAAACCCGAAAGCAAAACCATTGAATATTTTAACAGTGCCGCCGATCAAGCGTACCCGCCAAGGCTCTACTACAACGGAAACAATGTCCCAAATTCCAATTCCTCATGGTGGGGCAGAACATCAACTCCCATGGCAAGTTTATGGACGCCGGGTTATGATTACCCTCTTGATGATAACGCTGATTTGCCGGTATTAATCCCGGGGAAAGCGGGACCAACGCTGGAATTTTAGGGTTGCCGTCGCGTTCTCGTTGACCTGCTCTATTGGATACCCTATAATTATTGTATGAGAAGACGTTTGCCCATAGGCATCCAGGATTTTATAGGTATCCGCGAAGACGGGTTTTGTTATGTAGATAAAACCGAAAGGATTCATCAATTAATAACAGGTTCCGGGAAACAGTTTTTTTTATCCCGCCCGCGCCGTTTTGGAAAATCGCTTTTGTGTTCCACGCTAGGAGCCATTTTTGAGGGAAAACGGGAATTGTTCAGGAAAATCGCGGGATTCCCTGCCCTTGCCATTGATTCTCTGGACTGGGAATGGAAGAAACATCCGGTTATAAGACTTAGTTTAAATATTGGAAATTACAGCAAAGGTATTGATTTTCTTAATGAAACCTTGCAGGACGCGCTTTATAATATTGCTCAAAGTTATAATCTGGAGACAAGAGGAAAATTCCCTTCCCAGCAATTCTCCAATCTTATATTTGATATGCGAAAACTCTATAATGAAAAAGTCGTTGTAATTGTAGATGAATATGATAAACCTTTATTAGATACAATTGGAAACAAGGAACTGCATATTGAAATGCGTAATGAATTAAGAGGATTTTTCGGCATTGTAAAATCATCTGATGAACATCTGCGATTTGTATTTTTAACAGGCATAACCAAATTCTCTCATGTAAGCTTGTTTTCCGATTTAAACCATTTAAGTGATATAACCCTTGATCCTCGCTATTCAGATATTTGCGGCATAACACAGGAAGAAGTAGAAAAAAAATTCATGCCGGAGATAGATTCAATAATAAAAGAAAAAGGCATAAGCAAAGATGAATATATGAAACAATTGCGCTGTTTTTACAACGGTTACCGGTTTTCTGATAAACCGTTAACAGTCTACAATCCTTTTGGTCTACTTCATCATTTTGATAAGAGTGGGAAATTTCTGCCCTACTGGTATGAATCCGGTACGCCGAATTTCCTGATAAATTTAATTACCTCTCAAAAGATAGACATTACTAAACTGGATAAACTGAAAATCGGCTACGATAGTTTCCGCAAGTACGATGTAGAGAACATGGAAGCCGAGCCGCTTTTGTACCAAACTGGATACCTTACTATATCGGAGTACGATGAGAAACGGAACCGCTTTACCCTTGAATATCCAAATTTAGAAGTACGCTCTTCATTTTCAAAATCTTTGATTAAGCAGTACCTGAATGCTCCCGCTGACAAGGCAAACGCATTGTTTAACAAGTTGCCGGATGCTCTTCTGGACGGTGATATTGAAGAAGCTGTAAATGTTTTGCGCCAATTTCTTGCCTCAATCCCCTACGACATCATCAAAGAAACGGAAAACTATTACCAAACCGCAATACACCTGATATTCACAATGCTGGGACTTAACTGCCGCTCCGAGGTACGCATAGCAGCAGGCAGAATAGACACGCTTGTAGAAACGACGGATTTTGTTTACTGCTTTGAATTTAAACTGGACGGCAGTGCGGAAGAAGCCCTTGCGCAAATTAACAGCAAAGATTATCTTTTACCGTGGCAAGGTAGCGGAAAGAAACTCTTTAAAATCGGCGTGGTCTTTGACAAAAGCAAGCGCAATATCGGAGAATGGAAGAGCGAGAGTATCAGCAATGAATAACAACAAACCTTTATCTGGCTTAACCGGCGGGTTGCTTTGGAATATGAATTTTGAAAATATTGATTATATAAGAGATAAAGAACTTATTATTGAGAGGATTATAGAATCAGGAATGGAAAAGGATGAGATTATAATGTGGAAATTATATTCTTATGAAGATATTAAAAATGTTGCTGTAAATATTGAAAATCTTCATAAAGATGAAATTACTTATATGGCTTTTGTATTAAAAATTAATGAAACTGATTTTAGAAGTTATGGGAAAAAAATGTGGTATGAAAAGTAAAATATTATTTCAGAGGATAGTAACATAATGTTGGTAAAAAATGCAGTTTCTTCTGAAATGCTGAATATTTTGAAGATATTACAAAATAATAAATTGTTTGAAAATCATATATTGGCAGGAGGAACTGCACTTGCTTTTCAAATTGGTCATAGAACTTCTACGGATATTGACTTATTTACTTTTGAAAGACAAGATTCTGCTATAATAACAGAATATTTTATTAAACAATTTATTAATTGCAATATAACTTTTGCAAGTGATGAATTTATACAAATATTTGTAAATAATGTTAAAATTGAACTTGTCCATCATGATTATAAAATAGTAAAAAGTCCAATATCAGAAGAAAATATAAAAATATTTGATAAAGTAGAAATTGCTGCTATGAAATTAAAAGCGATTCAAGGGAGGACTAAGGCTCGTGATTTTATTGATTTAGCCTATTTATTACAAGAGATGCCTCTTAAAAATATGTTTGAAATATATAAAGATAAATACGGAAATATTAGCGAAAAAATGATAAAAAGAACAATATTAACAAAGTGCAAAACTATTAAAGATAATGATTGGTTGGTAGGTATAAAAATGTTGCGAAATGATATAAAGCCGGAGGATGTTTTAAATAGTATTGAAAAAGGAATAGAAGATTATAATAATTCTATTAATGTAGGCTCAATATACTGATTCTTTCTTTCATTCTTAGGGTATCAGATGCCTTGTACACCTTTGCTAAAGCTTGTATAATACCGTCATGGCATATGAAAAAAAGCGAATTGGACTTGTTCTTGCCTCAATTCATACCGGGATTTCCAGGAATATGTGGGAGGGATTTGTACGCGCTGCCGGTGCTGAAAATACCAGTCTTTTTATCTTTCCCGGCGGCAGGCTGAATGCCAGGCAGGATTTTGAAAATCTGCGTAATCCTGTATATAATCTTGCAAACGAAGAGAATCTGGACGGCTGTGTTTGCTGGAGTTCTTCCATTCAATATGCTCAATCAAAGGAAGATATAGCCCTTTTTCATTCAGGTTTTGAGGCTTTGCCGTATGTTACGCTTGGTTATAAGTCGCCGGGGTATCCGTGTGTGGAATATGATGCCTATAATGCAATGAAGTCTTTGGTGAGCCACTGCATCAATGTTCACGGCGCCCGCAAGATTGCTTTTTTACGGGGACCTGCTTTTCATCAGTCGGCGCAGGCGCGTTACGAAGGTTATTGCGATGCGTTAAAAGAGGCGGCTCTTCTTCCCGTAAAAGGTCTTGTTACAGACCCCTTTGACTGGAACGCCGGTGACATTGCGGCAATTCAGCTTTTTCAGGAAAGGTCTTTGGTTCCCGGACGCGATTTTGATACTTTGATAGGTTCAAGCGATCTTATGGCGCTTGGAGCAATTAACTTCTTTTTAAAGCACGGGTTTCATGTTCCGTCCGATTACCACGCTGCCGGTTTTAACAATTCGGCAGAAAGCCGTGTTCTGGAAAGCCTGCTTTCTACGGTGCGCCTGCCTTATACAGAAATGAGCAGGGAAGCTTTTAAAAAACTGCTGGGTGTTATAAGCAAAAAAAAGCGCAAGACAGAAACGGATATTCTTTTAAATTGTGAGCTGATAACAAGGGAGTCTTGCGGCTGCGTCGGTATCAGCCCGCCGTATTTTCAGCCGCAAAAAACATTCTCTTTGGATTTTAGCCGGGGTGATATCGAAGAAACTCTCATAAAAATGGCAGGTGATTATTTGGGGCTGGAAACATCTGTTATTAACAGCACTATACTGCCTGTTATACGCGCTTTGTTTCATGATACGCGGGATGTTTTTTTCCGTCTGTTCGAAAAAGCGCTTGTTCGTTTTTTTTGCGCAGATCGTGAGCCGGACAGTCTTATAAAACTCATAGGCGAAGTTAAAGCCGGAGCTTTTAATGTTCCGGAAAAAATTATTGATCTGGAATCGGCTCTTTACCGCAGTATTTTTAAAATAAGGGAACATTTAACTGCCGCTGTCCGTCACGAAACAGAAAGATGGAACTCCTGTTTAAATTCGCTAAAGTGCGATCTTCTTGGAACACGCGACCGTTTTTCGCTTGTGCAAAACCTTGCGCGTCATTTGCCTAAAATAGGAATAAATACTGTCGCGATTGTTCTTTACAGCAGCGAAAAAACTTCAATCTTTGTGGGCGGTTTTTCCGGCGAAGGGATTAGTTCCTTAAAGGATCAGCGTTTTCCTTCACGGCTTCTTGTTCCCGCTTCTCTAAAATCGCAGTTCAGTGACGGAATTTTTATGGTGCAGCCGCTTTTTATCGATAACCGTTCGCTTGGTTACTTTGTTCATAACGCTCCCATAAACGACGGTGTTATTTTTGAGGAACTGCGTTCTGCCGTAAGTTATGCGCTAAAGGGTATTTTTCTTCTGGAAGAAACGGTGCAGGCAAAACGTATTGCAGAACAGGCGGAACGCGCAAAGACTGATTTTCTGCGTCTGCTGGAAGACGGTCTTTTTAGTCCTCTTTCAGGTATGGCAGAGCAGCTTGAAGCAATAGAAAAAAAAGCGGCTCTTCATGATATTAAAATTTTAAAAAATGATATTAACAATATAAAGGAATTTGTTTCTTCCAAAGAAACAGAAGCGCGCAGTATTATGGATTTTACCCTTGCAAGGGTAGACGAGTTGTCTTTGCGTAAAACTATTTTTGATCCGGAAGAACTTTTGCCCAAGATAGGCGCTTTCCCTCTGCTGTCAGGTGACACTGCGCGGCTTACCCAGTGTTTTTCGCTTATTCGCGAGCAGTACGGGGAATATATACCGGAATTAACTTTTAATGGTTTTACTGTTACATTCCGGAAAAAAGCTGTTTTGGAAAAAACAAAGGCGCAAAAAACTGTTGTATCAGAAAAAGCGCGGCAGTTTAACATGCTGCTTGTAGAGCGGATTATTATGATGCACGGCGGTGTTTTTTCTTTAAGCAAGGATTATTGTACTGTTACACTGCCCTGGCCTACGCTTACAGGGGCAGAGCTTGCAAAAAATCCTGTTAGCGCTTCGGATCATGTGCTTGTTGTTTCTGATCACGAAACGCTTCCTGCCAATTTCTTTTCTCTGCCTCAGGTTCGGGAAGCTTCAAAAGTCATGTCCGGTAAAATCGCTTTTATAGCATGGAATGCTGCCGGTGCGGGGTCGGGTGATTTGGTAAAGGCGGCAAGTTTAAAAAACAAGAGCGCTCTTGCGGGTGTTCCGTTTCTTTGTTATGGGATGCCTGGATATAATCCTGGAAATGTTCCCGGAAACGTTCCCGGAAACTCTGCCCGCGGTGAAGGTCCCGCCTCCATTATTGACGCGATAGAATCTGCGCTTAAATCGCCCAAAAAGGGGACTATCCTCTTCATTGGATCACAGGAATACTGGAGCGGTTATTCCGATCAATTAATCGGCTCCCTTGCGAAAACTTCCGATAGTGACAGTTCCCGCCTTGTAAAAATACGCATTGATTCAATGTCCTCCTTTAATGAAACGGTGGGAGAGGTTAACCTGTCCATGATTGTGTTCAATTCCTTCGATTTGGAAGGAATTGCCGCTGTACGCCGTCACCCGCTAACCGTAATGGTCCCCATTTTGATGATTAGTGACAAAATTGACAATGCCGAGGAGGTAACGGCTTTAAGTCAGTATTCAAGGCTTATTATCTGCCACCGGGCGGCTGTTTCCTCTGAGGAATTCAGGGCGCGTATCCAGGCTGTTATCGGCGGCGCCGAAATTTTGCCGCCCCATACCGGGGTTCTTGTAAAAAAAGCCATCCTCTATTTTGGACAGCGCGCTGAATCCCATATTTCCCGCTGGAAACTCGCGGATTCTGTCAATGTCAGCGAAGATTATCTTACCCGTATTTTCCACCGGGAGATGGGGCTTTCCCTATGGGATTATTTAAGCCGTTTGCGGATTTTCCTTGCGGCTGAACTTTTACGGCGTACGGATGACACCATTCAGGATATCGCTTCCCGTACGGGTTTTCAGGATCATGCCTATTTCTGCCGTGTTTTTAAAAAAATCTACGGGGTTCCGCCGGGACAAATGCGTAAATAAAACAGGTTTTTTCAAAAAAGAAGACGGAAAAGTCCAACAATATCTCTGTATTTTTTGTTCTTATTTTTGTAAGATTAACTCCAGTTATGAAAAGTTTAAACAATAGCGCGTTAAGACATTGGCGCGAGATCAAAAGGCATCGCTCTGTTTATCTGCTTCTTATCCTACCGGTAGCATATTTCATCATTTTTAGGTATTTCCCTATCTGGCACGGACAAATTGCGTTTAGGGATTTTATGCCAAAAATCGGAATACCCGAATTAGACACAGATCGCGGTATTTTTAACAGCGCATGGATTGGTTTTACCCACTTTAGGACCTTTATAAGCGGGGAATATTTTCTTGAACTTATAAGAAATACCCTCATGTACAGTTTCGGAAAGCTGATCGTAAGCGTTCCCGCGGCTATTTTATTTGCAGTTATGCTGTTTGAATGTTCAAAACCAAAACTTGCAAAAATGGTACAGACACTTGCGTATCTTCCGCACTTCCTGTCTTGGGTTATCATGTACGGAATACTCCTGAGCTTGCTTGCTCCCGGTACCGGTATTTTTAATGATATTATCAAATTTTTTGGAGGGGAGACGGTCGACTTCCTGAACGATACAAAGACCTTCCCCTTCATTGTCATTCTTTCCGACGTCTGGAAGGAAATGGGATGGAGCGCCATTATCTTTATCGCGGCTCTTATCAGCATCGATCCTACATTGTTCGAAGCGGCAATGGTTGAAGGCGCTACCGCGGTTCAGCGTGTTTGGTATATCACCCTGCCGTCCATAAGGCCTGTTATCGTTATTGTCGTACTGTTAAGGCTTGGTACGGTGCTAGACGCGGGTTTCCATCAAATATTCATCCTTTACTCTCCCGCCGTTTACAGTGTGGCGGATATTATCGACACATGGGTATACCGTCAGGGACTTTTACACTTCCAGTTCGGTCTTGCGACCGCAGTTGGTCTTTTTAAAGGTTTCATCGGGATGTTATTAATTCTGTTTTCTAACTGGTTGGTAAAGAAAACAAGTGATTCTTCATTATTCTAGGGGTTATTATGCGAAATCGAATTGAAGGAACAGTAATACAGCTTACTTCTACAGATAAATTGTTTTACTGGCTTGTAAATATATTTTTGGTTATAATTTTTATTATTATTGCCATTCCCATGTGGAGTACTATTACTCTTTCTTTCCGTCCTAACACTTTTATAGGCAGTAACCTGGAAGGTATGTTCCTTGCTCCATGGAATTGGTCTATCGCCGCCTATAAATCCCTTATGGGCAATGCGGGCTTTTTGGTCGCTTTTGCAAACAGTTTCCAAATATTCTTTTTGGGTGTTGTAACCGCTTTGTTCTTTACAATTCCAATGGCTTATGCTCTTTCTGTAAAGACTTTACCGGGAAGGAGATTCTTTAACATACTTATTCTGGTTCCGTATCTGTTCAGTGTCGGATTGATACCGGGCTTCCTTGTTGTAAGAATGCTCGGGCTTATGGATACCCTTTTATCAATTTACCTGCCGCTGGCTATCAGTACATACAATTGTCTTATAATGCGCGGGTTCTTTGAAGGTATTCCGGATGAGTTAAAAGAATCTGCCCGTATAGACGGAGCGTCAGAGATAACTGTTCTTATGCGGATCATTTTGCCGCTTTCAAAACCGATTATCATGACTATCGGTCTGTACTACGGCGTGCAATTCTGGAATGACTTTTTCCATCCGCTGCTTTACATCAATAAAGACTCTCTGCGCCCGCTGCCGATACTCCTAAGAAACATTCTTTTGGGAATTGGTATGAATGAATTTGTCGAAGTTGATGCTTTCGGCGAAGCGCCTGTTCAGGCGATAAGGGCAGCCAGCGTTTTCCTTGCGGCAATCCCAATGATAATTGCATATCCTTTTATTCAGAAATACTTTACCAAAGGAACCTTGCTGGGAAGCGTCAAGGGATAATCGGGAATATAAATTAGGAATTTTTTTTAAAATAGAATTTTTTAAGGAGTTGTTTATGAAAAAAATCGCAGTCTTATTAATGGTTGCCTTGATGGTAATCTCATTTGTCGGTTGTACCAGAGGCGGAAGTTCCGGCCTGGTAGATATTGAATTATGGTACGGCGCAGCCGTCACAGAAGCGGGACCGCCTCCGGCAGATTGGCATGTTCTGGAAAGAATCCGCAATGAACTTAATATCAATCTTAACCTGAGCGCTTTGCCTTCGAGCGAATTCGACCAGGACTCAAAGATTAACGGTTCGGCAGCAGCTAACACATTGCCGGATATTTTCATGGTACGCCGCGGGCCCTTCATGAATGTTTCCCGCGTTGGTGTTATCGCGCCTGTAGATCATCTTTACGATCTTATGCCTAACCGTTCCGCCATTCATTACAACGAAGACAGCAGAAGATTTTCCACCATTAACGGAAGGTCTTATGGCCTGGCATCTCCCGGCACAATCGAGAAAAACGAAGGTGTGTTAATCCGTAAAGATTGGCTTGACAGACTGGGCTTGCAAGTACCGGTTACTCTGGATGAATATCTGGAAGTTATGAGAGCGTTTACTTTCCGTAACCCGGATGGTTCAGGACGTCAGACTTATGGTTTCGGCGCGTTTATAGAAATTAATAACTTTGAAGCCGGCTTGGGACGCAGATTTGATCCTTTCTTCGGCGCGTTCGGTGTTGCCGGTACCTGGAATCTTGATAAAGATAATCCCGGTCTTAATGTCCGCAAACCGGAATATTTTGACGCTCTTTCCTTTGTGAAACGAATGGTCGATGAAAAAATTATTGATCCCGACTGGCTCAGCTTGGGCAAAGATGATTTCCGTGCTTCCTGGAAACAGGGCAAATTCGGTATTATGCGCGAGCAGCATGCCGCTTATGCAGCGGAAGCAAACTATGCTCCGTTTGACAGAAACTTCCCCAACGGTGAATGGATTGTTATTGATCCTCCAAAAGGTCCCAACGGACATCAATCTGTAGGCGTTTATGTACAGGCATACAGAATCTATGCAATTTCCACCAGAGCAATGAGGCAGGGCAAGGGTCCGGCTATTGCAAGGCTTTTGGAATGGATGTCTTCAGAAGAAAACACCGACAGCGGTTACTACCTGCTTGGCTGGGGTGTTGAAGGTGAGAACTATGTAAAAGATGCAAATGGTGTTCCCACAATTCACGGTATCCCCGATGCAACAAAAGGTTTTACAAGACCTGAAATGCAGCCCTTTACCCAATTACGCAATATGGTATTCTACAACAGCGCAGTCGAACTTATGGCTCGCTTCCCCACATACCAGGCTCCAAGGTCCGGCAGAACTATGAGCGCTTTAACAACACTGCGTGAAATGCAGTCGAAACCCTGGACCCCGAACATCGGCGGTGACGCTCTTCCTGAGCCCAATGCAGACCTTAAGCGCTTCTATGAACAGGGAGTTATTGAATTCCTTACAGGCAGACGGCCGCTTAACAGAGCGACATGGAATGCATGGCTTGCAGACTTTGACAGACTTGGCGGAGAAGCCTGGGAACAGGCAGGTGTTAAATTTGCCGAAGAAAACGGATATCTGCGTTAAATCATGAGCGAGTTTGATAAAAGCAAACCTGTTTCAGAGCGTATGTCCCGGTCGGTGAAAAGCCGATACGGGACAGACCAGATGCAGTGGCATTATGAACATGGTTTAGTATTACAAAGTATTTATTTAGTTGGACTTAAATCGGGGCAGGATGATCTTCTGCAGTATGTTAAGTCCATGTACGACAGTAAAATTACCCCTGCCGGGGATATTCTTACTTATCGCAAAGATGAGTTTAATCTGGATCAGGTTAACCCCGGCAAGGTTCTGTTTTTGCTTTATAAAAAATACGGCGAAGAAAAATACCGCATTGCAATCGAAAAATTAATGGATCAGCTTCGCAATCATCCCCGAACAAAAACCAATGGTTTCTGGCACAAGAAAATTTATCCGTTTCAAATGTGGCTGGACGGACTGTATATGCAGGCGCCTTTTTACGCTCAGTATACGGTTGAGTTCGGTACCCCTGAGGCTTTTGACGACATCGAACATCAATTCACTTTAATCGAAAAAATGGCGCGTGACGCAAAAACCGGTCTTTTATATCATGCCTGGGACGAATCAAAAGAGATGAAATGGGCTAACCATGAAACCGGCTGTTCGCCGCATTTCTGGGGCAGAGCATTGGGCTGGTACTGCATGGCTTTAGCCGATGTGCTGGAAATTCTCCCTGCCGAAGCAAAGAAAACCCGTGATGCGCTCGCTGCTATTTCACTTCGTCTTTTGGAGCCTCTTTTAAACTGCCGTGATCCGCAAACCGGTTTATGGTATCAGGTAATGGACAAGGGCGGCGAAAGCGGCAACTACAATGAAAGTTCCGCGTCTTCCATGTATGTTTACTTCATGACAAAAATAATACGCTTAAGTTTACTTGATAATAACGAAAGCCTAAAAGCGCGTGTTAAAGAAGCGGCACAAAAAGCGTATGCGAGTCTTATGTCAGATAAAATTTCAGAAGATCCATCAGGTGAACTTCACCTTAATGATATTTGTAAAGTGGCAGGTCTCGGCGGAACGCCGTACCGCGACGGTTCCTATGAATATTATGTAAGTGAACCAAAAGCAACCGATGATTTTAAAGGCGTAGGACCTTTTATTCTGGCAAGCCTGGAACAGGAAGCAATTAACAGATAATCTGTATTAAAAAATAAAAATTATATTTGCGCGTTTTATTAAGGAGAATAATATGCAATATCTTGGATATGAGGCTTTTGAAAAGTCGATAAATAATGTTGGTACGTCTGTTGTTTTTATGGCAAAAGATAATGATGAAACTGTAATTATTATTTCAGGACCTGACAGCCTGGGGTTTAAAGCAGAAGACCTTGGCGTGGAAGATGATAACCGGAAATTTAAAGCAAAACTTACCCACGATAATGCCTGTGTTTTAAGAAAACTTTTTCCGTTTACAGCTCCTGTGCGTGTTTTGGGAAAACCCAAAAGTTTTGGCTTGGGAGACAGGCTGGGGATCGCGACGCCGGGGCACATTGATCTTTTTAAAGATAAAGACGCGTATCCTGTTTTTGCGCAGCAGTCTATACGTGAGTTAACTCTTACAAATCGTACTTACGAAGATGTTCTTAATTGCGCTACTTTTGCCGTTTACCGCGAAGGGTACAAAAAAGGTTTCGGCGCGGACGGGGATCATTTAAAAACCGCAAAAGATGTTGAGTATGCTCTTTCGCTGGGCTTTACAATGATAACTCTGGATTGTTCTGAACATATTAAAAATGATATTACTTCTGCCAATGCTCCGCCTGTACCGGAAAAATATAAAGGCAAGTACCTGAACAAAACATTTAATATCGAAGGTATTTCCATTGAATTCAGCGAAGACGAACTTAAACAATGTGCCGCTATTTATGAAGGAGCTATTATTCATGCAACAGAAATATACAAACAATTTTTTGCTTCCGGCAAATACGATGCGGACTTTGAAATCTCGATAGACGAAACTGTTTCTGTCACCACGCCGCTTCAGCATTTCTTTGTTGCCCGTGAACTTTTGGATGCAGGTGTCTCTTTCGCGACAGTTGCTCCGCGTTTCTGCGGCGAGTTCCAAAAAGGAATCGACTACATTGGAGACATCGCGCAGTTTGAAAAAGAGATAAAAGTACACGCCGCAATTGCGCGTCATCTTGGATATAAACTGAGTATCCACTCCGGCTCTGATAAATTCAGCGTGTTCCCGATTATCGGGCGTGAAACCAAAGGCAAGTGGCATGTTAAAACAGCCGGAACCAACTGGCTGGAAGCAATGCGCGTAGTAGCAATCACAGACCCCGCTCTTTACCGCGAGGTTCACTCTTATGCTCTTGGCGCATTTGATGAAGCAAGAAAATATTATCATGTAACTACAGACATGGCAAAACTTCCGGATCTTAAAACCGTAAAAGATGAAGATTTACCGAAGCTCTTTGAAAACAACGAAGTGCGCCAGGTAATTCACATTACTTACGGTTTAATATTAAGCCTTAAAAACAGCAGCGGCTCCTTTGTTTACAAAGATCGTCTGTACAAACTTTGGAGCGAACACGAAGGTGAATACCGCAAAGCGCTTTTAAAGCACATCGGAAAACATTTAGACTTGTTAAATTAAAGGAGAGATAACATGAAATTAGACATTCGTTATGCAGAACATCCCAATGACATGAAGGGATACGATACTAAAACAATGCGGGAACATTTTCTGTTTGAAAGTGTTTTTATCGAAAACGAAATAAGCTTAGGTTATACACACTCAGACAGGGTGGTGTTTGGCGGCGCTTACCCAAAAACAAAAGCTTTAAAACTGGAAGGCGGCAAAGATTTTGGAAGCGATGTATTTCTGGATCGCCGTGAACTTGGGGTTATCTGTATTTCCGGAACAGGCAGCGTAAATGCGGACGGAACAGAATATAAAATGAAAAAAGGCGACGGTCTTTATATTGGAAAAGGCGTTAAAGATGTAATTTTTAACGGAGATGCCAAATTCTATCTTGCAAGCGCTCCCGCGCACACTGCTTACCCCGTTGTATTTATTCCAATAGAAAAAGCAAATCCCCGCAAATTGGGCGAGGCTGCTACTGTGAATGTGCGCACAATTTATCAGTATGTGCATCCCGCGGTTTGCCAGAGCTGTCAGCTTGTAATGGGTATGACTATTCTGGAACCGGGCTCGGTATGGAATACAATGCCGTCACACACGCATGAGCGGAGAATGGAAGTTTATTTCTACTTTGACATTTCTCCGGGCGCTGTTGTTTTTCATATGCACGGAAGGCCGGATGAAACACGTCATATTGTTATGCAGAATGAACAGGCGGTAATTTCTCCGTCCTGGTCGATTCATTCAGGGGTAGGAACTGCCGCTTATACATTTATTTGGGCAATGGCAGGTGAAAATCAGACATTTGACGATATGGATAATATCGTTACTACAGATTTAAGATAGGGGGATTATATGGACATATTTTCATTAAAAGGAAAAATAGCCTGGATAACAGGCGGCTCTTACGGCATTGGTTTTGCCATTGCTTCGGAATTGGCAAAAGCCGGCGCGGCTATCGTATTTAATGATATAGGACAGGATCAGGTAAACAAGGGACTGGAAGCATACAAGAGCGCAGGTATTACAGCCCGCGGGTATGTTTGCGATGTTACCGATGAAAATGCCGTAAACGAAACTGCCGCTAAAATCGAAAAAGAAGTTGGTGTTGTAGATATTCTTGTAAACAATGCAGGAATTATAAAGCGCATCCCGATGACAGAAATGAGCGCCGCTGATTTCCGCCAGGTTATCGATGTAGATTTGAATGCTCCGTTTATCGTAGCAAAAGCTGTTATTCCTTCCATGATTAAAAAAGGCAGCGGCAAAATTATAAATATTTGCAGCATGATGAGCGAACTTGGACGTGAAACGGTCAGCGCTTATGCGGCAGCCAAAGGCGGCCTTAAAATGCTGACAAAAAACATCGCAAGCGAATACGGTCAATACAATATCCAGTGCAATGGTTTGGGTCCCGGTTACATTGAAACTCCGCAAACTGCTCCTCTTCGCGAACGTCAGAGCGACGGCAACCGCCATCCTTTTGATCAGTTCATCATTGCAAAAACTCCTGCAAACCGCTGGGGCAAACCTGAAGACCTCGCCGGTCCCGCAGTGTTCCTTGCCTCGGAAGCTTCTAACTTTGTTAACGGACACATCCTCTACGTAGACGGCGGAATCCTGGCATACATAGGCAGACAGCCATAAGAAAAGATCAACCACGAAAAAAAGCCCTGGTTTCCCAGGGCTTTTTTAATAAATCTTTATTAGCTATTTGTTTAAATCTTTTTCCAGTACGTCCAGAAGGTCTGCGAGTTCTTTGGGGAGCTTGCTGCCGAATTTGGAGTAGTGGTTTTCCCTGACGTCGGCGATTTCTGCTTTCCAGCCATCAACGTCCAATTTAATAAGTTCTGCCATTGTCGCATCGCTTACATCGGATGGTAAAGGTATGCTTCCGGGTTTGGGCAGGTTGCCGATGGGTGTTTCTACGAAGTTTTGCGCGCCGTCGCAGCGGTCGAACATCCAGGCAAGGACGCGGCTGTTTTCGCTGTAACCTGGCCACATAAATTTGCCGTCGGCATCTTTGCGGAACCAGTTAACAAAGAAGATCTTGGGCAGTTTGTCGCCATGACCTTCATCCTGCGCTTTTTTGCCAAGCTTAAGCCAATGCGCGAAATAGTCGCCCATGTGGTAACCGCAGAACGGCACCATCGCAAACGGGTCGCGGCGGATTGAACCGGCTTTAAGGTCAAGCGCGGCTGCCGTAATTTCCGAACCTGTAATTGAACCCATGAATACACCGTGTACCCAGTTCTTGCTCTGGTTTACAAGGGGGATGGTTGCAGCGCGTCTGCCGCCGAAAAGGAATGCGCTGATAGGCACTCCGTTGGGATCATCCCATTCAGAGGCGATTACGGGGCACTGAGACGCAGGCACTGTAAAGCGGGCGTTAACGTGAGCAATTTCCTGTCCCGCGACGGGTTTGTCGGTTTTGGGAGACGGCACTTTTTCGCCTTTCCAGTTAATGATTGTTTCACCGGGCGCGCCGTAGCCAATCTGTTCCCACCAGACATCTTTGTCTTCGGTAAGACCGCAGTTTGTAAAAATTGTGTTCTTTTTAATTGAGTCCATGGCGCTCTTGTTGGAATGATCGCTGGTTCCGGGCAATACGCCGAAGAAACCTGCTTCCGGATTTATGGCATAGAGCTGACCGTTTTTGAATTTCATCCAGGCAATGTCGTCGCCGATTGTTTCAACTTTCCAGCCCGGAAGGGTAGGAATCAACATGGCAAGGTTTGTTTTTCCGCAAGCGGAGGGGAGAGCGCCGGCAATGTATTTTACTTTTCCCTGAGGATTGGTAAGTTTTAAAATGAGCATGTGCTCTGCAAGCCAGCCTTCGTCTCTTGCAAGTACCGATGCGATACGAAGCGCAAGGCACTTTTTGCCGAGAAGGGCGTTTCCGCCGTAACCTGAGCCGTAAGACCAGATTTCATAAGTATCGGGGAAATGACTGATGTATTTTTTGTTTACATCCGGTTCGCAGGGCCAGCCGGTATCTTTTTCGCCGGGGCCGAGGGGTTTGGCAATTGAATGGAGGCAGGGTACATAAAAACCATCGGTTCCAAGTACTTTAAGCACGTCTGCGCCAACTCTTGTCATTATATGCATATTAAATACTACATACGGGCTGTCGGAGATTTCTACGCCGATTTTGGCGATATCTGAGCCTACAGGACCCATCGAGAATGGAATTACATACATTGTACGGCCTTTCATACAGCCTTTGTACAAACCTCTCATTGTGTCTTTAAGTTCTACGGGGTCTGTCCAGTTATTGGTGGGACCTGCATCGTCCTTGTTTTTACTGGCAATGAAGGTGCGGCTTTCGGCACGGGCAACGTCTGAAGGATCAGAGCGGAACCAGAAACTATTCGGCCTTTTCTCCGGATTCAGCGGTACACCAAGCCCCGCATCTACCATGATTTTGAGCATTCTGTCATATTCAGCTTTGCTTCCATCACAAACCTCAACCGAATCAGGGGTCATCATTGCGACCGCTTCTTCTACCCATTTTTTGAGGCCTTCGTGTTTGAGTTCATTTAAATTCATACTCACTCCTGTTTACGTTTTTTTTCTACTTTCTTTAATTTTTTATACAATGAAACGCTTGTCTTGATCAAGGGGCATTGGGGGCATCCCTATTCCCTATTTATCTAAAATAGCGTACTATTGTATCTATGGATGACAGAAAAAAACGAATAGATGACCTATCAAAAAACAGCCAGGAAAGCCGCGCTTCACTGAATATACTTTTGGAAAATTTCGGAGAAAAATTGTATTCCCGCACAAAAGATGAGCCTAAAGCCGATTTTGATGATATACGCCAATACAATGAATATTTAAGGGATATTGCAGAAGCCAATGCTGATATCGTAAAGATCGAAGAAAAAAACAGGCGTTTTCAGGAACTTGTAGAAGCAATCGAGTATAAAGAAAACGAAGAAAAAGAGCGAACCAGGGAAATGGCAGTCGTTTACCGCAGGCTTGGAAAAGCCCTTCTGGAAAACAGCTCTTATGATGATTTTACATCGCTTTTTAAAGAACAGGCAGATGCCTTAAAAGTTAAACGTGAATCGCTGGAAGCCCGTATCGGAGAGCTGGACAACAAGGAAGGAGGCAATGTCTTTTCATGGATTGGAAAAAGCGCTCAGGGGCTGGTTTTAAAATCATTCCTGTCCAAAGCGCAGGAGAGCCAGGAACAGCTTTATTTTTCTATCGGAGAACGTTTCAGCACCCGCGATGTTATTACAGAAAATGATGATGTAGCGATGATACGCGCAGAAATTGATATTTTACGCAGTGTTTCACAGACGGCGCAGGAAAAAATAGCATCTTTAAAAGACGAAAAACGGATTATTTCTGCCGGGTTTGGAATAGACGGCAATCCTCAGAAGCAAATACAATCTGTAAAAAACAATATTGCGGCAATTAAGGAATCTTTAAGCAGCCTGTACAGGAATTTCGGCGCTCAGGCAGCCGGAATTATGGATGCGCAGATAGACCCTGAAAGAAAATATTATATAGACGCAATTGTAACGGCAGAAGACGGAGAAATTATAGGAAGGGCAGTAAGATTAAATCAATCCCTTATGGATAATGAAAAAGCCATCTTAAAATTAAAAGTATCGCTTGCGATTGACGAAGAAAAAATGAAAATAGAAAGATTCAGAAAATCCATAGAAGAAAAGAAAAAACGAATCGATGAATACGAAAAAATTGTAATAGAATTTGAAGAAAGCATACATAATTGCCAAAAACAAATAAGTGAACTGGAAAAACAGCTTTAGGAGAATACCATTATAATTTTATTAACTATATTAAGCTTAATAATAAGGAGTTGTTATTCCAATGCCGGCAAAAAAAACGATAAAGAAAACCAGTGCTAAGACAAAAGCTCAAGATGCAAAAACACCGGTTTATGATGAATCTAAGATAAAGACACTGTCCTCGCTTGAACATATCAGGCTTCGTACGGGAATGTACATTGGACGGCTGGGCGACGGATCGAATCCCGATGACGGTATTTATGTTTTATTAAAAGAAGTTATTGATAACGGCGTAGATGAATTTATCATGGGTAACGGCAAGCTGATAGATATCTCTGTAAAGGATGCAGCCAAGCCGGGTGCGGCATCTGTAAAGGTGCGCGACTATGGGCGCGGTATTCCTCTTGGAAAACTGGTTGAATGTGTTTCTGTAATTAACACAGGCGCAAAATACAATGATGATGTGTTTCAGTTTTCTGTCGGCCTTAACGGCGTTGGAACAAAAGCCGTTAATGCGCTTTCTGTCTACTTTAGGGTTGTTGCTGTGCGAAACGGAGAGTTTGCAGAAGCAATTTTTGAGAGAGGCACATTAAAAAGTTCACGCAAGGGAAAATTTAAAGAAAAAGTAAAAGACGGAACTTTGGTTGAATTTATTCCGGATCCGGAAATTTTTAAAAATTATATTTTTAATTCTGAGTTTATAGAAAAAAGAGTTCAAAATTACGCGTATCTTAACGCGGGTTTAACGCTTGCCTTTAACGGCAAGCAATTTATGTCCAAACGCGGTTTGTTTGATCTTTTAACGGAAGAAACAGGCGACGAAGGTTTGTATCCGCTTGGTTATTATTGCGGTGTTCATTCATCAAGCGGTCAGCTCGAAATTGCTTTTACGCACACAAACAATTACGGAGAAGAATATTTTTCTTTTGTAAACGGCCAGTATACTTCCGACGGCGGCACGCATCTTTCGGCTTTTAAGGAAGGGTTTTTAAAAGGAATACAAACCTTTTTTAAAAAAGATTACAGAAGTGAAGATGTCCGCGAAGGTACAATCGCAGCAATAGCTGTAAAATTAAAGAACCCGATTTTTGAGAGCCAGACAAAAAATAAACTGGGTAATTCCGACATTCGCGCATGGATAGTGCAGGAAGTACGCAATGCCGTAGAAGACTGGCTCCATAAAAATCCGGAAGCAAGCAAAAAACTGGAGCATAAAATTGTCGCAAACGAATCTTTGCGCACAGAGCTGAATGCTGTTAAAAAGGAAGCGCGCGAGGCTGCAAAAAAAATCGCGCTTAATATACCAAAGCTTAAAGACTGTAAGTATCACCTGGAAGACGGCAAACACGGAGAGGAATCGACGATTTTTATTACGGAAGGCGACTCTGCCGCAGGTTCAATCGTTTCCAGCCGTGATGTTATGACGCAGGCAATTTTTGCATTGCGCGGCAAAGTGGAAAATGTGCACGGCAAAAAACGAGCTGCCATTTACAAAAACCTGGAACTTTTTAACATGATGATGGCTCTTGGCATTGACAATGATATCGAAGGATTGCGTTATGCAAGAATCGTAATTGCCACCGATGCGGATTTTGACGGTTTTCATATACGAAATCTGCTTCTTACCTTTTTTCTGTCATATTTTGAAGAACTTGTTACCGCAGGCCATGTTTTTATTCTGGAAACGCCGCTGTTCCGCGTTCGTACAAAAAAAGAAACACGTTATTGCTATTCGGAAAAAGAGCGCGATGAAGCATGGGCGGCTCTTGGTTCGCAGAGCGAAATTACCCGGTTTAAGGGGCTGGGCGAAATTAACCCAAAAGAGTTCGGGCAATTTATAGGCGAAGATATGCGCCTGGTGCCGGTATCGGTAAATACGCTCAAGCAGGTTCCGCAGGTACTGAATTTTTACATGGGTAAAAATACACCGGAGAGGCGGGAATATATTATGAAAAACCTGATAGAAGTTGCTATATGAAAGAACCTTATATACCGCAGATGGATGTTAAATATCCGGAAAAACTTGATGATCATATGCTGCCTCTTAAACTTGAGCGCGATTTAATATTGGATAAAGATTATCCGTTTTTGGATAAATCATTCGGCTTCAGGTTCATGCGCGCTCTTATGCATCTGGGTATTTTTCTGATTGTTTTTCCTTTAAGTATTCTAAGATTCGGCTTAAAAATTGAAGGCAGAAGAAATCTTTATAAACACAGAAATCTTCTTAAAAACGGAGCGATGACAGTATCAAATCATGTTCAAAAATGGGATTTTCTTTTTGTTCTGCAGGCAATCCGTTATCGTTCGATATATTTTCCCGCATGGAAGGAAAACCTTAAAGGTCCCGACTGTGACATGATCCGTCTTGCAGGCGGTATTCCGATACCGGAAGAAATAAGCATAATTAAATATTTTAATATTGCATTTGATGAAATTATCAAAAAGAAAAAATGGATACATGCGTTTCCGGAAAGTTCAATGTTTTATTATTTTCAGCCTATAAGACCTTTTAAAAAAGGCGTTTTCTCCCTTGCTCACCGCTACAATCTGCCGATTCTTCCAATGGCTTTTTCATATAGAAAACCAAACCTTCCTTTTGCATTGCTTAATCTTATCAGATCTGCAGCAAGAAAAAGAAAACTGCCTATGATTACTCTGCGTATTGGGGAACCAATTCTTTTTGACCCATCTCTGGATCGTAAAGCAGCGGTTATTAAAATGAGAAAAGATTGTCATGAAGAGATTGTGCGCCTTGCAGGGATCAGCGGTAACAAATATCCTGCAGAAGGAGATTGACCAGCCCTTCCCATTTTCCGGCATACATCAATAGAGTAGGACCTTGCGGTTCTTTTTCCGGGCGGCGGCGGTTGGGATCCAGGCGGTAATAACGCTTGTTGCCGGTTTCCAGGCAGAAAAAATGCATCCTGGAATTAAACGCGCCAAGTCCGTCTGTTTCTTCACGGTCACCAATTACAAGGATTTCTTCGGGTGCCAGATTTAAATTGTTTGCAATTTCCAAAAAAGGACGAACAGCCGGTTTTTGAGCGCCGAACATTTCAGGACCGTAAAGCTTTATGTTTTTTAATGCGGGCAATGAAAGAGCGTCAAGGCGTTCTTTAAGCATGGGGTAATCTGAATAAATGGCAGTTTTTCTGGGATTATCCGGTTTGTCAAGAATACGCAGCAGTTCTTCCAGTTTTGGTCTTGGTTTATAATGTTTTTTAAGTACGCGAACCATGCGCGGCATATAAATATTCAAATACCAATTCTGCATTTTCTGCGGCGATTTAAAATTGATTTTTCCCATTTCTGAAAAGAAAGCTCTGTAGTAATTCTGCGCTGATGAAAAATCCCGTCCCGCAAAACGGCTGCGGATGAGTCTTTCATTGCGTATAAGGAACATATCCAGGGGATTTGCCGCAATTAAACGGAATGCGATAAAAGCATTATCAAAAAGGGTACCATCAAAATCAAAGATGATACCCTTTATGCTGCGCAGCATTTTTTTACAAACAGACTCTGTTCCGGATTTTTCTACCTGTTCAAAAGAAGAGTCTGAATGTAAATGCACCCATTGTACAGGAGCCGGAAAATTTTTCACTTTACCAGCTCTTTAAACATTGCGTGGCGTTTTTCGTCCTGCATAAGCAGATTAAGCTTAAACTGTCCGTCGCGGTAACCGCGGTCGATACAGGCGGCTTTAAAGCGTTCAAAAGACTCAGGTCCCAAAAGAGCTGTTTCCGGCGCTTTTACCCTGTTCGAAGATCTTTTTTCTTTGTACTCAGGGTTGTATTCCTGCAGGCAATTATCAAGATGATTTGTAAATTCTTCCGCTTCTGTGACAGAAATGCTTTGATCTGCAAATTCATAATAAAATTTATAATTTGATTTTTGCGGATCGGCAAAACCGACAAAGAAGGGCGCTATTTTACCTGTCTTTTTTTCGGTCTCACGCACTGCTTCTATAAACTGTCTTTCATGCAGTTTTTCTCCCGTAAGACTGATGGTTCCGTTTACCTTTTGGATAAATCTGATCAGCGGGAAATCATTAAAATATTCAACTACTTCTACAAGATCGTGCATATTGTAGCGGTAAAGACCGGAGCAGGTTGTGGCAAGTATGCAGTACCGTTTGCCTTCTTTAAGTTCATTAACCTGATAGATTTTCGGGTTTGGGTTGTCAAGGTCTGATTCATGGATGAACTCAAAATAGCTCTTGTGTCCGAATACTGTTGTTTCCTGGGTATTGCTTTTAATTACAAGACCAGCTTTACATTCGGTGGATACATAGCTGAATTCATGGAATACGCAATCCGGCGGGAAAGAGTCGCGGACTTTTTCATAGTAGATTTTTGTGTTTCCGCAGAACCATACATTTACTACCTGCAAATTGGGCCAGTAATGTTTGGGAAGAACGTTCCCATAGCGTTCTTTAAGTTTGCGTAATTCTGCGGCGCGTTTTGGGTTTGGTTTTGCAAACGGGAGCATCTTTTCGCGAATATCATCCGGAATGGGGAATTTGCTGCTGATTGTTCCATTTTCGATATCTTTGCAATAATCATCGAAGAATTCATTAACATTGGTCTGCATCTCTACAAGGGTGCTTGGGTTTGCGGTAAGAAGAAGAGAAACATCTTTTTCTATGCCAAAACGCATAATTGAATAATAGCGCGCTTTGTAATCGGCAATATGAGATACATCCAGAGGAGCGGCATAGATTGATTTCATAAAATTGGGGATATCCCTTTGCATTACGCCGGAAATTGAACCATAAACAGTGCCGTCCGGGGCAGCGCCTTCGATTGCTTTGCCTACGATTGAAACAGTGTAATTATTGAATACTTTCGGTCTGTTCATGATCATGGAGTAGAACCACCCCTGGTTCATCTTTTTATACACTTCTTTGTAGTATTGTTCGGTAACAGGTATCCATTTCGGCTCTTTTGTAGTTCCTGAGGTGGTGGCATAAAATTTTGGTTTGCCGGGGAAAAGGATGTCTGCCTCTCCGTTTTTGTGCCTTTCAATATACGGACGCAGTTCTTCATAATCGTTTATTTTGACATTTTTCTGGTATAGTGCGAATAATTCATCGTCAGATTTTGCCGCAAGGATTTCATCGAATTTATGTTCTTTTCCATAAACTGTATCCTTTGATGTAGTCAATATACCTCTTAAGCAGTCTGCTGCCGCTTTTTTTCCGTTTTTGGATGCTTTCTTCATTTCCTTCATGCATTTCTTTCCAACTATGGTCAGAAGCAGCCTGATAAGCAGCCAACCTTTTATTCTTTTACTTTTCATAAGTCGTCTCCTTACCGCCATTATATTACATTTACCCCGTTTTTGTAAAGACGGTATTTGTGAGGGGAATGCCTTACATTCCCATAGCGAATTTTGTATAATAAAGGCATAGTGGCATACCTGTATGAAACTCACCTCCACACAGCCGAGGCCAGCAGGTGCTCGGTTTCCGGAGGAGCAGATTATATTGCCGGTTATATTGAAAAGGGGTATTCCGGCATCATCGTAACCGACCATTTTTTTAATGGAAACTGCTCTTTATCCCGAAGATTGCCCTGGGAAGAGTGGGTTAACCGTTTTTGCCTTGGGTATGAGAATGCCAAAAAAGAGGGAGATCGCAGGGGGCTGGATGTTTTTTTCGGCTGGGAAGAAACTTTTGACGGTTGCGATGATTATCTTGTTTACGGTCTTGATAAACAGTGGCTTCTTAAGCACCCGGAAGTCCGAAACTGGACAAGGGGCGAAATGTACCGTGTTGTCAGGGAAGAGGGAGGATGTGTAGTGCAGGCTCACCCTTTCAGGCAGCGGTACTACATCTCCAGGGTCATACTTTCTACAGGCTGTGTAGATGCCGTTGAGGCTGTCAACGGTGGGCATGATGATGAGGCTTTTGATGTTCTTGCCAACCGTTATGCGCAAGCAATCGGCAAACCGGTTATAGCGGGGACAGATATACATGATGCTTCTTTTATATACAGTAAAAAACTTTTTGGAATTTATTCAAAAAATAAACTAAATGGTATTGAAGATTTTGTAAATTTGATTTTGAATAATAATATAGCCGGTATAAAAACAGACGGCAGGCTTAATTATAACGGTTATGAAACGGTGGGAATTCCTGTCGAAATCCGCGACAAATATGACAGGATAACAAGCAGTAACTGGAAAGAGAATTTTAAGGAGTACGTTTTCTGACCGAATGGTCAGAAAATTCCGATTTAAATTTTAAGGAGTATGTATGAACGAGAAAAACGGTAACGGAGGGCACGTTCCGCAGAGGATAAAGGAATTCAGGGAGATATTGGAAATAAGCGCGTTTGATTTAGCGAAAGAGACTGATATTCCCTATGAAACATATTGTAAATATGAAAACGGAGATCTGGATATTCCCATTAGTGTTTTATATACAATTGCAAATCATCTTGGAACTGATGTTACAGTCCTTCTTACAGGCGAAGAAGCAAGAATGGACAGCGCTGCAGTGTGCCGCAAGGGAAAAGGCGTTCAGATACAAAGGTATCCGGGATATGAATTTTCCAGTCTTGCATATAATTTTAAACACAGAACAATTGAGCCCTTGCTTGTTTCGCTTGATTCATCAAAGCCAAATGCCGGGGCGGTATCTCATTCCGGACAGGAGTTTAACTATGTGGTAGAAGGTCAGGTTAAAGTTATTGTAGGAAAGAGCGAACACATTTTAAGTCCCGGAGATTCTATTTATTTTGATGCGCGTATCCCGCATGGTCAAAGCGCTGTGAACGGTTCAGCGCAATTTTTAACAATTATACAGGAATAAAAACATGAACGAAATACTTTCACGCTATCTGCCGCGAATTGAATTCGACAGTTACGAAGATTTTTATCAAAACTACAGCTGCAAAATGCCGGATGATTTTAACTTTGCCTATGATGTTGCAGATGAATGGGCAAAATTACAGCCGGAAAAACTTGCTCTTGTCTGGACAAACGATTCAGAAGAAATGAAAACTTTTACTTTTGCGGAAATAAAACGCCTTTCCGACAAGGCAGCCAATGCGCTTATTTCTTTGGGAATAAAAAAAGGCGATGTTGTAAAGCTCATTTTAAAACAGCGTCCTGCCGTATGGGTACTTATGTGCGCGCTTTCCAAAATAGGCGCGATTTGCATTCCGGGCACATATCAGCTAACTTCCAAAGATTTGGAATACCGCTGCAATATTGCAAATGTAAAGCTTTTAATTACAGTCGACGACAGGGAATTGCTTGACAGTATTATTGCTGCCCGTCCCAATTGCCCCAAACTTGAAAAAATAGCGGTAGTTACTCATGAAAGTTCCGCAGATACAATTCCTGCCGGTTTTCTTGATATGAGAGCCGAAATTCAAAAAGCATCTGAAACTTTTTCCAGAATCCCGTCCGCAACAAAAGATCCAATGTTAATTTATTTTTCTTCCGGCACAACCGGGCTGCCGAAGATGGTGCTTCATAATCATTCACTTGCCCTGGGGCATATTGTTACCGCAAAATACTGGCACTGCGCCGAAGACAACTGCGTTCACTTAACGCAGACTGATTCCGGCTGGGCAAAATTTGCATGGGGTAAAATATACGGTCAGTGGATTTGCGGCGCCGCTGTAGGAGTTTATGATACGGAAAAGTTTACTCCAAAAGGTATGCTGGATGCCATTTTAAGGCTAAAGCCCGCTACATTCTGCGCTCCGGCGACAGTTTTCCGTTATCTTATAAAAGAAGATCTTAGCGGCTACGATTTTGGTTTTATCCGTCATACATCTGTAGCAGGCGAGCCGCTGAGCCCTGAAGTTTACAATAAATTTAAAGAACTAACAGGTCTTGAAATACGCGAAGGTTTCGGCCAGAGCGAGACTTCCGTTATGGCGGCAGTTTTTAAATGGCTGCCCGTAAAACCCGGCTCTATGGGAAAACCTTCCCCGCTTTTTGATCTTAAGCTGCTGGACGAAAACGGTTCCGTCTGCGATGAAGGAATTGTAGGCAACATGAGCATCACCCGCGCCGGAAAAAATATGTACGAAAGCGCTGAATGTGCTCCCGATAACATTCCGCCCGTAATTGGAGATTCAGATTTTCCCGGCTTATTCAGAGGTTACTGGAAAGATAAAGAAGTTACAGAAAACAGCTGGAAAAACGGCACTTATCAAACAGGCGACATGGCATGGGAAGACGATGAAGGCTACATGTGGTTTGTCGGCCGCAACGATGATGTGATAAAATGCTCCGGCTATCGCATTGGTCCGTTCGAAGTGGAAAGCGCCCTGATGGAACATCCTTCGGTACTTGAGTGCGCCGTCACTGCCGCTCCAGACACAATGCGCGGACAAGTGGTGAAAGCAACAATCGTCCTGGCGCGGGGTTTTTCCGCGTCAAACGAACTTATCCGCGAACTGCAAAACCACGTTAAACATGTTACCGCTCCCTACAAATACCCGCGCATAATTGAATTTGTGCCCGAGCTGCCAAAGACAATCAGCGGGAAAATTAAACGTATGGAGATACGCAAGAAAGATTTTGAGTAGCCAGTTACGCTAACGATTTCCAGTTTTTATAGTTCACGTTAATTTGCTCCTCAAAAGAAATTTGCATATTCTTGCCGTCATAAATAACCTGCCTGGATTTAATTGTTTGAGGCTGAGGCGCGTTAAATTTCATAAGGTTTTTTGAATAATCCCTGTTTGCTGTCTGAGATGATTTTATTTCTGTTAATTCCAGTCCATTCACAGTTTCTTCCAGAAGATCAATTTCTTTTTCCATGCTGTCCGAATCCCGCCAAAAGTATAATCTTGGTTTATGTCCGGCATTAAAATATTTTTTGGCGATCTCGGAAACTACTGCTGCTTCGAATATATGACCTCGCATCTGATGTTTAGTAATTTCATCAGCATGAGTAAAACCCAGCAGAGAGCAGAGAAGACCGGTATCGTAAAAATAAAGTTTAGGAGCTTTTACATGTCTTTTTCCGATATTGCTGTAATAAGGAGGCAGGTGGAAAAGAATGTAGCTTTCCTCAAGAATAGAAAGCCATGAATTAACAGTTCTCGCGTCGATACCCGTATCCGATCCTAATTTTGTAAGATTCACCGGGTTGCCTGTATAAGCTGCAACAATACTTAAGAAACGTTTAAATTTATCCAAATCATGTATTTTTAGTTCAGCCCTGATATCTCTCTCAACATAGGTTGTAATATAGCTGGGATAAAAATCTTGCGGATCAATTTTTGATGAAACCAGACGGGGATACGATCCGGTAAACATCCATTCATCGGCTGTTTTGGGAAGCATATTTGCCGACGCCAGTTCGCCAAGAGAAAAAGGCAAAAGCGATAAAATTCCTACCCTGCCTGCAAGCGACTGGGAAATATTCTTCATCATCGAGAAATTTTGCGACCCGGATAAAATATAAATTCCCGGAATATTCATCTCGTCTACTTTTGTTTGAATGTATGAAAACAGATCCGGTGCTCTTTGGGCTTCGTCGATAATTACACTGCCTTTAAAGGAATTAAGAAATCCTCTCGGGTCATTCAAGGCAAAATCTCTGATATCCTTATCTTCCAGGCTCACAAATTCAAATTTCCCCAAAAACAGGTGTTTTAACAGGGTACTCTTACCGCTCTGTCTTGGTCCCGTCAGGAAAACTACAGGAAATTTCCAGACAATGTCTGTTAATTTAGCGCTTATTGCTCTTTTAATGAATTCCATATATCTAAAATTATACAATTTAAACCCCGAAAATTCAACAATTTGAGTACCGAAAATTCGACAATTTGAGTGCCGAAAATACGACAATTTGGGTATTAAGTCTGGTTAGTTGTCTGGATTTAAAAGCCCTTTAAATTGCTGCCGTATATTCCTGATAATCCTGTCTTCAAGTTCAATTAATTGCTGGGTTTGTTCAGTAGCTTCTATAGCAGGCGGTTCGCTTGGCGTTATTGGTATCAATAGCTGGTAAACTTCAACATGCAGAATTTTCGCTATTTTTGTAATGGTTTTATCACTGACCCACATCCGACACCCTTCAATATCATTTACCGTCTGAGCGGACAATTCTGCCATTTCAGCCAGTTTCTCCTGCGTTAAACCCAGTTTTTTCCGCTCTATCTTTATATTATTTGACAAAATTTCCCTTAATTTCTCTGGTTTCATAAGTATAACTTCCACCCATATTCAATCTATGTTATTAACAAGTATTGACAACTTGTTGAAAACAATGTATATTGCTTGTTGTAGACAAGTATGAAAGTTTTGGGGTTCTACTCATAAAAAATAAGTACATGTCTGTTTAGGGATATTTACCCTAAAAATTACAATTTTGGAGGTTTCAAAATGAAGAAAATATCGAGTTTTTTGGTATTTTTATTGGCTGTCGGGTTGGTATTTGGTGTTTTGGGGTGTGATGATGGCTCCAATAATAACAATAACAACAATACACAAACGGGTTCTGGAGTAGATTTTTCGGATTATCAGAATAATGATGCAGCGTTTTTCATTGACAATCGTACAAATCATAAACTTGTTGCTTTTAAGGGTAGTTTAAATGCAAGTAATTTACTTGGTGGTATCCCTGCAAATGCTGACTATCATGGTATTAAAAAAGATTTAACTAAGTTTACAAAAACAGAAGGTTTTCCGGTTATCTTTATAACAGAAGAACAATATAACGCAAATAAAAACAGTCTTGGCGTATTAGCTAATTCACCTTTTACAAGAGAGTATGTCTTTTATAATCACGGGCAGCATAATCCCCAGCGTTATGAAATTAGCGGTCAAGTTGGCGGTCGTCACACATTGAATGTAATAAATCCGTCAGGTCTTGATGTATCTTTACGGCTTAATGGACCTGGAGGACCGACTTTAGGATTTGCAACAAGACAAATGATTCAAACTAAATTTCCTATGTATGGCGGTGATTTTTATATTTATCCAGTATTTATGTTTTATAATGCTCACAGGCAAGTGCTTGTCCAGAGTTATCCTAAACGAGCAATTGATGGTGGCGCATATTTTAGACCTGTTGATTTTCCTATGGCTGGAGCAGATACTGAAAGAAATTTTGACGTATCAGAAGCTTATGCTAATTTAGCAAACGATTTAACATTAGGTGTTGCATGGGTAATTTTTGATAATCAATCACCTACAGCTTCTATTACTGTTGAAGAAGGTACTACTCCGTTAAGAGATACTTTTGGTCAATCGCTTTTCAGTCCTGGTCAAACTAGAACTCTTTCAATTAATATGCCTGGTGTTGGAAGCAATACTTTCGTTAGTGAAAGGACAATACATAACTTGTTTATTAGAGTAGCAGATATGACAGCACAAGTGAAAGATAAAGCAGGTAATACTTCATTCATATTAAAAACCGATCATCAGTATACAGCAACTGTTACAGGTAGTGTAAATACAGGTTTTAATGCAGAAATTGATATTACTGCAGGTTCACTAGTGAATATTCATGATCTTTATAATGATTAATATGACACCTCTGTATTAAACTAATTCTGCCTGCAATTTAACAATTTTCTTTAACTTGTTATTTGTAGGCAGAATTTAAACAAGGAGCAATTATGTATAATATTTTTATTTCATTTAAAATAAATATATTTAAAGTGATATTTTTTATTCTTTTCTTGTATATTTTTGCATCTTGTGATAATTCTGATTTACCTTCTACAGAAAATACAATTGACAATAAAACATATATAAAGCTAATTAATAATACAGAGTTTGATGTTAATGTATATGTTTATGAGCCTCGATCTGATACGAATCCTGATCCTACGTATTTTATACTTGCAAAATCGGAAAAGCAGTCAGAAATTAGTCATTCTTTATTAGAATCTGGTGATCCTTTTTATTTTGAATACTTAATACCAGTAGGAAGCATAATAGTTCCTAATTACGATTTTTTTCAAGATCATCGCTACAAAATTGAAAAAGAAATAGTAAATACTATAACAATTCCAAATATAACAAGCACGACCACTAACTCTAGTTTTATAGTTATAGAAAACGATTCTTCTTCAATTATCACTGTACAACATTTTATAACTTCTTTGCCGCATTCAGGGCAAGCTTTTGTTGAAATACAGCCTGGTAAGAACGCTGTATATATTTTAAGAAATACAATTGCAAATTTACAAAATCATACAGTTGGTACTATTATAAATCGAAGAAATTTTCCGCCAACAAATATTCAATCAGGAAGGATATACTCGTTTAAATATGACAATTCCTCAATATATTTATATTCAGAAACACCTTTTGATATAAATGCTCGAAATAGTATATGGTCTATCCCTACTTTTAACACTCCAGCACCAAACGGCAGATTTTTTACTACTGGTCTTCTCAGTTCCAGAGCAAATGTTAAATCAGACGGATATATTTTAACCGGCAGAGTTAATTATAATCACAGTACGGTTATGTCTCCTCATGTTGAGGCTATTTCTTATTTAGGAATGATTTCACCGACAGGCGCAATTACCAGAGAAAGAAAAATATCTCTTGGGACAAACCCTGTTGGGCTCAATTTAGAAAGTTTTATAGAAATAAATGCTGACAAACTTGTCTATACAGGACAAGTTTATTACAGAGACTCAATCGGGCAGCCTTGTATTTTTAGTACAGACTTTTTAGGAAACGAAAATTATTTTTATGATAATTTCATAAATGATATAAATGATAGTCAAGAACTTGTTGGTCAGAAACTTGTTAGATGGAATAATGATTATGCCATAGGCTGCCAGCTCTGGGAATCTGGTCACCAAAAAGCAAGAATATATATAGCTAAAGTAACGGAAATAAGATGGGATGCAGTGACCCATGCCGAATTTTGGATGTCTCCAGAAGAAGATTACGCAGAATTAGTAGATCTTATATTTGACCAAACTCATAATATGCTTGTAGTTTTAGCGCGAACAAATACAGGGTCAACAGTTTATTTTATTGATGCAATAACTGGAACAATTAAATATCCGACAGTAAATTTAGACAACTATTGGATAAACGGTATGTTTACCGTTGGTAATAATTATTATATTGCAGGCGGATATAGAAGCGTTTCCAGAAATAGAGGCTTTATAACTAATATTGATGTTGTCAGCGGTATGGTTGATACAAATAACCCATGGTTAATTGACCCAACACAATATCAACATGGAGCAGGCAGTTTTTGGTATATTCTGCCGGAAAATGATGGGACGCTAATACTTGCGGGCTGGTGTGTAGAAAACAACAGTAATGCGGATAATAGCAATCATTATTTGCCCTGGTTAGTAAAGTATAATTTGAGTACCAGAACAAAAATATGGGAACAAGTTTACAATGAACGTTTAGGTTATTATATTAATTCTGTACATCATAACGCAATCGGCAGTTATTTGCTGGAAATTCACAATAGCCAAACTTATCACAGTTATATAGTAAGTACTGATCTTTTGGGAAAGATGAGTACTAATTTGTTAGCGCCATTACCACGCAGCTCTTCATCTGAATTTGTTGCTACTCAGCCAGGTAATCCTAAAATCAGCATAAATATTATTCCTTTATCCGATGCTAATTTATCTACACCTGAAAATATTAGCTTAACAAAAGGACAAAATGTCGATGTTATCGTTCAGGGAACATGGTCTAGTTATCAATGGTATGTAAATGGCTCTCTTGTATCAAGTTACGGTTCTACTTACACATTTGCGACATCTTCACTAAATGCAGGTATATACACGGTTACAGCGATTGTTACAAACAGTGTAGGAGAGAGACGCTCCGCAGGCTGTCGTATAACCGTAACTAATTAGGAGTTGAATATGAAAAATATAAATATTTTATTAAAATCCTTTTTAATCTTTATTATATGTATAACATCAGTTACTTGTTCTCTTTCTATTGATGAAATATCAAAAGATCAATCAAATCAAAATGAAATGGTGTTAGTTCGTTTTGGTGTATTCGATTTGCCGTCTCGCTCTGTAATGCCCGTTATGCCGACAGCCGCTGATATTTCATATTTTTATCTATACGGTATATCGTCCGCAGATACGGTAACGGATCAAGTTAGGCTTGGTTTATTTTCTGATAATCTAAGTGATGCCAATGTCCTTCTTAAACCCGGTACTTGGAATTTTACATTAATAGCGTACAACGATTATGATATACCCATTTTAAGCGGTGTTAGGAATAACATTATTATTACCACAGGGTATACTGGAACTGTTAATTTTAACCTTGAAACAATAAGCGTCTCAAGTTATGAAGGTATTGTATCAATAATCTTAGAATTACCGTTTGATGTTACAATTGCTTCTGTAGAAACTGTTATTGATAGTGTTATACTTACACCCCCATTATCAGTAGCAGATAGAGCTATACAGTTTAATGACACAATGCCGGCAGGTGATTACCTTATAAACTTTTTCTTAAAAGATTCAGAAAGCAGAGCATTAGCAGTTATTACCGAAATAGTTGTAGTCAGAAGCGGTCTATTAAGTTCAAAATTAATAACTCTTACCAAAGACGATTTTAACAGTCCTCCCGCAGCCCCCAGCAATTTCAAAATAGTTTCATATATTGACGGTTTTCTTACTTTCAATTGGGTAAGAAATTCATTAAATGAAACAGGATTTA
>WQXG01000016.1 GCA_009784975.1 Treponema sp.
AGATATTGTCGCTTCTTTGCCGCGCGAAAAGGTAAAACAGGACGGTCTTTGGACCCGCTTTGTATTGCGTCCGCTTTCGTTTCCCGTTTCCTGGCTAGCCCTTCGTTTAAAATTAAGCCCTGCATTTATATCTTATTTTTCAGGGTTTTTATGTGTAATAGGCGGTATACTTTTTGCCTGGCCAAGGGATCAAGTTTTTTTCGGTTCTATCCCGTCTTCCCTGTTTGCCGCAATCGGTGTAATACTTTTTAATATTTTTGCAGTTATGGACTGCGTTGATGGCAACATGGCACGCGTTTCAGGGAAAGCGGGTCCCTGGGGCGGCTGGGCAGACGCTGTAATGGGATTTATTGCCTATACATCTGTTTTTTTCGCGACAGGTCTGTACGTATACTGGGAAACTTTATGGTGGCCTGCCCTTCTGATCACAGGCCTTACGTCATCAGCTAATCTTCTTACTCGTGTCGCGTATCAAATCTATAAAAACATAGAAGGCGAAACCGCGCACGGCTCCGTTTCCTTTGAACGTATACTTGCGGAAAATGTCGGCATAACAGGTTTTCTTATGCCTCTTATTTTAATTTTTCATTTTACAGGCTTTTTACCAGGGTTTTGGGGAATCATCTTTTTTAACGCTGCATTTTACGGAGGCGGCTGCGTTTTTACTATTTTTAAACTTGCGTTTAAAGCAGCCGGTAAAAATAAATGATAACGGTTCTTGTTCATTACGAAAGAATATCACTCTTTCATACAATGCTCCCGTTTTTGTTAAAAAATAAAAGCAAAAAAACTTTTTATTTTACACAATCTGTAAATTGGTGCCTTAACAAAGACAAAAACGATATATTGTTTATGGAACGTTGTTTTCAGCACAGACAGCCTAAAGATTTACAGAGCGATGAGCTTGAAATTTTAAAAAAACTGCGTGATAAATATAAAACAATTATTTATTTCTGCGGGCAGCCGGAAGCCGGAACAAACAGGCTTGATGTTCTGCCGTTTGCAGATATTCTTTTTTATAAATCCGTATTTTCTGATTTTAATAATTATAAAAAAAACCTGTACGGCAAAAATCTTTTTGCAGATTTTTATCATAAAAACAATGGTATTACAGATAATCCAGAATATATAAACAAAGATATAATAACAGAAGAAGATCTAAAAAAAATAAAACTTTCATGGAATATAGGAGTTGGAACCTATCCGCGCTGGAATTTTCCGCAGCGGCTTGGAACAATTTCCGCAAGAGCTAATATGCCTGTTATCGGACAATTTATCGGCGGAAAACCATTAAACCGTGTTTCTTTTCCGGGCTGCGCAAAAATAAACAAAAATATATTTACCAACAATCGTAATATTAATGTTCATGCCAGAATTGATCCTGTAACATGTCCTTCTATCGCGTATCAGAGAGTTTTATTTTTAAACATTATTTCAAATCTTAAAAGAGACAGGCAGATATTATTTTTAACCGGCACTGTCGCGCAAAAACAATATTATAAAGAGCTTGTTAATTCCAAAATTGTACTTTCTCCTTTTGGCTGGGGAGAAGTTTGTTTCAGGGACTTTGAAGCAATAATTTCAGGTGCTTTGCTTTTAAAGCCGGATATGTCGCATCTTGTTACATGGCCGGATATTTATTTACCTTATGAAACATATATTCCCCTTAAATGGGACGGAAGCGATTTATTGGAAAAAACAGAATATTATTTAAACAATGAAAAAGAAAGAATAAGAATTACTCAAAACGCCTATAATCATTATTCAGATGAACTTTCTGCCCTTGAACGGCGTTTTGAAGATCTGTTAGGTGAATATTTTTCATAAACTTTGCTGCCTTCCAGGGTAAAACGAACTCCTATCGTACATTCAAACGCATATCCTTCGGAGCCTAAAAGCAATGTAGGACAAACCAGAAATTCCAAATTTCTCCATTTATATGTAACAGGAATATCAATGGCAAAGAACCATTGGTCAAAACTTAAAAGAGAATTATTTTCTTCATAAGGCGTATCAATTAAATTTACTTTGCTGTTTTTAAACAATAAAAGCATTTCTGCTTCTATTTTAAGGTTCCATTGCGGAAAAATAAATTTAGTATTAAACTTTCCCCACAAAGACGCAGGTCCGTAAGGGCTTGTAAGAGGAAGAAGCACAGCGTATTTGTTTGGATTGTATCGGTAGATTGCCCTTGCTAAATGTACACCCTTCCAGCTGTCAGGAGAAGTATCGTTATATTCAAAGCTTCCCCACAAATAATGAGTATAACCTGCTTCCAGCATATAGTAATGAAAAACATTTTTACTTGCCATACTGTATTCAAGCTGAATAATAACACCGGGTATTGTAGGAGTTGAGCCGTCCGGTATACCAAAGATTTTAGCATCTATATCATCAAAACCAACCATTGCTGACAAACCAAAACCTGGAAAAATAGTCCATTCTATATCAAGTATCAGCGCCATATTATTTGGAGAAGAGTCAGCGTTATGAAAAATTGAAACAGGAAGAATGTCTGTTATTAAAAATTGATTGTTTGCTCTTGCATATACCATTGTGCTTCCGGCGCCGACTTTTAATCTTCCAAAATTCCACTGGAACCTGTGAGCCGCGAATAAAATAGTAGAAGGATTTTCATTATCAAAGTACATAAAACCAAAACCTTCGCCTAGTTCAAGATCTTTATGACGCGCTCTTTTGGGCATAATTGTGGCAAGGATATAATCAAGGCTGAAAGGACCAATAGGTACATTCATTCTTATACTGTCCATGTGAGGAAGCCAGCCTGCAGGATAAAGAGTAGAACCCGCAGGGTTTCCCCAATGGATTGTATCGCGGCTTATAGAAGCATTAATATACTCGCCGTTCCATGCCAGAATGCCTCTTTTTAAAAAATCAAAAGCAATATCTGCTTTTGTAAAAAAATTAGACCATGGAGCAAATTCATCGCTCCATGCAGGTCTAAAATCAGCCTGGGCTGAAATCCATATGCCGTTAAAAGTCCCGCCTGACGAATAAATGCTTAGTACAGGAGAAAAATTCAAGTACGCTCTGCGGACATCTTCCGCTTCAGGTAATTCAATTTCTCCGAGCATAAATTGCCCTGTACTTAATCTGTGTTCATATGCGGCTTTAAGTCCGCCATTTATAATTATCCCTTTATCTTTTTGTTTTTCCAGTTTTTCTATTAAATTTTCCAGCATTGAAATTTCGTTTTCGTTAAGTTTAGATGAAGTTGATTCCAAAAAATACGCAAAATCAAGAATATCAGAGCCGTGAACAGGAAAAGATGTAAAAGGAATAACCTTTCCCATTCTGCGGCTAAGGTGAGTTAATGTAAATATTTCTATATCATCCTGATAATAGTATTCAGCCCAAAGAGGAAAAATAATAAAAAAGACGCATAGTAAAAGGATAATTTTCTTCATGAAAAACAACCTTTATATGATTGGAAGAAAGTATCTGAAACCGATTGACATACGGAATATAAGTGAATGTTTATCTGATGCTTTCCAAATCCAAATTTCATCATCAACTGTTCGGGTTGCGCCTCCTGAATGCGGATCAATATCCGGCGGAACAAGTTCCAGTCTGTTAAAACGTCCGCCAATTGCAATTGCCGCGTAAGTACCAAAGCGTCCGAATTGACGCGATACATTAAGACGAAATTCAATTCTTTTTTCAAGCTGCGGGTCATTAAAAATCTGACTGCCTTTTTTGCCGTCTGCATACATATTAACGCGTCTGTCATAATCATGCCAGGGATTGGCAGGTGAATTGCTTCCGGCAAGAACAAACTCAAGTTCAGAAGTTATCACAAAACGATAAAAAGTATTTTGGTAATCAATCTGGAATGCGATATTATTTTCGCCGTGTTTGTAACCTATCATATTTTCCTGAATTGTAAGATTTACAGCATCGTTTCCGACAAAGTAGCGTGTTTCTGGATAGTAGGTATAACCATAAGCGGTATTAGCGGCATCATGCGCGTATAACCCTTCGTAATTTGTTCCAATGGGGTTAAAAGTATATTTTAATGCTCCCGCATGATGAAAACCAAAATTGCCGATTTTTGTTTTTACCCTGCCTCCCAATGACCATGCCAGTTTCCATGGATTAGGTGAAAAATATTCTTCATCCAAAAAGACATTAAGAAATCCAAAGCTAAAATCCGCAATTAACAGCTGCGCATAGGCGTCCCAGCTTTTTTTATCTAAATCCCAGAAAAATCCCATTATTGATTTGTCGTTATTTTGAGTAGCCCAGGGCCTTCCTTCTGTTGTTCTGAAATACTGAACAAAGTACATAGGAAGCGGGATAAGAAAATATTCAAGGTCAAAAGGTCTTTGGCTGTAAAGCGCGGCATCGATAAAACCAAATCGCCAGTCTTTAACCTTTAAGCCGTATATTTTTATGTTTAATCCGCGATCGGGAAAACCATAAGTAAGAAGACCCGATGTATCCCATGGATCAACTCCTGAATCCTGATACCAATGATTTGGAGGATAAAACGGACTTAAAGGATCGGTAGTATCGGCATTTTGCTTTCGCCTCTGGTATTCGTTCCATGCAGGTGATGATACTCCGCTGCTCCAGTTTAACTGTATCCATTGTGTTTGATAAAAAACATATTTTGATTCCAGGCGGATTTTAAAAGTGTTAGCGGAAATACCGTCTGAATTTAAAAACAAAGAATACGGAGAGTTGGTTTCATCGTAGTTTCTGAAACGGCCTGCGGCAATCTGCAAGATTTGTCCGTTATAAGTAATACCGCCTTCGTTTAATAAAAAGTAAAAACCGCCCAAATCCCCTGCGGGAAGAAGCGCTGCGGCTGGTGAATATTTTTGATCATTTAAAAAAGAAATTTCCCCTGATACAGCAAATGGTCCAAGCGAATAGTCTATCCTAAGCCCCGCGCCGATCCATAAAACATCATCATAACCGCCGTCAATCCCGCCCTGAAAATTCATGTATTCAGGGAGCCCCAAAAACGAATTATCTGTTTTAATGAGGGGTCTTCTGTTAATTACAACCGGTTCAACCGTTTCAGCTGTTTCAGCCTCTGAAATTACATCTGTTTCTGCTATTTCATCCGTTTCTGCATGAATTTGCGGGATTAAAACAAAAAAACATAGTATTGTTAATAAAAAAATGGTTCTACGCATAAAATAAATATATCTTAAAAGGAATTATTTATCAACTATATTGCAAACGTTCATTTTTATATGTTATAATAACTAAAATGAACATAGACCCTCAATATTTTATAGATTTACTGTTAAAAAACGGTACCGGTTTCTTTACAGGGGTGCCGGATTCTCTTTTAAAAAGCTTTTGCTTTTTGGCGGCAAAAAACAATCATATAACCGCCGTAAATGAAGGAGCAGCCATAGCGCTTGGAGCAGGTTACTATCTTGCGACAGGAAAAATCCCTTGTGTATACATGCAAAACTCCGGAATTGGAAACGCGGTAAACCCCCTGCTCTCCCTTACAGACAGTGAAGTCTACAGCATCCCAATTATTTTACTTATTGGCTGGCGCGGAGAGCCCGGCGTTAAAGATGAGCCCCAGCATTTAAAACAGGGAAAAGTAACCTGCGATCTCTTTGACGCGATGAAAATCCCCTATCTGGTTCTTTCTGACAATCATGAAGAAGTTAAAAAGCAGCTGGATATTTGTTACGCGTATTTAAAAAAAGAAAACTCCCCGTTTGCTTTAATCGCGCGAAAAGATACTTTTGCTCCTCTGCCGCAGGAAAACAAAACAAAGGAAAAAACAATTACACGCGAAGAAGCAATAGAAAAGATAATATTGTCCTCTTCCCCAGATGAAGTTTATATTTGCACAACAGGCATGGCTTCCCGCGAACTGTTCGAACTTCGCAAAAAATACAATATGCAGAAACCCCGCGATTTTCTTACGGTGGGTTCAATGGGGCATGCTTCTTCTATCGCGTTATCAATCGCTGTATTTAAACCGAATCTGAGTGTTACCTGCATTGACGGGGACGGAGCTTTGCTTATGCACATGGGAAATATTGCCGCTATCGGAGAAAGGGCTCCTTTAAATTTACGTCATATTGTTATAAATAACGCAAGCCATGATTCTGTCGGGGGGCAGCCAAGTATCGCTCCCTCAATTGATTTTTGCGCGTTGGCGAAAGCTTGCGGTTACAAACAGGTTCATTCAGTTACGGCATTGCCTGAACTTGGCGAATTATGTTCGCGAAAAACGGAAGGACCTGTTTTTATCGAAGTATTGGCAAGCAAAGGAAACAGAAAAGATTTGGGAAGACCTGATAAAAGTCCAAAAGAAAATAAAAAAGCATTTATGCAATGTTTAGAAGGTAAAATATGAATGATTTAAATTTGCCAAAAGTAAAACGAGAAATTTTATTAAACCCGGGACCTGCCACTACAACCGACAGTGTCAAATACGCTCAAGTATGCCCGGATATTTGTCCAAGAGAAAAAGAGTTCGGCGATATAATGAAATGGATTTGCCATGAATTGTCTTTAATGGCGGGCAAAGATATAGAAACCGTTTTATTCGGCGGCTCGGGGACAGCCGCGGATGAAGCCATGTTATCATCATGCGTGCCGGATAACGGGAAACTGCTTGTTATAGATAACGGCGCTTATGGAGAGCGTATGGCAAAAATAGCCGGCGTATATAAATTAAACTATGAAGTTTATAAAAGTTCAGGTTTTTTACCGCTTGAAGGTGATAAAATAAAAGAAAAATTGCTAAAAGGAAAGTTTACACATCTTGCGATTGTTTATCATGAAACAACAACAGGTCTTTTAAACCCGGCTCCCGATATTTGCAAATTTTGCCATGAACACGGTATTGTTACAATTATAGACGCCGTAAGCGCGTTTGCGGCAATATCAATAGATATGAATAGAGATTGCTTTGATTTTATGGCGGCTACTTCCAATAAAAATATTCAGGGGATGGCAGGTATTGGTTTTGTTTTCTGCCGCAAAGATGCGCTGGATAAAATTGCGAGCTACCCGATGCGTAATTATTATTTAAATCTTTATGATCAATACACATGGTTTAAAAAAACAGGGCAAACCCGTTTTACGCCTCCCGTGCAAAGCATGTACGCGCTGCGTCAGGCAATTATAGAAACTAAACTTGAAGGAATAGAAAATCGTTACGCCAGGTACAGCGCATGCTGGGATATACTTGTTAAAACCGCAGAAAAATGCGGTCTTTCAATGCTTGTTGCTAAAGAGGCACAATCAAAATTAATTACAGCGATTACAGAACCTTTAACAGATAAATATTCTTTTGACGCGTTACACGATCTTGCGCGTGAAAATGGTTTTACCATATACCCTGGAAAACTAAGCGGGGCAAATACTTTTAGAATCGCGAATATAGGGGATATAAGACCTCATGAAATGCAGGGATTCTGCGAATTACTTGAAACGTATATGCGTTCTATAGGAGTCGTTCAATGAAGACTATTTATTTGGGATTAAGCGGAGATATAATTCATCCGGGTATTATTAATATAATAAAGGAAGCGTCAAAATACGGGAATGTGCTTGTTGGTCTTTTAACGGATACAGCTATCGCTCCTTACAAACGCCTGCCATATCTTAATTTTCAGCAAAGACTTGAGGTTGTAGAAAATATAAAAGGTGTTCATAAAGTTGTTCCTCAGCAGGAGTGGAGTTATATTCCAAATTTAAAAAAATACAAACCTGACGCGATTATTCACGGGGACGACTGGACAAGCGGTTTTATGAGCAAGGAACGTGATAAAGTTTTTGCTTTTATGAAAGAAACAGGCGGCGAAGTTATAGAAATACCTTATACTCAGGGAGTAAATTCATCCGCGTTAAACGAGGCTGTTCGCTCGCTCGGTACAACGCCTGATATCAGGCTTAAATCGCTGCGGCGGCTTTTGGAAGTAAAAAAACCAATCCGAATTATGGAAGCGCATTCGGGGATTTCTGCTCTTATAATTGAAAATCTGGAAATAGAAAAAGAAGACGGGCTTCGATGTTTTGACGGTATCTGGTCATCCAGCCTTACGGATTCTGCCAGCAAAGGAAAGCCTGACATTGAGGCAGTAGATCTTACTACACGTCTTCAGGATCTTACAAATATACTTGAATGTACTACAAAACCCATCATTTTTGACGGAGATACCGGGGGAAAACCGGAACATTTTATCTTTACAGTTCGCACACTGGAACGCAATGGAATTTCAGCCGTTATTATCGAAGATAAAATCGGGCTTAAAAAAAACTCGCTGTTTGGCACAGATGTCACCCAGGAACTTTCTCCTGCCGATGAATTTTGCGAAAAATTAAGCATTGGAAAACGCGCGCAGGTTACAAAAGAATTTATGATAATAGCAAGACTTGAAAGTTTAATAGCGGGATTTCCTGTTTCCCACGCGCTGGAAAGAGCGTTTGCTTACGCGGCATCCGGCGCGGATGGTATCATGATCCACAGCAAGGAAAAATCAGGAGATGATATCCGTGAATTCTGCGAAAAATTCAGAGCTAAATACAATAATATTCCGATAGTGCTGGTGCCTACCACATACAATCAATTTACGGTAAAAGAACTCTCTCTCTGGGGCGCGTCAATTATTATTTACGCAAACCATCTGCTTCGCGCGTCATACCCTGCGATGATGAATGCCGCGAAAACAATACTGGAAAAAGAACGTTCTCTTGAAGCGGATTTGCTGTGTATGCCTATTAAAGAAATTCTGGAATTGATACCGGGAGGAAAATAACCCCTTGAATTTTTTGCGATTTTTAGTCATTTTATACATATGAACCTTAATGATTTTGACAAGTGGTACAGCAAAAGATACCGCCGTACCAGCTCTGCCCTAACCTCAACTTTCTTTGTATTTTCCGATCTTTTGGCGGTTATGCTTACATTCGGCTGGGGGTTCTTTTTGGTCAGAATTTACGGTTTTTTACTGGATTATCAAAGCATCAATTTTAAATCTTTTATAACCTATTGGCGGTATTTGCCGGCATTTATCATAATTTTTCAAATACATAAATTATACCCCGGAGTATCTCTTGCCCCCTCCGAAGAAATGAGGCGTTTTTTCTTAAGCTCGCTTTATGTTTACGGCGGCATTATTATTTCACGTATAATTGAACGGGAAGTATGGGATTCAATTAATACGGCGTTTCTTATAAGCGGTGTATTTTCAACAATCATACTTCTTGTAGCAAGAAGTATAACTCACTGGTTTTTATTTAAAACCAGATTGGGAGGAATTCCCACCGTAATTTACGGGTCGGGTAAAACAGGAAAACTTGTAGCGGATTGTCTGCTTTCCAGCATAAGAAGCGGCTATGTGCCGGTTTTATTTCTGGACGATAACCCTCTGGGCGATGATGAATATATGGGTATTCCAATAATTCATGATTTCGCGGCAGGACCCGAAATAGTTAAAAAATACAAAATTAAAATGGCGATTGTTGCCATGCCAAGACTGGATGCCGGCAAACTAAAACATCTTATAAATACATCTGTTTATGCTTTTAGATACAATGTGATAATTCCTAACTTTTTTAATATTTCAAGTATCTGGATGTCTGTCCGTGATTTCAGCGGTGTTCTGGGCATAGATTCAAGCAATAAACTTAACTTTTATCTGAATCTGGCAGTGAAACGTTTTATGGATTTAGGTGTTGTAATATTAGGAGGACTTTTTATCTTGCCTTTCCTTTTATTAGTCGCGCTTTTAATTAAAGTTACCTCTCCCGGTCCTGTTTTGTACAAACAAAAAAGGCTGGGCAAAAACGGAAAATATTTCTATGCCTATAAATTCCGTTCTATGGCGCAGGACGCGGATGAAAGATTAAAAAAACTTCTGGACGCGCATCCGGAATTAAAAGATGAATGGGAAAAGACTCACAAGCTTCAAAATGACCCAAGAATAACTCCCATTGGAAAAATAATAAGACGTACAAGCATAGACGAGTTTCCTCAGCTTATTAATATTTTAAAAGGCGAGATGTCGCTTGTAGGACCGAGGCCCATAGTTGACGCGGAAATAGAAAAATACGGAGAAGACTACTCAAGAGTTTTTTCTGTAAAACCTGGGCTTACAGGGATGTGGCAGGTTTCCGGAAGGTCGGATGCCAATTACCTGGACAGGGTTGCCTATGATTTATATTATCTTCAAAGCTGGTCTGTGTGGCTTGATATGTGGATAATATTTAAAACTTTCGGCGCCGTAATAATCGGCAAAGGTGCATATTAATGAAAAAAATAATAGTTATATTTGTTTTAATTTTTTGCGTTTCCGGTTTATTTGCCCGGGAGGGAGCCTCAACACGCTCTTTAAATGATATTTTCCCAAATATAAATGAGGAAACACGTTCATTAATATTCTCCGAATCAGGATATGTAAAATCCAGTCAAAAAAGCGGCGGGTTTGTGATACTCGGCGGAGAAACTTCACGCCTGGCTCCGGAAAACATCAACATGATTTTAAGAAGAAATCCCGGCTATCTGGTTGAATCAATTCAGGTGATCTCAGGCAGCGCGAATCTGCTCGCTGTCTATAATGCCCTTTCCCGTGTAAGAGACCTAAAGGGGCGCCTTTACAGATCCGCGAGCAGAAATCAGGAAGTGCCTCTTTTTGAAGAAGCAACCCGTATTGCCTCAGAAAGGCAGACCGGTGCTATCCCCGACCCTGCCCCCGCGGCAGAGGTTCCCCAGTCAGAAACTGTTTTTATAAGGCTTAAGGATGTCAATTTTGGCAATACTTTTTACAGGGGGGAAATGGCTCTTGTTCAGAACGGTCTTCGTTATACCCTGTCCAATTTCAGGCACATGACGTATCTGCTGGTCCCGGTTATCAGGGAGGACAAGTTTATAGCTCAGCTTTATTTTGAACCCATAAACGAAGGTATCCTCATTTACAGCATAGCCGGCGCCGATATTTCCGACTTTTTTGCCTCCAAAATACACATAGATTCTGCCATTTCCAAGCGGCTTTCGGTAATAACCTCATGGGCAATAGACGGAATTAGAAGAAATTAATCAAATACCCCCTTGTAATTTTATTTTAAACATAATATTATTCAATCACCGGGGAGTTTCCAGAGTGGTCAAATGGGGCAGACTGTAAATCTGTTGGCTCAGCCTTCGAAGGTTCAAATCCTCCACTCCCCAATCTCATAGCTGAATGGAAAAAACCCATTCAGCTTTTTTTAAATTTTGAGGATTTGAACCGGAGCGCCGTGCCCCGAAAAGGCGATAGCCTTTGAGGGGTTGAGCCGCATGAATGCGGCGAAAGGCGCGCAGGCGGGGGTGGAAGGAGCAAACAGGAGGTTTGCGACTGGAACCCCAAATCCTCCACTCCCCAAATATGAGTGTCAGGTACCATTTATGGGTCTGACACCTTTTTTTTGCTTCTTTAAATGTTGCAGTTTTGTGGCGATATGTTCGGTATAATGTGATTATTGCAGGAGAAAAAGCATTGAAAAACCGCCAGGATAAGAAACATATACTTATTGTCAGCGAAGAGCCGCGTGTATTGGCAGAATTAAGATCCGAGCTTACTGACCATTTTGATATAAGTATAACAGCAACAAGCGCGGCGGCTCTTGCGGCAATGGAAATGTATGAAATGTCAGCAATTGTTATTTATATTTACGAAAATCGTAAAGTTGCATTTTCTGTGTTTAGCGATATTTTTGATTTTGCCAAAAGTAAAAATATACCTATTACTTTTTTAACTGAAAGAGGAAATGATGAAGATGAAAATGCGGCTTTTGCCATGGGAGCAGTAGATTATTCCGCAAAAAGACCCGGAACTTCCAATGCTTTGGTTAACCGGATAAAACTGCGCATTAACTCAAGCGAAAACGAAAAAAAGCTTTTTGGCAGCCATGAAGCATCGTTATCAGAGCCGGAAAATCCGGAAATGGCTTTGGTCAATAAAACGATACTTGTAGCAGATGATATTGAATTAAACAGGGATATTATTCAAACCTTGCTTTCTGAAATAGAAGGATTAACTGTTCATTTTGCGTCAGACGGAAAAGAAGCGGTTGAAAAGTTTACGGAAAATCCAAATCTTTATTCCCTGATTTTAATGGATGTGCAAATGCCTGTTATGGACGGATTGGAAGCAACAAGAACCATAAGAAGCCGGCCTTGCGAAAATGCCCGTGAAATTCCCATTATTGCCGTGACCGCGTCATCCGAAGAAAAAGAAATTGAATTATGCCTTAAAGCCGGAATGAATGATATTCTGGAAAAACCGGTTTCATACGAAAAGATTATATCTGCCGCCGCCGAATATTGCAAAATTGATATAACAAGCGGCTGCCGATGATATTTGATACAAGCATTTTTCTTGGCGAGTTTGAAGCAGAAGCCAGATTACACATAGAAAAAATAGAAACAGCATTTTTGGATATTTCAGAGTTTTCCAAAGATATAAAATTGATAAATTCTGTTTTCCGCGCCGCGCATAGTATAAAGGGAACAGCCGGTTTTTTATCGCTTAAAAAAATAGTTGCGGTTACCCATGAGCTGGAAAACATTTTATCCCAGCTTAAAGATGATATTACTGAAATTAATGATGAAATCGCGGATATTATCCTGCAATCCGTAGATTGCCTTAAAGAGCTAATAGATAACCTGAATAATGATGATGAAATTTGCATAAATGAAATTATTTACACTCTTAAAAGATATAACTTTAAAAATGATACAGATAATAAAGAAAAACAAAGTGCTTCTCATTTAGAATCTAATGGCACAGCATCCGGTTTAGAATTACAAATACCTTTTAATATAAAAGAAGAGCCGACAGAAAACGCTCTTAAAAACGCGATAAAGCGCGGTCATAAAATATATTCGGTTAACATTGATTTTAACAGAAGCCTTGGAAAATACTACAAAAATCCAAGGGGAATGATAGAAAATATATTTTCTGTTGGTTCAATTTTACAGGCAATCGTAAACGGCAGCAAAGAAAAAACATTTAAAAATACAAATAACGCGGTATTTACAGATAATTTAACAGATGCATTAAAAGAACATGATACTTCTACTCTTGAAATACTGGCATCCAGTGTTTTGGAGCAAAATCTTTTTTCTATGGCAATCGCTGTAGACATAAGCCAGATATCTCATTTATCAAAGGAAATGCTTTTTGGCGAAGACAATGAAGAAAAAACAATAACAGCAAATCCGGCTATTCTTATACAAAACAAAAAAAACATTAAACCTTCAAGAGATCATAATATATCAATCCGCCTTGATATAACAGAAATTAACAGGATTATGGATTTGGCAAATGAATTGATTTTAACGCGCAACCAGCTGTTTTCTGCCGTAACTGATTATAAAAAATCTATTCCAGGCTTTGCTCCCCTATTGCATGACATAAATCATCTTATAAGCGATATTCACGAGAAGATCATGTTCACAAGGATGCAGCCAATAAGCGTTATTTTCAGCAAATTCCCAAGAATAATACGTGACACCGCAAAGATTTTAAATAAAGAAATAACAGTTAATATTTTAAGGGACTATATAACACTGGATAAATATTTACTTGAAGAGCTGACAGATCCTATAACCCAGCTTGTAAAGAATTCCGCAGATCACGGCATGGAAACAGCGCAGCAGCGGATTACAGCCGGCAAACCGCAGAAAGGCACAATCACTCTTGATGCCTATATGCGTGACGGTTTAGCCATTATTGAAGTAATAGATGACGGAGCCGGCATAGATATTGAAACTCTTAAAAACAAAGCGCTTGAAAACAAAATTGCCTCCAAAGAAACTCTGGATTCATTGCCTAAAAAAGAAGTTTTAAATTTAATTTTTAATCCCGGTATTTCAACCGCAAAACAGGTGACAAATCTTTCCGGGCGCGGCATTGGAATGGATATTGTAAAAACAAACATAGAAAAATCCGGCGGTTCTATCGAAGTTGAATCCGAACCGGGGCTTGGAACAACAATCCGGCTTAAAATGCCTTTAACTCTTTCTGTTATAAATACGCTCATAGTAAACATTGATTCCATTTTTTATGCAGTACCGGAATTAAATGTGGAACATATAGTGCGTATATGCAAAAACTCATTTTCAATAAGACTGGAAAAAATAAATAAATCTCTGGCTTTAATTTATAACGGCCAGATTATACCGGTTGTTACCATGGATGAAATAGAAGCAAAAGCAAAAAACACAAATAAAGTTAGTGCCGATGAAGTTCTGGAAAGATGCCATGCTTCCAATGTAATAAAATGCCTTGTACTCAAGGCAGACGGAAAAAGATTTGCTCTTTTAATAGATAATGCTTTGGATACAGAACAGGTGCTTGTTAAACATCTTCCTATATATTTACAGAACTGCCCGTGTTATTTAAGCGTAACGGTTCTTGGAAACGGAAACGCTGTTACAATTCTTGACGCTGCGGGAATCATGCGTTTTATGGGTTTAGAGGATATCGAGAATAAAACTTTGCAGCTATTCTCTGAGGCAGAAGATAAATACATTAAAACCGGAGACGAAAAACAAATATTAATTTTTAAATGTTCAGGAAAAGAATATTTTTCCGTTTACATGAACGATATTTCCAGAATAGAAAGAATAAAAGCAAAAGATATTCAGGAAATTAACGGCGAATATTTTATTAATATTACAGGTGTTACTTTCCGCATTGAAAGACCGGAAAATTTTACCCCGGTAGAAAAGCAGGATTATACCGAAAACAGACTTTATTTATTAATCCTTAAAAACGCATTGCCAATGGGACTTCTTGTAAAAAATGTTATAGATAAATGCGATGAAGTCTTTTATCTTGAAAACAAGCATATCTACAGCGATTTTATTTTCGGCACAGGGGTATATAACGAAAAAATTCTGATTTTTTTAAACCCTGCCGCAATAATCGAATATACAGAAAAAGAAAAAATAAAAAATAAAATAATATATAACGGAGGAACAGAAAATGCTTAAAATATTCAAAGGATTAAAAATGAGGGTTAAGCTCCTTTTGGCATTTTTACTAATGGCGGTTATCATGCTTTTTATCTCGCTGCTTTCCATAATAAATTTGAACGCTACAGTTTCAATAAGCGATGAAAATATCGCAAGGGTACTGGAGCCGCTTGAGCTTGTATTACAGGCAAGGGGTGCTATTGGAAATATTAAAATTAAAGGACGCGACATTGTTTATGAAAAAGACGCTGTAAAAAGAAATAATGTACTTGATGAATTTTATGTTGATATAGATGTAATACGAAAAAATATGCAAGCTTTCTCCGAAACGCTCCAGCGCCACGAGTCACTTGTGCTTTATAATGAATTTGCCGGTTTAATAAATTATTGGGATGATTCAATGCACGATTTCCAGGGTATTCTGAACAGAGGAGAAGAACCCGGCGATTTTGTACAGGAAGTTCTTTCACCTGTATCCGACAGATGTCTGGATATATTATCAGAAATGAATATGGTAAGGCTGGAATTTGGAAGGGAAATATCATTAAGAAACAAACATAATTCACAAGATGCGGTTACAAGGCTTATTGTAATATCTCTTATTGCGCTTTTAATAACAATAATTTTTGGGCTCTATTTTTCTGTATCAAACAGCAAACCTATAATGATAGGCACAAGATTGTTAAAAATAGTCGCTGGAGGAGATTTTACAGTAAAGTTTCCGCAAGGATACGGCGCGGAGTTCGGAGATTTTTATTCCGCCTGCAACCATCTTATGGAATTTAACTGTCAGACAATAAACGGCATCAGGGATACTTCCAAAAAAATGCGTGAAGCCGCAATGGGCCTTTTGTCAGTATCATCGCAAATGGAAGCAAACAGCAAGGAACTAAGTGAAAAGACAGAAACAGTCAGCACTGTGACAGAGGAATTCTCCGCGGCAATGACCCAGTCTGTAAATTCACTTTCGACAGTAAGCGCAAATATCAGCGCTACAGCATCTTCGATAGAAGAGATAAACTCTACAATAGGCACTGTAGCGGCAGCGTCAGAACAGACGAGTATAAGAGTAAACCAGTCAAGCACACTTGTGGATGATATTCAAAACAGCATCGGAAAAACATCTGATTCTGCAAAACTTGTTTCCAATGCTTTTAACAGCGTAGCTAAAAGCGTTGAAGAAATAAATAAATCGATTACCGTGGTAAGCGTGAACAGCGAAAATGTTAAAAATAAAATATCAGACGCTGACAAAAAAGCAAAAAATACAAACGAAATTATACACAGACTGGAAGAAGCAAGCAGGCAAATTGGCAAGATTGTAAGCGTAATCAGCGACATAGCGGATCAAACCAATATGCTGGCATTGAATGCCGCGATAGAGGCAGCAGGCGCGGGAGAGGCAGGCAAGAGTTTCATGATTGTCGCAAACGAAGTAAAAGAACTTGCAAAACAAACCGCAGAAGCCACAGATGAAATAGCAGATCAAATTGAAAACATGCAGAAGAATATGCCGGATGCCGTAGGCGCAGTATCGGAAATTACCATGATAATTAATGATATGACAGATTATATCCGCACCTTTGTTAAAGAAACAAATCAAACCAGGGAAAGAAGCGATCAGATTGCAATTGAATCCGCTACTGCCGCTCAAAGAATGAACGAGATTAATTCCGAGATAATCAGCATATCTGAAAACGCGAAGTCTGTAACAAAATCAGTTGTTGAAGCAGCAAAGGGAGTTAATGAAATCGCGAAATCTACAGCCGAACTTGTTATCGGCACTCAGGAAATCGCGATGAATTCTGAAAGGGCCTCCTGCAACATAAAAGAGATAAACTGCTCCGCAAATGAAATGGTGCATGGACTTGTTGAAATATCCCAAAATATTCAGCATATAAACAATGAGACCACCGAAATGAACCAAATCGCCGGTTCCACCAAAGATTCAAGCGAGCTCATCCTTAGAATTGCAAGCGAAATGGAAGCATCTGTTGAAAAATTCAAAACGGGCTATAAATGATAAATTAACATAAATTTATCATTTTTCAGCGTTTTTTAATATTGACAATTCTCCAATAATCCGATATATTAAGTATCTGATATACAAAAATCTGTAGTAAAAAGGTGTGATTACAATGAAAAACATGAAAGTTCGGGTAAAACTCATCGTTAGTTTTGCAATTGTTGCAGTTCTTGCTGTAGCGGTAGGCGGTGTAGGCATTTTCGGAATGCAGCAAATTGAGGATTCCGGCTCCTATATGTACAGAAATATAGTTAGGCCGATGCCTCATTTATCCTTTGTTGAACAAACCCTGCTTAAAGTAAGGATACATGTCCGCGAGATGGTGATATCTTCACTTACGGGTAATTTCAGACAGGTTGAGATTGAGTTCGGCAGTATCGGCGTATTGCTGCCTGTAATGGAAAAATACATGAACGATTACAGATCTTCTGTAAGCGAAGGAGAGGCAACCCGCTACTTTGACGAGGCAAGGTCAATTTACGAAAATGACCTGGTACCTGTTGTTTTGGGTATTTACGCGGCTTCTCAAACAGCCAATGTTTCCGCAATTTTAAGCGGGCTTGATAATTGCAAAATCCACAGTGATAAAATACTTGATAATTATGATAAATCTTTTTCATATATGGTTAGCACAGCGTCATCAATTTCTGCCTCCTCTGCGCAATTGTACAGGACGCTTCTAATGGCAATTATTACGGCGCTTGGCATAGCGCTTGCTGCTACTATCATTTTGGCATTGTATATATCCAACATGATAAGCCGCCCTCTTGGTCTTTTGGTAAAAGCGTTTGAAAAAGTCGCAATCGGCGATTTAAGGGAAAGGCTTTCTGATCACGGTAAGGATGAAATAGCGCAGGCGTCAAGAGCATATAATCAGACAATGGATGAATTCAGCAAAATGATAGTTTCAATCATAAGCCAGACTTCAGAGCTGTCAAGCACAGGCACAGACCTTGCGAGCAATATGAACGAGACTGCCGCGGCTATTAACGAAATTACCGCAAATGTCCAGAGTATCAAAGGACGTGTAATTAATCAGAGCGCGAGCGTCAGTGAGACACACGCTACAATGGAACAGGTTGTTGCGAATATTGACAAGCTTAACGGCCATGTAGAAAACCAAAGCAACAATGTAGCTCAAGCATCATCTGCCATTGAAGAAATGGTAGCGAATACAAGGTCCGTTACAGAAACTCTTATTAAAAACAGCGCAAATGTAACTACGTTAAAAGAAGCTTCCGAAGTAGGACGCACAGGTCTTTCAGGCGTAGCGTCTGATATCCAGGAAATTGCGCGCGAATCAGAAGGGTTAATGGAAATTAACTCCGTTATGCAGAATATAGCAAGCCAGACAAATCTGCTTTCCATGAATGCCGCAATCGAAGCCGCTCATGCCGGGGAAGCCGGAAAGGGATTTGCTGTAGTCGCGGATGAAATCAGAAAACTCGCGGAAAGTTCCGGCAATCAGTCCAAAACAATCAGCGGAGTATTAAAAAAGATAAAAGGATCGATAGACAAGATAACCCGTTCTACAGAAAAAGTTCTTTCCAATTTTGAAGCAATTGATACCAGCGTTAAAACCGTTGCCGAACAGGAAGAAAACATCCGAAGCGCGATGGAAGAACAAGGTGAAGGCAGCAAACAGATTCTTGACGGCATAAGCAATGTAAACGAAATAACGCGTCAGGTACGAAGCGGATCAAGCGAAATGCTTAATGGAGCAAAAGAAGTTATTCAGGAAAGTAATAATCTTGAGAAAGTAACACAGGAAATAACTTCGGGCATGAATGAGATGGCTTCAGGCGCTGAGCAGATAAATGTTGCCGTTCACCATGTTAATGAAATCTCAATTAAAAACCGCGAAGGAATTGATGTGCTAATTAAGGAAGTTTCACGGTTTAAAGTAAGCTAATCGTAAATCAGCCTTCCTTTGCTGTCACCGATGCCTGTTTTTCTGAAAAAATAGGTATTGATTTGATCTCTCCATTCGCGGGCATTTAAAAGCTGCCTTTCAAATCTGGATAGTACGGATTCATAAACCGCGTTATCCAGATTTTTTTTAAGTCTTTTCCATTGTTCCAGCATTTCCAAAACTTCATCGTAACCTTCAAAGTGCGTATCATAAATATTTTGTAAGAGCGTTTCGCCGTTTTTCATTATAAAATCGTAGGGTAACCTGTGAAAAAACAGCAAAAGATTTTGCGGGCACTTTTTTGGATCAGAAAATATATCGGCATTTTTTTTAGCATACTGATTTACAAATCCTGTTTCATTGCGGTCTATCCCTATTTCTTTGACATTTGCTCTGTGGTAAGTTCCCCATCTGCTGTATTCGTAACCTTCGATATTCGGTCCGTAATGAAGACCCGGGGTAACCATAAAACATATCCCAAAAGGAGAAGTGTATTTTTCATATGCAGGATATGATTTTAAAAGAATACTTGAGATCTTTTCTGCGGTTTCATTTTGACCGAAGGAAAGCGCGCACCACTCGTGTGCAATTTCTTTCGCGTCAAGAGAAGGATTCCAGATAATGCGTCCGTAACCGTAAAGGTTAGCCTGCGCCAATGTATGACCTGTCCAGTTATTATCTAGACCTGTGTTAACAACAGCGGCAAAACCTTTAATTAAATCTTTAATACTTTTTTCTCCTGTATCAAAGTTCATAATATCTTCCCACATAAAGGGCAAATAACAAAGATCAATCTGGTGCCCGGTATATTCCTGCGTTATCTGCAATTCCATTATATGACGCGTCTTTTTTAATGCTCCGAAAAGCGGGGATACCGGCTCTCGCACCTGAAAATCATAGGGACCGAACTTTATCTGCAGGATTACATTGTCATCGAATTTTCCATCTAAAGGTTTAAAGTTTTCGTAAGCGGCTTTAGCGCGGTCTGCTTTTTTGTCTCTCCAGTCCTGCTGGCAATTATAAACAAAACACCGCCATATAATTTCTCCGCCGTAAGGTTTAACGGCAGATGCAAGCATATTGGCTCCGTGGGCGTGAGTGCGGTCGTACTGAAAAGGTCCGCTCTCCCCTTCCGAGTCCGCTTTAACAATAAAACCTGCCAAATCTGGAATGTATTTGTAAACAACAGACGCGCATTCTTTCCACCATTTTATTACGTCTGCATCAAGGGGATCTGCTGTTTTTAATACTCCAGGGTCGCGGGGAGACGCGAAATTAACGCTTATAAACAACCTGATTGCAAAACGCCTGAAAATTGCCGCCAATTCTGCCAATTGCTCAAGGTATACTTCTGTAATTAAAAGTTTTGCTCTATTGCGCACGTTAACATTATTTAATGAGATTCTGTTTATACCGATACTTGCAAGCAGTCGCGCATAATCTTCTATCCGCTGACTGTCGTATACAATTTTTTCATTTTTAAAAAAGAGCGAGTTTCCCGCATAGCCGCGTTCTATGGTGCCGTCTAAATTATCCCAATGATTTATTATCCGCAATGAGGATGCGGGAGTTTCGCTGATTTCAAAGTTGTCTTTTATTTTTCCGCAAGCAAGCAGAGATAAAAAACGGAATACCGCGTATAATAAACCAGCGTCATCTTTACCTGCTATATAAATATTGTTATCCGCAATTTTTATCACAAAACCTTCGGCGCCGGCAGCAAGGTTAGAAAATAGCGCTTGCTTTTCCATGTCAGAGATTAGTCCCAGCCAGGCTTTTGGCAATGAGGAATTGGCAGTTTTTTTTGTTTCAATTTTTGGTGTAACATTTGCCAGTCTTTGAATTCCGTTAACATATTCTTTGGCAGCCTGTGTAATTATTTCACTGTCACCCTGAACATATACCGCATCCGGTATTTTAATTGTTAAGCCGATCTTTCTTTTTTGCAGCCAGCAGTCGTATTCTTTTAACATTTTACACCTTTATTTTTTTTGATAGCTTCCAAAAGTCCTGTAAGATAACTTAAACCGATTGCTCTGTCATAAAGTCCGTATCCGGGCATACAAACCTCTCCCCAAATATTTCTTCCGTGATCCGGGCGCAAAGGTCCTTCAAAATCAATATCAAATAAAGCCTTCATTATGCTGTACATGTCAAGAGATCCGTCAGCTGAAAGATGCGCGGATTCTTCAAAATCTCCGGGCGCATTGTGTTTTATATTTCTTACATGGGCAAAATGTATCCTTCCCTTTAAACTATGAATAATATCCGCAATATCATTATCGGGATTAGTACCAAGACTTCCGCTGCAAAGAGTTACTCCGTTTAACGGATTATCTACCATACGAATTAAACGCAAAAGATTTTCTTTGCATGTCATAATACGAGGCAGTCCGAAAACAGACCAGGCTGGATCATCGGGATGTATTGCCATTTTAATCTGATATTGTTCACATACAGGCATTATCGCTTTTAAAAAATATTCCAGATTCGCAAAAAGTATTTGTTCATCTATAGCGCTGTACATTTTAAAAAGCTCTTTTATTCCCGCCATTCTCTGCGGTTCCCATCCCGGCAAATGAAAACCATCAGCGTTTTTGGTAATTACATCAAACATTTTTTCCGGGTTTATCTCATCTATCAATTTTTGATTATAAGAAAAAACTGTAGCGCCGTCCGGACGGACTTTCGCCAAATCGGTACGTGTCCAGTCAAAAACAGGCATAAAGTTATAACAAACAAGATTAATTCCTGCCTCTCCCAGCACTTTTAAAGTTTCGATATAATTGCCGATATAAAAGTCCCTATCCTCTGCGCCTATTTTAATTGAATCATGAATATTTACGCTTTCTATGCCTGCGATGGAAAGACCTGCGTCTTCTATTTCTTTTTTAATCGCTAAAACTGCATCCTTATCCCATTTAACGCCAGCCGGAACATTGTACAGAGTAGTAATAACGCCGTCTATTCCCGGCACCTGTCTGATTTTATCAAGAGTAACAGGATCAACCCCGGTCCCAAACCACCGCAAAGTCATTTTCATGAATTTTATTTTATGAGATGCAGAAGATTTTTGCAAGGACTAGACTAGCAAGGACTCTCGCGGAGACGCGGATTTGCCAAGACTCTCGCAGACCGCAAACCGAAGGTTTGAAGGAGGCGCAGAGGACGCGGAGGAAGAAGAAGGGTTGAAGATCTTCTCTTTAAATTCTTTTTTCTTTTTCTTTGAAATCTCTCGTGTTTTTGAGTTTTATGAGATCTGTCGGACAATAACTCTGCGTCCTCTGCGCCTCTGCGTCTCCGCGAGAGAATTTCCTAACTCTTCCGCGCCTCCGCGAGAGAATTTTCCAACTCAATATTCACAAAAGCCGGGGGGAGGTGTTCGTTAAAGGCTTTTAGGGTTAGGGTGCCGGAATTGGCTTTTATCATTACCAGCGCTTTGCCGCCGCTTGTTATTACTTTTGGTAAAGTAAAACCTAAATTTGAATTTAAATCGGGGGAACAGGAGCCCATTATTTCTCCGTCTCCTGTTAATGTAAATTCAATTAACAATTCTTCGTTTGGGCAGAGAATGCCGTCTTTATCTGTAATGTTTACTTCTACGTGCGCGATTTCACCGCTTGCCAATTGTTTACAGTCAGGTTTCAGCAAAATCTTTTTTGCCTCACTTGCGGTTTTTAATTCATGGGAGCAAACTTCTTTTTCGTTACGAAATCCTGTTACTTTAACTTCGCCGCTTTGATACTCAAATGTCCATTGAATAATGCAATTTTGAGGTTTGCGCTTCCCGATTTTTTTACCGTTAATCCACAGTTCCGCCTCATCGCAGTTTGTAAAAATCCAGGCGGTTACGGTTCTTCTCTCCAGATGTTTAAGGTTTAAATGAGAAGAAAGAGGCGGAAAAGACCAGCGGCCTCTCGCATAATCATTTTTTTTATTTTGATCATAAAAAGCAAGATATACTACAGGCTCTTCTTTCCATAAGCATTTCCTAAACCAGGCATTGGGTTTTAAAAAACCGCAAATATCAAGGATAGATCCTGCCCAGCCTTTCGCGGGCCATGGACATTCACCAAGATAATCAATCCCTGCCCATATAAATTGTCCAATTACATTATCGTTTTCCAGCACAAATGTCCATGGATTTTTTTCTGTTATTTCTTCAAAGTTTAAAGCCGTGCTTGAATAATATTCATAACATTCCGTCCCTACGATTGGTTTTTCAATTCCTTTTGTGTAGTCATTATAAAGCACTTCATGGTAATTAAGCCCCAGAACATCAACATCTTTTGCAAGTTTTTTTGTTATCTTTACAAGTTCAGATGCAGGCGCTCCTACAAGGCTTCTGGGATTTGCGTGCGGAGACAAGCCGCAGGTTACAGGCCGATCATCGAGATTTCGGATAATGCTTACAAGTTTTTTTTGTATTTCCAGCATGGATGTTTCGCCCTGATTCTCAACTTCATTGCCGATACTCCACATAAAAATACAGGGATGATTTCTGTCACGCAGAACCATGTCTTCAAGGTCACGTTTTGCGTCTTTTTCAAAATGCGCTGCATAATAGCCGCTTTTCCATTTATCAAAACATTCGTCTATAACATAAAATCCCATTTCGTCGCAAAGATCCAGAAACTCAGCTGCCGGCGTATTATGACTTGTCCTAATTGCGTTGCAGCCCAAATCCTTTAAAATGGCAAGCCTTCGCCGCCAGACAGAATCGTAATGAGAAGCGCCTGTAATACCGCAATCGTGGTGAAGGCATACGCCTTTTAATTTTATTTTTTCTCCGTTAACAGTCATTCCTTTTTTATATTCAATTTTAATATTCCGGATGCCAAAACGCGTTTCTGCAGACTGCTCATCATCAATATGCATAATGGCTCTGTACAAATTCGGCTCCTCTGCCGACCACAACAAAGGATTTTTAATTACAAAATCATGTTTTAAAATAATTTCTTTCTTTGCGGAATTAAAAGGCACCCTGCCCTCTGCCGCGCATTTTCCTTCGTTATCCAGCAATTTGATAAACAATATTTTCTCGCTGCTTTTTCTCTGAGCGCTTTCAATAGCAACTTCAACCTTTACAGACGCGCTTTTTTTATCAGATGCCAAATTCGATACAATATGAACGCCCCATGTCTTAACATGAACTTGGGGAAGAACTTTTAAAAATACATTTCTGAATAATCCCGATCCGGAATACCAGCGATCGGGCGCTTCACATCCGTTATCAAGCCGGACTGCTATTATATTTTTTCCTTCTTTTACAAACTCAGTTATATCTATTTCAAAACTGGAATACCCATAAGCGCGCTGTGCGGCTTTTTCTCCGTTAATATAAACTGTGCTGTTTCTGTATGCCCCGCCGAAATAAACAAATACTTTCTTTTCGCTTAAATCCGCAAGCGTAAATTCCTTGCGATACCAGACCGTTTCTTCCCATTCAAAGAACCCCTGCATATTCTGCCCTGTCCACCCGCCTTCCGTCTTTTTAAAGGGACGGCTTATTACCCAATCATGGGGTAATTCTGCATTTTTCCAGGTATGATCCGGGTAATCGGGACGATGGGCGTTTTTGGGGTCGCTTATTAGGAACTTCCAGTTTTTGTTGAAAAGTATCATGTGGGTATTATATCACAAATGGAAGAGGTTTACCACGAACCGCCTAGAAACTTCGTTGGCAAAACACGAACGAACACGAACGGAAGAATTTGAGGTTTAGCATTTCTTTATTTCCTGTTCGTGTGTGTTCGCTTGGTTCGTGGTTTTTGGGTAGCAGCTACCTTTTTTGGTAGCTGCTACCGGTTTTTTAGTTTACTGTTACTGAGTTTATTCTTAAAATGTATGTTACATTTCTTAATTTGTTTGTTTCGCTTTGAGGAGCGCCTTCTACTTCCTTTGTGCCGCCGTTATTTATAATACGGAATGCTGTTGTTGTGCCGGCAGGGAAACCGCTGCCATCTACAAGCGGAAAGCCGCTTCCGGCATTTTGTAATGCTGTTCCATCCAGTGTAAAAGTACCTGTAGGAACGCCGGTTTCTTCAAGTACAGGATATCTTTGACCAGAAGAATGATTAACTTCACTTCCCCCTTTGCCGCAGGATGCCTGAATAACCAACTGATGCTCTATTAACGGATTTTCAACGTAATTTACTATCGTATATGAAACACTAACGGTTTTTCCTGTAAGAGGAAGAACGGAAGAATCAAAGAAATAAATTGCAGCTCCGCTGTTATATGTTGTATGATTTGCATTGGTAAATGTTATTGTATTTCCGCTGACAGCAAGATCACTTCCGTAAACAAGATCCAGCACAACTACACCTACGGCTTTAGGTACGAAGGTTATCGATTCTACTTTTACGCCTCTTACTGTTATACCGCCGCCGCTTGATGCTACCAGCAGATAATTGGGTACGCCTGTTTCATTTACTACCGCTTTGCTGTTTTCTCCGTTTTTCATGTTCCAGACATGTGTGCTGAATATTCTATTATCTGAATCTTCCCAGCCGCCTTGTTTGTCTTCTTTTAGCAGATTAAAATGCGCAAGTCCCTGCTGCGCTGCTGCTGCATCGGCTATTTCCTGATCTGTTATTGGTTCTGTACAAGCTTCATCTTTATACAATGACGCGACAACTACAACAAGCGCATAATTGGACATATCCTGAATGTTTGCGTTTAAATTTATTAAGGCGCCTCCGTTACTGCCAAAGCCGTAAGTGCCGCCAAGATCTATTACTATTTCGTCGCTGGGTGTTGCGAAAGTTATTGAATTTACTCTTATTGATTTTACTCTTACGCCGTCTTCAAATTCTGACCAGTTTGCCTGAATTAATAATGTTGTGGGGATTCCTGTGTCTCCATCCAGAATGTTTAAGGTGGAGTCGCCGTCAACATTCATATTCCATTTTACATCGGCGCAGTAATTTTCTTCGTCATCCCAGTTGGTTCCGCCGGGTACTTTTAGTAATTTAAAGAAAGCGAGGTTTGTAAATTCACCTGTTTGTTCTTCTGCTATTGTTTCACCTTCATCGTCAATATAAAGGGTCGCGTTTACGGTAACGCTTCCGTAATTGGAAATATCCAAAATAGGTTCAGGAGAATCTGTAAGATCGATTTCTATTCCAGGATAATTGCCTTGAGAGTCATCAAATGCAGCAAAATAGTCAACGTTCCATTGTATATCGCTTCCGCCGCCATCACCACCCGTGCCCGGTTCGTTGCAGCCGATTAAAATGAACGCTAAAAGCGTAAAAATAACAATTATGTGTTTCATATTACTCTCCTGAAATTTGTTTTTATTATAATACTCTGTATTGCTGTTTTTTAATGTAGGTAAATTCACCTATGGCGGGTTTTATAGGGAATATTCCCTATCTACATCTACAGGTAGTACCCCTATAGTAGGTTAAGGGAGAAATAAAATGGCGAAAAATAATAAGTTTCACTTTCTTGTTTTGGTCTTTTTGGTAATTGGTGTCTGGTTCTTTGTTTCAGACTGCGCGACATCGGGCGGCGGCGGGACTGTCGTTTACTTTGAAGATTTTGAAAATTATTCGGGCGGCTGGATGCCAAGAGGCGGCGCTTCTGTGCGTGTTGTTACCGGTACCGGCTACTCAGGTGATAAATCGCTGCTGGTTACAAACAGATCCAAAACCTGGCATGGCGCGATTTATTCTCTTGCCAGTTTGAAACCCGGGCAAACTTATAATATTTCCGTTTGGGCAATGTTCGATGATGACAGCGCTCCTTCCCAGGCTGTCAATATCAGTATTCAGCAAAATATTGACGGGCAGGGGGAAACTTATTCCACTATTGGAGCGGCGCGTCTTCCGCGAGGCGAATGGGTCTTTATCGAAGGTGAGTATACTGTTCCGCGTTCCCGTTTTGAATCTATGGTCTACCTTTATTTTGAAGGCAGATATAAATCTGATGAAGATACGGAGCCCAGCGATCTTTTCAGTTTCTATGTTGATGATATAACGATCACGCGGCTTCCTCCTTCTCCGCCGCCTATGGCAGAAAAAGATATTCCCAGCTTGCATGAATTTTTCCCTGAATTTCCGCTGGGAGCGGCTATCGAAGGACCGGGCTATTTTAATCCCAATCATTCCCATCATGCGCTGCTGCGTCATTTTAATGTGCTTGTTCTGGGCAACGGGATGAAACCTGACGCATTGCAGCCTTCGGAAGGACGTTTTAACTGGACGCAGGCGGACGCGCTTATCGAATATGCCGAGAAAAACGATGTGCTTGTAAGAGGTCATACTCTTATCTGGCACAATCAAACGCCGAACTGGTTCTTTCAAGGGTCCGGTCCCGACGGGCTTGCTACCAAAGAACAGCTCTACGCGCGGATGGAAAGGCACATTAAAGAAGTTGTTACGCGCTACAAGGGCAAGATTCATACATGGGACGTTGTTAACGAAGTTATCGGGGACGACGGCGAAATGCGTAATTCCAGATTTTATCAAATCGTTGGCAGCCATGAGTATATAGCGAAAGCTTTCCAGTGGGCGCATGAAGCAGACCCTGACGCTCTTTTGTGCCTTAATGATTATTCGATTGAATCTCCAAGCGCCAAGCAGGACGGTTTTTACAATCTTTTAAAGACGCTTTTGGATGAAGGTGTCCCAGTTCATGTCGCGGGTATCCAGGGGCATATCAGCCTTGCGTGGCCGACTGTTTCTGATTTACGTCAGGCTATACAGAGGTTTGCTTCTCTTGGTTTAAAGGTTCAGGTGACAGAACTTGATGTTTCCATTTATGCCAATTCAGGGGAAGCAACCAAAAGAGCGGACAGGGATATTTTAATTGAACAGGCTTACAAGTACCGCGCTCTTTTTGACATGTTCCGCGAAGAAGCTGTAAAGGGTAACCTTGATATGGTAGTGGTATGGGGTCTTTCCGATATTGAAACCTGGCTTAATAATCACCCTGTTCCAGGAAGAACAGATCACCCTCTTTTCTTTGGAAAGGATTTAAAGGCAAAACCCGCATACTGGATAATTGTTGATCCAACAAATATGCCAATACAGATCAAAAGAATCGACGCAACCTATGCTCAAAACAGGGTAACTAATATAAATGACACAATATGGAACTATGTTTCCCCGCGCGATATCGCCGACAACATGGGTAATAAATACGGATGGTTTAAAGTGATGTGGGATGATACTTCGATATATACCAAGGTATTTATGAACAATATCGATCCTTCGGGGAAAGTAAATTTCTTTATTGAGCCGAGAAATCAAAAACTTGAAAACCGAAGCGAGGTTGCGTTTACATCCGGGTTTGATCAGAGAAGCGCGGTTCGTTACAAAGACGGATATGCCATGCTCGCTGTAATTCCGTTTGAAGGAAAACTTGACGCGAGGGTTGGTTTTGATCTTAGGCTTGAAAACGCTGATAATATTTACAGCTGGAATGATTTTGACAACAGCCAGGAAGTTTCTTCCCTTAATTACGGAACGATTAATTTACGCACTTTGCCGCCTGTAACTTATGCCAATAGGGGAACTGTCAATCTTACAACACGCGCTACCCGCGCCATTGACCCTGTGTGGGAAAGAGCGCAGCCTGTTCCAATGAATGTAAGGACAATGGGCTTTACAGAAGACGGATCAGTTTTCCGCGCGCTTTGGGATGATAATTTCCTTTATGTAATGACAGAGGTTGCCGACTCTTCTCTGGACGACAGATCCAACACAGTCCATGAACAGGACTCTGTCGAAGTCTTTGTAGACCAAAACAACGGCAAGACCGCAATTTACGAACAGGACGATGGCCAGTACCGCGTTAACTTCCGTAATGCTGCGTCATTCAACGGCGGAGACAGTTCGCAGTTTGTATCAAGAACAATGGTTATCCCGGGAGGATACCGCGTAGAAATGGCAATTCCCCTGTACGCGATAAAACCCGCTGCCGGGCAAATTATCGGTTTTGATGTTCAGATAAATGACGCGACCAACGGCGGAAGAACCGGTATCCGCAACTGGGCAAGCAATACAAATATGGGCTATCAAAGTACAGAGGACTTTGGGATATTAATTTTTGCTGATGACGGATCTGAGCCTGTCATTCAATATATACCTGAAATTATTGTAATTGATGATCCCGGTGAAATCGAAATTTATTTTTATGAAACAGAAGATACCGTAATTCCAGCCCGGGATCACATCGAAACTACATACGTACCTTACAGCGGCGAAACTGACGATGACATATTCACATTGATACCGCAAGTTACGGAAGGTAACGGTTGGGTCGCGATCAGAGTGAGCGATAATAATCTTGCTACAGGCAATTTAATCGCAAGGCTGGGGGATACAATCGAAGTTACTGCGGTTCCGCATAACGGCTGGAAAGTAAAATCAATTACTACATCTCCATCCAAGACAATTATTATCGGCGGCGGTATCGGCGTAAACAACAGTTTCGGTATTAAAACAGGAACATTTATCATCGACAGAAAAAATGAGAATGCTCAGATAAATGTAGAAGTGCAATTTGAGAGAATAACCAGGTAACTTATGCCGGATCCTGTAAAGGTTTTAATTGTAGAAAGTCAGCCTGTTTTTTCAAGGGGACTGGTTTCTCTGATTCAGGGTACCCATGGGTATCTTGTAATTGGAGAAGCTTTGAACTCCGGCGATGCTTTAAAACTCGCGAAAAAATTAAAACCAAAACTTGTAATTCTTGATATCGCTCTGGGCAAAGAAAACGCCTTGAATCTTATTACCCAGCTAAAAGCTCAAGATTCAGAAGTATTAATTCTGGTCCTTTCCATGCATGACGAAAGATTCTACTCGGAACGAGTTCTGCGTCTTGGAGCGCGCGGTTATATAATGAAAGATAAACCGGAGGAAAAAGTAATTGAGGCTGTAAATACTGTAGTATCCGGAAAAGTGTATCTTAGCGAGATAGAAAGAGAACGTATTTTTGAAGCAATGGCAGGCGTAAACCCGCGCGGCGGCAATGACTGGGATTTATCGCTTAGAAAATTATCAAACCGGGAACTTCAGATTTTTACCCTTATGGGTAAGGGGCTTGGAACCCTGGAAATCGCCTCGCGGTTTAATCTTAGCACCAAAACGATAGATACCCACAAGGAACACATTAAACAGAAACTTCACTGTAATACTTCTCTGGAACTAAGACAATTGGCTATTGAGTGGTTGTCCAACCCTGATGATAGGGAAAATTACCGATAACCCGTATCTAGATTTTCTATTATGATTACTTAAATTCGTATCTTTTGGAGGGAATGTGATGTTTAGTAAGTATCTTCAAAAATTGTTAATATTGGCAATTTGCGCGGTTTTTATTTCATGCGGCGGGAAAAAGGATCGTGAATATCCTGACACAGACCCCACGTATCCTATCAACATTTCCATTTTTTCAATGGCGAATATGCAGCAGCCTCCGGCAGGCAATAAAATCTATAAATGGATATCTGATAATCTGAATGTTACTTTTACCTGGGATATCCTTGTAGGCGATAAAGACCAAAAAATCGGCGTTATGATAGCGGGCGGTGATTATCCCGACCTGCTTCATGTTGACAGTACCAAGTTCTACGAGGCGGGCGCTCTTATCCCGCTGGATAATTTAATTGAAAGATACGCTCCCCGCCTGAGAGCCCACTATGCTGAGGCATGGGAAAAAATGAAAGAAGAGGACGGGCGCATTTATACACTTCCTGTATGGGGAGTTGTTTCCGGCAGAGACTACAGCACATGGTACGGCGACTCTGCTTTATGGATTCAAAAAGAAGTTCTTAAAGAATTCGGGTATCCCAAAATTACTACAATGGACGAATACTTTGATATTCTTATCAGATACAAAGAAAGATATCCAACAATAAATAATATGCCTACAATCGGGTTTACGATCCTCTCCTATGACTGGCGTTCTTTCTGTCTTATTAACCCGCCCAACTTTCTTGCCGGTTTTCCGAATGACGGAAACGGAACCATCGATCCTGTAACTCATGAATACAAGGCTTTTTTATATCAGGATATTTCCAAACGATGGTTTAAAAAATTAAATGAAATGAATACTTTGGGTTTAATAGACCGATCATGTTTTGTGGATAACTACGATCAATATCTTTCCAAAATCGCTTCCGGCCGTGTGCTTGGTTTCCATGATCAGGCATGGCAGTTTCAGTCCGCCGAATATTCATTAACGAATCAGGGGATGCACAACCGCACCTATGCTCCGCTTCCCATTGTCTTTGACGAATCAATCACGCCGCGTTACAGAAACCGCCGCCTACCCAATGTCGGGCAGGGAATCGGTATCAGCGTAAAGGCGAAAGATCCTGTACGTATCCTGCGTTTCCTTGAAGCGCAGCTTGCTGATGATGTGCAGAAAGTTATCGGCTTTTACGGCATATTGGACGAAGATTACCAGCTTGATGAAAACGGACTTCCCTACCGCACACAGCTTCAAAGGGATCAGCAGGCGGATGAAGTTTGGAAACTTCACAATCAGGCGCATTTGTGGCGCAGCCATAATCCAAAAAAAGAGGGCACTTTTGAAAACGACTGGCCTACCAACATCAGCGACTTTTATCACGAACGGGAAGCTGCGGTGCGCCCGGAAGACAAAGAACTTTGGGCGGCATACGGAGTTACAAGCAATGCAGAATTGATGGATCCTAATCCTCCGCCTAACCCGGTATGGTTTCCCGCATGGCAGATTAACACTCCCGACAGTTCCGACGCTCAGATTGCATGGAAAAGAGCGGAAGAAGTTTACCGCAGATTCCTGCCGCGGATTATCATGTCAAGAACAGGTCAGTTTGACAGGCTTTGGGAAGAATATCTTGAAGAGTTAGGCAAATCAGGGCTTAGTGCTTATGAAAAATTTATGCAGACAGAAGTAAATAAACGCATTCAAAGATGGAGCCCCAAAAACTAAAAATGAAACAAACTTTTTTAACCAGGGTATCAAATGATCGTCAATTGATATTTATGTCCCTGCCGATAGTGCTGTATGTAGTTCTTTTTTCATACGTCCCCCTTTGGGGCTGGACGATGGCGTTTCAGAACTACAAACCATCGCTTTCTTTTTTATCGCAGGAATGGGTTGGGTTAAGATGGTTTAAATTTATTTTTTCTGATCCGGGATTTCTGCGTGTTTTAAGAAATACTCTTGCCATGAGTATTATTAATATGACGCTTGGTTTTATTACGGCGATTGGTTTTGCGCTCCTCCTTAACGAATTAAAAAGCACAGGATTTAAACGTATTGTTCAAACCATCTCCTATCTGCCGCACTTTCTTTCGTGGATAATTGTAACGGGTCTTGTCGCGTCCATGCTCGCCGTAGAAAACGGCGCCATAAACGACCTTCTTGTTTGGCTTAAAATTATCGATGAACCTATTTTGTTTTTAAGTGAGCCGAATTATTTCTGGGGTATCGTAGGTTTTACTTACGTCTGGAAAGAAATGGGCTGGAATACAATCATCTATCTTGCCGCTATCGCCGGCATTAATCCCGACCTTTATGAAGCCGCCGAAATTGACGGCTGCAACAGGTTTAAAAAAATGTGGCATATAACGCTTCCGGGAATTAAGGCTACCATAATTATTATGCTTATTATGAGCATAGGAAGAATTCTTGATGCGGGTTTTGAAATGCAGTACCTTCTTAGAAACGGGCTTATTGTAGATGTCGCGGAAACCATCGATATTTATGTTTTAAAATACGGTATTCAAAGTTTTAACTATTCTCTTGCTACTACTGCCGGTATGTTTAAAAATGTGGTAAATGTAAGCCTTATATTTATCGCCAACTGGATAGCAAGACGCACCGGAGAGGAAAGGCTTATATGACGTATTTAACCAAATCCAGAATAGAAAAATATATTTTTAACACTTTTAATATTACTCTGATGCTGTTTGTAATGTTCGCAACCTTTTATCCTTTCTGGAATACAATCGCTGTTTCTTTTAATTCCGCCGCGGATACCACAAGGGGCGGCATCACTTTCTGGCCTCGTTCTTTTACTTTGCAGAATTACCGCGCTGTTTTTTCTACGGGCACCATCTACAATGCTTTTTTTATCTCGGTAGCGCGCACTGTTATTCAGACTATTTCCGGCGTATTTTTAACAAGTATGCTCGCTTACGCATTAAGCAGAAAAACTTTTATATTCAGAAAACCTTTTACCATAATTTTAATTTTATCCATGTATGTTAACGCGGGTCTTATTCCAAATTATTTTCTTATCAGGTCTTTGGGCATGATTAATACTTTTTGGGTTTATATTATTCCCGGTATGATCAGCGCTTTTAATTTTATTGTCGTAAGAACTTATATATCTAATCTTCCGGAAAGTGTTATTGAATCGGCGAGGATAGACGGCTGCGGGGATTTTATTATTTTTATACGGATTATTCTTCCCATGTGTCTTCCTGTCCTTGCTACTATCGCGCTTTTTATCGCGGTTGGTTCATGGAATTCATGGTTTGATACCATGCTGTATACTTCCGGCAGAGCGCATCTGCATACGCTTCAATATAAATTGATGGAATATCTGCAATCAAGTCAGTCGCAGGCTATGAGCGCGGCGCAAATCGGCTCTATGGGGATGGCGCAGGATATTTCCGCGAGTATTGTAACTCCTGTAAGTATCAGAGCGGCTATTACTGTTGTGGCGGCGCTTCCGATACTTTTGGTTTATCCTTTTTTGCAGAGATATTTTGTTAAGGGGATTAGTGTTGGTAGTATTAAGGAGTGAGCAAAGAGCAAAGAACAAAGAGCAAAGAGCAGTGAGCAGTGAGTAAAGGGGAGAGGAAGAGGGATTAGTTTGAAAAAGGGAAATATTATTTTTGGAGAGTGTATATGAAGAGGATGAGTTTATTTGTTTTGTTTTTGTTTTTTACGGGTTTTTTGTTTGGGCAGAGTTTTAATCATGTTACTGTGATTGATACCAGTTTTGATAATGGGTCTCTTGGGGGGTGGGGGCCGAGAGGTTCTGTGCAGCAGGGGCTGGAAAGGGTTGAGCTGGATACTTCTGTGAAACGTTCCGGCGCGGCTTCTATGCGTATCTCCAACCGTACCAAAACATGGCAAGGTCCTGTTCATAAGCTTACAGACAATGCTGTCGCCGGTGATGTTTACAGTATGTCCGCGTGGATTTATTATAACGAAGGTCCCGCTATGAGTCCTTTTGTTTTAAGCGTACAAAGATCTTTTAAAGATACGTCCAAGGCTCACGCATATCAGAATATTACATCCTTTCAGGTTAGAAGGGGCGAATGGACGGAAATTAAAACAGAATATACTGTAGGAGCGGATCCTACTCAGGCGTCTATCTGGGTTTATTTTGAACTTCCGTTTAAAGAAGATCATCTTGTTACTCCCAATGACAGAATTACTTTCTGGATGGACGATATAAAATTTATAAAACTTGATCCTGCTTCCCGTCCTAAAGCGGAATTGAATATTCCAAACCTTGCGGACATTTGGGCTCCGCATTTTGATATCGGCACTGCCGTTACAAGAGATGAAGTTGATTTTTCTTCGCCAACCGCGCAAATTTTAATGAAACATTTTACTGTTCTTGTCGCGGGTAATGAACAAAAAATGGAAAGTATCCAGCCAGAGGAAGGCAAGTTTGACTGGGCTCCCGCGGATGCCATTATCAACTTTGGTGAAATGACGGGAATGCGGTTTCGCTGGCACACCCTTGTCTGGCATACTCAAAATCCCGCATGGCTTTTTCAGGAAAGCGCGAACTCTACACGCACTGTCTCCAGAAATGTTTTAAATCAAAGGCTTAGAACTTATATCCAAACCGTTATGCGACGTTACAGGGGCAGGGTTGAATCCTATGATGTTGTTAATGAAGTGCTTTCCGACCGCTCCGGTCTGCGTACCGGCGCCGAAGGTTCCAGATGGCACGAGATCCTCGGTCCTGAATATATCGATAACGCTTTCCGCTGGGCAAAGGAAGCAGACCCTACAGCGCAGCTTGTAATTAACGATTACAATCTTGAAAGCGATACGCGAAAAAGGCAGGAAATGTTTAATCTTGTTAAAGGTATGAAAGAACGAGGTGTGCCTGTTGACGCTATCGGTATTCAGATGCATATCAATATTAGAACGCCGTCTGTGCAGCAGATCCGCGAAACTATCGAATTGTTCGCGTCTTTGGGCGTTAAGGTAATGGTAACAGAACTTGATATTTCTATTTACACAAGCGACACAGAGCCGATAAAAAACGTCACCCCTGCTTTGCTTCTGGAACAGGCTCAGCGTTATAAAGATATTTTCGCCATGCTGCGCGAACAGTCGCAGAAAGGCAACCTTGCAGACATGGTAGTTATTTGGGGTACTACGGATCATACCAGCTGGAAAAATGATTTTCCGGTACGCGGCAGGACGGATGCTCCTCTTTTATTTGACGGCAGGTATCAGTCTAAACCTGCATTCTGGGCACTTGTGCAGCCAACCAGAGTACAGGGGCTGAGGTAGGGTTATTTTGGGGAAGTTTTTTTACCACGAACCACACGAACGGACACGAACGGGGGGGGTTAGCAAAAGATCTCTTTCCTTAACTCTTCCTCCGTGTCCTCTGTGTCTTTGTGCCTCTGTGAGGGTCTTAGCCATATTTCTTTGTTTTATTCTTTTTTCTTGTGATTTTACTTTTGGGAATTCTGAGAAGACTTATAGCGGGGATGATACTTGGCAGACTGCGGCTCCTTTGCATTTGATTTATCAGAATTATTTTCCGATTGGGAATATTATTTCTCCTAATGATCTTTCTAATACTACGCGTATGAATCTTTTAAAACGGCATTTTAACGCGCTTACTGCGGAAAACCACATGAAGCCAGAAAGTATTGCGCCCACTTCACGGCCGGCGGGCAGTACTTGGAATTATCGTTTTGCTAATGCGGATACTATTGTTAATGCGGCAATTGCTGCCGGAATGGAAATGCATGGGCATACTTTGGTTTGGCATTCTCAGACTCCAAGATGGCTGACAGGGAACGGTCAAATTGATCTTGGCAGAGATGAAACTTTGGCGAATATGGAAAAATATGTAACTGATGTTGCTACTCATTTTAAAGATAGGTTGACTACTTGGGATGTTGCAAACGAAGTATTCAGGGACGGGTTATCCAATGTTACATCATCCACGGACTGGAAAACCTGCCTGCGCTATGATGATAATCCATGGAACAGAATTATCGGGCCTGAATATATTGAAATTGCTTTTCTTAAGGCGCGGGAAGCAGACCCTGCCGTGAAACTTTATTACAATGACTATAATCTGAATAACGCGAATAAAGCTCAGGCTGTTTTTAACATGGTAAGAGATATTAATAACCGGTTTCCTAATGTTGGGGGCAGGCCTTTAATCGATGGTATCGGGATGCAGTCTCATCATCATATCCGTACTTCTTCTGATTCGGTTGAAACTTCGATTGTTTTGTTTGCTTCTCTGGGAGTTGAGATCGCGATTACAGAACTTGATATTCAGGCTGTCGGAACTTTCGGTAACCCTCCTACTACTTATGCCTGGAATGATGATACGGCGCAAATTCAGGCAAGGCTTTACGCCGCGCTTTTTAAAATATTTAAAAGACATTCTTCTGTAATTACAAGGGTAACATTCTGGGGGCTGGATGATACAACAAGCTGGAGAAATTCATCTCGCCCTACTCTTTTAAACGGTAATTTAACTTTAAAACCGGCGTTTTACGCTGTTTCAGAACCATAATTTTTAGGAGGATTCTTATGAGAATCATTGTTTGTGTTATTTTATTTTTTGCTTTAGGCTTTTCGGCTTTTGCGCAGGTTCAAACTGTTGATGAGATTATTACACCTACGCCTCAGTTTCAGGATCACGGCGGGATTACTCCATGGTTCTGGATCGGCGTGCAAACGGTTTTCGGCGCAGGTTATAACCTTGAAACCACAGCAGGCGGTTTTAGAAATTACGGCGGCGATAATCATACTTACGCTTCTTTTAATCTTGCTTTTGTTGACAGCCATTATCAGACTCCTAAATTTTATCAGGTTCCAAGAGAACTTGATCCCCATGCGTGGACAGGTCATTTTGTTCTGTTAAACTTTACTTCCCGCCTTAACAGCTGGAACGCGGGTAATACTGTTGTAATGGAAAATAACGCTCCCGCATGGCTTGCGGAAATTACCGGCAAAGGTTTTCGCATTGGATTTTTTACACAGGCGGGAATGCTGATCGGCGGCGTTGATGATCCCAATCGTACTGAACAGTCCAGCTCAAATCCTATAACCAGGATTACAGGCGGTAACATGGTTATCAATTTGCAGGAAAATCAGCTAGGGACACTTTTTTATGAAAGATCAAACGATCCGTTTACTTCTACTACATATTCAACTTCGTCAGCATCTGAGGGCGGCTTGTTGTATGTTGGTTATGATATGAAGGATGTTTTTAGCACGTATCTTACGATGTTATCTCAGGGCAACGTTAACTCCGATGTTACAAATGACGCTAACAGAGGTTTCGCGGGCGTTATCGACTTTAACGTGACTCCTTTTGGTTTATATGCAGATGATCAAAAACCTTTTGTATTGGATATTAGCGGCAACTTTATCGCAGGTTTTAACTGGAAAGGTATGCCCGCTTCTTTTAATGAAAGTATGGGTTTTGGTTTAAGGACTACAGCCGAGATCTGGATAAAAGATAATTTTACTTTGGCTCCCGTTCTCGCGTTTGACGGTAAACTCAATGCCAACAATGAATTCCGCGCGAAGTTCGGCGCCGGTTTAACTTTCCGCTTTAGCGGTATGCGCTGGTTAAGCGACGAGTGGGGTGATCTTTTCCGCGTTGACAGAAACGCGGGTAACTTCGCGAATCATCGTTATGAAAACAATAAAATCTTAAAGTTCGCTCATGCTCAATTTTATATGGCTACCGCTCCCAAGTCTAACGGTGAAACAGATTTGAATATGTTCTTCCGCGTGGAAGAACCTGACGGCAATGCCGGTTTCCATGACAAGCTGGGTTTTATGGCGGAACTTCGTCTTTATAACATGGCAGAAAAACAAAACTCTTTTAGCTGGGCTGCGCAAGGCAGGGTTTCTTATGATTTTAATGTTAAACATTATTTAATTACGCCTTATTTGCGCGCGTACCTTGATTCTAACGCTGTTTTTAAATTACGTATCGGCGCTTACGCTAACTTTATTCCTTATACCGGTTTTGAAATTGCCTATACTTCGGCTAATCTTAACAGGGGCGCAACGGGTCCTATCAATAATCATATGACGACTAATCCTTCGTACAGATCCAACTTTGACGCAGGACGTCTTGAATTGATGGTCATTTTAAAATCTGATGATATTCGTCCTCAAATGCCTAAGCGTATGAGTGATTGGAATTATCCTTCGGCTATTCAGGATTTTTAGGGGGGAGAGTTAGTAAGGACTCACGCAGAGGCGCGGAGGCGCGGAGGACGCGGGGGAAGAGTTTGGGGTGGTAGCTGCTACCGTTTGGGAAAATTGTTAGCTGCTAACCTGTGTATCAAAAAAACATCGAGGCAATTTTCAGAACATGGAATATTCCGCCGCCAGATATGGTGCAAAAGAAAACTTAGGGTACTGCATCTGGTAGAGGCGAGCTCAGGTGACTATCACCTTTTCATTGTTCCCTGCTCCCCACTCACTGTCCGCCCATCAATCTCCCATCCGAGTCATTCAACAACGGATAACCCCTGCCTTCGATGCCTGCGAAGTTCCACACATTGGTAATACTGCCAAGACCCGTTTTTGAACTGTCGCGGTTAAAGCCTAAAGTATCAATCCAGAAAGAATTAGCGCTAAGAAAATTATTAACTGATGCATCCGCGCCGTCCTTGTTAGTAGCAAGCCTTACTGTGCGAGTATCGGTAATGTCGGTAGGATCATCGTCTTGATAAGTTGCACTCTCAAAAAGCCGTATACCGTTAAAAGCGTGGTTGTTGACAAACGTCAGACCGGAAATTGGATAAACACCGCCGTACACACGCCCGATATTGTGGATTGAAGTTGCAGAAAAACCGGTAGCCGTAACGCTTGCACCAAGGGTTACACTGTTTTGAATTGTAACAGTGTTGAAAACCCTACCTCCCACAAGACCGCCGGCGTTTGTTTCGCCGTCAGCGCTTCTATGTGCTGTAACAGTGCCGGTTGAAAAACAGCGGTCAATGTTATACGTTCCAGATGGGAGCAATCCAATAAGTCCGCCGGCGTTTGTTGTGCCGTTAGCGTTTCCGCTTCCCTGTCCCTGTACAAAAACATTACCAGTACTGTAACAATCTGATAAGGTTCTACCTGCACCTACAAAACCTCCAACATAAAAACCAAAACCAGTTCCTTCCGCATCAATATTTCCAGTAGCATAGCAATATTGAATAGCAGCATTGGTGTTTGATTCTCCAACAAAGCCTCCGGCATATATTGTACCGTTGGTTTGAGAAACACGGACATCCCCTTTGGCATAACAATAAGATATATTGCCATCCAGTCTTGCGGCAAAACCGCCGACCATTTTAAAACCGCCTGTAGCAGAAACATTAAGAGGGTTTTCGCTGTAGCAATTACTTATTCTTCCAGCCGCAAAATAGCCGACAAAACCACCTGCATAAAAATTAGCGCCACTTTCTCTTTTGTTAATTTCAAAACCGTCCTGTATGGCAAAACTGCGAGTTACTGTCGTATCGGCACTGTAGGTGATACCTATTGCTCCGCCAATAAACAAGCTTCCGCCTCCGCACCAAACAGTTAACCTGCCCTTCTGATAGTCAACATCGTCAAGCAATGCTCCTGTAATACGGCCTGCAAATCCGCCGACAAAAAGACCAACATCTCCAACAACTCCTATTCCTTCATTGTTTTTTACAATAATCAATTCATTTTCCGCTCCTACTATTATGTTCCCTACAACACTTACTGCTTTCACATTAACAAGACTGCTTACACCATCTATGAGTCCGGCAATGCCGCCGATGTATAGGGAGTTGCCTCCGATAGTTGAGCTGACATTACCAAAACTGGTTGTTCCGCTATGTTTTACGGTTAAGTTAAGTCCGCCATAAGCGTTATTTATACTTGATGTGCCTGTCATTTGCCCAGCCATACCGCCGATGTGAATAGCATTTGTATCGCTTGTACCGTTACTGCCGCTAATACTGAACGAACCTAAAACCCGCACATTGAGAAGTTGAGCATTTCCTTCTGCTGTTCCGGTTATACCACCAAAGCGGAAAGCTCCTGTTGGGGTTATGGTTACACTTTCATGTTCAGGTGTTGCAGGATTAGCTTCATACAACACAGTCAAATCACGAATAAAAGAATTTGTACCGCCTGCAATTCTGAACAAGCCAATGTCTGTTATACCTGTAAGATCACCGAAACTCCTAATCGTTACCGTATACCCATTACCGTAAAACTTGCCGGAGAAAGTTCCCGCAGGCGGTATCCATGAGGTTAATACAATGTCCTCTGTTAAGGCGTAGACCCTGTTATCGACACCTCCGGCGGCTCCTGCTATTAACTCTGTTGCAAAATTCTCCTGCGTCAAAGGCACGATATTATCATTGGTATTCATTCCCGGAATGTTCCAGATAGAAAACTCTCTTACACTGATTGTATAACCGCTAACAATGAGTTCAAGGCGTATCGTATATTTTCGTATTTCACTTACTGTTTGCCCCTGCCTTACATTGCCGGTATTAGGTAAATTTACATCTTTTATAACTGCGCTAATGCCGTCATCGCTTATGTTTACAAAGAGCGGATTTAAGTATCCTCCGTCTATCTTATAATAAACATTAACTCTTTTTGTTTCGTCAGCGGAGGTTAAATAAACATCAACGTCGTCGTCTTCTACTATAAAAGCTGTTAATTCAATATCAATACTGTTTGAGTTTTCCGGGAAAACAGCGCTCCATGTATCAATTTCGCCCTGCGGTAAACCTGCCGATGATGTTGTCCAATAAACTTTCTCTACAGTATTTTTCATGGTTGCGGTTCTTTGGGCGTTAAGAATACCGGGACCAACGGTCATTTCTATTTCTAAATTTCCGGGAGGAGGTCCGGGGTCTTCCTTTTTGGGAATAATCGTTACTGTATGGGAACCAAACCTGCTTTGATACTCAGGGGTTTGAAAATGATTGTTTAAATCGATATCAAAATCACCGCCAGAGCCCGGTGTTCTGCCTTTTATCGTTATCATTCCATGAGTATCTCCAAGTGTCCAGGGCATATCCGGGTCAAGCTGACTGTTAAAATGAATGATAACATCCTGCGTTACGTGCCATAATCTTTGCTGATTGCTTAGCGGTTCTGTACGGGTAACAAATGGTTCTGTTTCGCACCAGGGGATCAGAGTTACTGGAACTGTTGTATGTATTAAAAATAATCCCCTGCCGCCTCTTGGAGAAAGCACAGGTACTTTGACATCGATTATTTCTCCTATTGTGTTAATGTTTGTAAATAATTGATTTATTGGTTCAAGTTGGTTATCTTTTCTATAGGTATCATCCAGCAATAATAAATTTTGCTGCCAGTCTCCACCAAGGTTTGCTTCCGTTAGGTCTGCTGTCGCATAAGCACGCCATTCCATAAAGTTATATGCGATATCGGGAATAAATTCCATTTCAAAGGGGCGCAAACCCTGTCTTATATCAATTACATTTGAGATAGGTCCTGAAGGATTACTTATCCCCCAATCGCCCGGATAATCGACACGTACCGTAAGCCTCGTAGCATTGCTCCACGCAACCTCATCATCAATCCTTTTCATAAAATCCGGATCAACATCGCAGCCAATGAACAAAGAGCAGAGAACAATTAGCAAAGAGCAGTTAACAGAGAACAGAGAGTAGTTAACAGAGAACAAAAAGCAAAGAGCAGAGAGAAATACCGGCTTTTTCCTAGTTTTTTTCATTATTCTTTGTTCTTTGCTCATTGTTCTTTGTTCTTTTGTCTTTGTTCTTTGTTCTTTTGTCTTTGTTCTTTGTTCTTTTGTCATTGTTCTTTGTTCTTTGCTCATTGTTCTTTGTTCTTTTGTCTTTGTTCTTTGTTCTTTTTTCATTGTTATCTCCCCTTTTTTTAGCAAATTGGGAATTTAAACGTCCCTTTAAATTCCCAATTACTTGCTGATTTTATGGGGTAAACCATACATCCGGCGTGGGCAGAAAATAGTTGTTATGTTCATTAAAACCAACATTTTATAGAGGTAACTTGACTTTTTTTATTAAAATAATGCTATAATGAAATGAAATTAATCCCCGCGTCTGGCGGGATTTTTTCGGGCTAAAATCGGGAATTTAAAGGGACATATAAATTCCCATCCGTAATTTTTCATATATTATCCGTGTTACTGCTTCTGTTAGCCTTTCCCGGGAAAGCTCTCCTGTTTCCAGGGCAGAAAGGAGCGCTTTGTGGGTGTTTCTTAAATCTCTTGGCCAGACCAGAATCATGTCGGCTCCCGCAGCGACAGACTGTACTGCGGCTGTTTCCGGTTTTATGTTGCCTGCTGCCGCCATAAAAAAATCATCGCTAATTATTATTCCGCTAAATCCCAAATCGTCTCTTAGCCAGTTTTGCATAATAACAGATGATAGGCTTGCTATTTTATCATCCATAACCGGAACAAGAGAATGAGCTGCCATAATGGCTCTTGCGCTGTTTTTTTTAATTAAATATTTAAACGGGAAAGTCAGCTCTTCCAGAGCTTCCCTGTCTTTATCAATTACAGAAAGTGAATAGTGCGGGTCAGATCCCGCGCTGCCGGGAAAATGTTTTACAACACATAAAACTCCCGCGCTCTCCATGCCGCGGATAAACGCGTGGGAAGCTTCCGCTGTAAAAAGCGGATCCGGTCCGTATGAGCGGCTTTTTAAAAAAACACGGTTATCATCTGTTAAAAACTCTGCTATGGGAGCAAAGTTCAGGTTTACGCCGAAATTGTTAATTGCAGCTGCGGCTTTTAAACTGTCCTTTTCTATTTTTTCAAGAGCGGCTTCTTTTCCTTCATTTTCAAAATATTCCCAATAGTAAGATGCGGGATGAAGGTCTGCGACACCGCGATTGAAACGGTTTACAGAACCTCCTTCATGATCAACGGCGACAAACGGAGAAATACCGGAAACTTCATTTATTAGAGCTACAGTCTCACTGATTAGCGAGTGAATTGCATTATTTGGTGTATCAAGGTTATACCTGAAAAGCATAACACCGCCTGCGGGTACGTCTTCCAAAAAAGGTTTAAAATAACCGGGAAGCGCCCCCCTGCCGTCAATACCGCTTATTATCACCTGAGCCGCAAGAATAGAATCATCCAAAGAAGAGACAATTTCAAAAGCAAGTTCAAACAAAGGATCGATTAAAACCCCTTCGCTAACCTCAGCAAAATCATGACTAATATCTTTTTGCCTAAAACACCCCAAAAAAATCAAAACACAAGTTAATAAAACAATAATAAAAAATAAAAACAAGTTCGTTCCTGTTCGTGTGGTTCGTGGTAAAAATTTATTCGTGTCTGTTCGTGTGGTTCGTGGTAAATTCTTCATTCGTGGTAAATTCTTCATCATCATCTATATTTTAGGCAATTTTTTAAGAAATTCCAAAAGAGGATCATACCAGGGTTTGGAAGCATCTCTCTGTGAAAGAAAAGAACGGTACAAAGACATTATATGTTTTTTTATAATTTCCTGATCCTCATCACTAATTTTTATCTTTGGAGAGGCGGCAGGATGAACCCTGGGAAACACCTCAGGCAATGCCCCGGAAACTTTCTCTTTAGCATCGGAAGCCGGAGAAAAAAGAAGATTGATAAATTCTTCCGCTTCTTTGGGCGGAAAATGTTCGGGGCTAAAACAGGTCATCGCGTATAAAGCTGTCGGAACACAATTTACACTGTGCTGTTTTACAAAAAGAATTGCCCGGCTAATCGCAAGCGCTCCCTGTTTCATCACTTCTATCTGATCTTTATATTTTTCTTCAACTCCCAATTCTTTCGCGGCAGCAATAAATTGTTTGTATGTATGAATCACAACCATAACATGAAGGCTGGGTATACACATAAGGTGAGGGTCAACCAGATGAATCAGTAAAAAACGCGCTCTTGCTATATAAAACGGGCGTTTAGTGGTAGAAAAGTTTTTAGTGTAAACTTCCGCGGCATAAGCATACAAATCGCCTATCGATTTAATAAAATCCGCTATTATTTTATAGGCTTTTCGCCCGTAACGGCGGAGGTAAAACGATAACATTCTAATCCAAAACTGGGTAAAATCGATATATATCGTAATCCATGACGGCGTAAACGGTATCTTCCCGTCAATTTCATGATCTGCTTTGGAAACCGGGATCCTTCCCGGCAAAAAAGCGGCAATATGCTGACGAAGGAAAAAATTGCAGAAAATTGATGATACTGTCCGGCAGGAAACAGGGCGTAATTGCGGCGTTAAAAAACATTTATAAAAAGCATATACCGTAGATTCACCATAAATGCCCTCGCTCTTTCTCATAATAAAACAATACCAATATTTATAAATAGTTGCTAGACGGATACTTCCCACTCTGCCCTATTTTTGCTAAACTCTTTCCAATACTTAAAAACAAGAGGTTTACAATGATTCGAGGCGGAGATATAACAAAAGGAACATGCTTAATTCAAAAGGGACAGCCCTATCTGGTTGTAGACAGGGAATTTCACACTCCGGGCAAGGGAACTGCCGTTGCAAGGGTAAAAATGAAAAGTATAAGGGATGGCTCTGTTTTGACCCTCACTATCCCCACTCAGCAGGAAGTCGAAGACGCGCAGGTTGAACTTCGCTCCAGCCAGTATCAATACGCGGATCAGGATTTCTATCACTTTATGGACAACAAGTCATTTGAACAGTACGAAGTGCCTATAACAGATCATCCCGACAAAAATTTATACCTGCAAGAAGGTAATTCTTACCAGATAATTATATGGGAAGGAAAAGTTATTGATATTCAAATCCCCTACAAGGTAGTTTTTACTGTAGCGGAAAGCGAAAACTATATTAAAGGCGACACCGCAACGGGAGCCACGAAACCCGTTAAAACCGAAACCGGCTTAACCGTTCGTGTCCCGCTATTCATTAAACAGGACGAAAAAATCCTCGTAAACACAGAAACCAACGAATACGTGGAAAGAGTTAATAACTAAAGAACAGTGAACAAAGCATCAACTGTTCTTTGTTCTTTGTTCTTTGTTCTTTAGCCTAAATCGTTCTTTATTTTTACGCTTACTTTTTCTTCGTAGCATGAGAAACAATGTTCAACTGCTTCTTTGGGAGGCGCTTTGGATATCAAACTCACCAAAGGAACGATTATTAGACCTGCCAGCATACAGAATGCCGCCGCGTTAATAGGCGACTGTATAATCGGCGGGAACATCGGCCTGAAAAAGATATTAAGCGTCATAACACCTGAACTGAAAATAAAACTGCACCAGACCGACAGTTTACTTGTCCGCTTCCAGTAAAGTCCGTAAAGGAACGGAGCAAGGAATGAACCTGCAAGAGCTCCCCATGAAATTCCCATAAGCTGGGCAATAAATATAACGCCTCCCTTGTAATTGGCTATTGCTATCACGGAAGATAAAATAATAAAAACTACTATCAGAATACGGATTATAATAAGCTGTTTTTTATCGCTCATATTTTTGAAAACATGGCCCCGTAAAAAGTCCAGAGTCAATGTTGAAGAAGATGCCATAACTAATGAAGAAAGCGTTGATATCGATGCCGCGAAAACAAGAACGACTACAAGGACTATCATTACTTCGCTCATTCCGGAAAGAATACCGGGGACGATGGCATCATAAATGACGCTGCCGTTTTCTCTGTAAATATCCATGTTTGAGTACAAACGTCCGAAACTGCCTATGAAATAACAGCCGCCCGCTATGATAACCCCGAAAACAGTGGAAACAATCGCGCCTTTTGTAATCATATTTTCGCTTTTGATGGAATAAAACCTTGCGACCATTTGCGGCAAACCCCACGCCCCAAGAGAAGTAAGTATAATAACACCTAACAATGATATTGGATCGGGACCAAAAAATGATGTAAAAACACCGGGCGCTTCGATAAGCGGTCCTCCTGTTGGCCCTATTTTCGCGGTTTCAGCGGGAATAGCGGCAAGTTTACCCAATGCCTCCGTTAAGCCGCCGTTGGTCTTGAGTACTACGGCGATAATCGCGGAAATACCGATTAACATGATCGTACCCTGAATAAAATCATTAACCGCTGTCGCGAAGTATCCGCCCGCTACAACAAAAATCGCGGTTAAAATCCCTATGGCTATAATACAATATTCAAAAGGTATACCGAACGCCATTCCAAAAAGCCTTGAGAGCCCGTTATATAACGAAGCGGTATAAGGGATAAGAAAGATAAAAACGATGATTGACGCGCCTATTTTTAAAGCGTTTGACATATAGCGGAATCCGAAAAATTCCGGCATTGTCGCGCTTTTTAAATGATTGGTCATAACCCGGGTACGTCTGCCGAGTATGAACCATGCCATAAGAGAGCCGATAAACGCGTTACCAAGCCCTATCCATACTGCCGCTGTTCCGAATCTCCAGCCAAACTGACCTGCAAATCCTACAAATACTACAGCGGAGAAATAAGTCGCGCCGTAAGAAAATGCCGAAAGCCAGGGACCGACATTCCGTCCGCCCAGTACAAAATCATTTACACTGCCGGCTCTTTTTCTGAAATAAAGACCGACAAAGATCGTCACCGCGAAAAACACAAGAAGAAGCAATACTTTTACAACCATAAAAACACCTTTTTTAGGGGAACCCCCCGGATAAATATCAGCTTAAATTTACTTTTTTTTTATTGTTTTAGTCAAGCCAAGGTTACCTGTTGTGCCAGGGCTTACTTGTATGCCAAGGCTTACTTGTAAGCCAGGGCACTGGTGCCAAGGCACTTGTTGAAGTTAAAGAAAAAAATTATACTGCAATTATAAAAACAGGGAGTGAATATGAGTAGTGAAAAATTGGCTTTGCTGGGCGATGAAGCCATCGCTTTGGGCGCAATCCATGCAGGTATAAGCGCCGCATACGGGTATCCGGGAACTCCGTCTTCGGAAATATTGCAATATCTTATAAATGAGTTTAACAAGGGAGGACCTGTCGCCCGCTGGTGTTCAAACGAAAAAACAGCGCTGGAAGCGGCTCTGGGTGTATCTTTCGCCGGAAGACGCGCGTTGGTAACAACAAAACATGTAGGGTTAAATGTCGCGGCAGACCCATTAATGAATGCCGCGCTTGTAAAAATTAAAGGCGGTCTTGTTATCGCTGTTGCCGATGACCCGGGTATGCACAGTTCTCAGAATGAGCAGGATTCCCGTTTTTATTCAAACTTTGCGATGATTCCCTGCCTTGAACCGCGGAATCAGCAGGAAGCATACGATATGGTCCGCGAAGCGTTTGATGTTTCCGAATGTTTTAATATTCCGGTAATTGTACGCCTTGTAACACGTCTTGCCCATGCCAGAGCGGGCGTAATTCCCAGAAACCAAAAAAACCAGAATAAACTTTCCAAAACTCAGGAGAAAAATAACTGGATATTAATTCCCTCTTTTGCCAGAAAAAACTATGAATTACTTCTTGAAAAACAAAAAATCTTTGAAGAATGGTCATATCAGCACCCGGTAAATAAATTAACAGGGTCAAAAAGCGACCTTGCGATAATAACATCCGGGCTTGGCGGCAATTATTACGAAGAAAATCAAAAAGAGTTCCTTGCTTTGCGCAAAAAACAGGGAAAGAGCGCGCCGCTGCACCTTCATATCGGAGCTTATCCGCTGCCGGAGAAAAAAATACGCAAAATTTGCTCAGAAGCCGAAGAAGTGCTCATTATCGAAGAAGGTCAGCCTTTTATCGCGCAAAGGGTTTTCGGTTTAACAGGCGCGAATTTAAAACCTGTAATAAAATCCGGAGAACTTGATCCTGATAATGTACGTGAAGTGCTGGGACTTCCTCCCAGAAAGGGAATTAAAAACAATATTCACTCACTTCCTCCAAGACCTCCCGTACTTTGCCAGGGATGTTCTCACATTGACAGTTATCAGGCGCTGAATAAAGCGGTTGCAGCCCTGGATCCGCGTCCGGGACATCCTGATGTAGGAATAAACTCTGATATTGGCTGTTATTCACTGGGCGTTGCCCCGCCGCTTTCCGCAATAGAAAGCATTGTCTGCATGGGCGCATGTGTCGGAATGGCAAAAGGAGCGTCAGATGCGGGTCTTAAACACGCAATTGCTGTAATTGGAGACTCAACTTTTATTCATTCGGGTATTACCCCTCTTATTGACGCGGTTGATTCCAATACAACAATGACTGTGGTTATTCTGGACAATTCCAGCGTTGCCATGACCGGCTGCCAGCCTACCATTGTGCCTTCAGAAAACTTAAAAAACCTGTTAATCGGCTGCGGAGTAAAAAAAGAACGTGTTTTGGAGCTGGAAGCAAAACCCAATCTGGTCGAAGAAAACGCGGTAAAAATCAAGGCAGAAATTGAACAAAAAGGACCTTCCGTAATTATCTTAAAGCGAGAATGTCTGGAAGCAATAAGAAAAAGAAAAAAATAAAAACTATTAAAAAGTAAAATATTATTTTTTTTTACTTGACTTTATATGACTTGAAGAGCTAACATATAAATATAGTTTTTAAAATTATTAAGGAGTTTAAGGATGTCAAAGACCACAGCGCAGAAACCGGCAGTAAAGAAACCGGCAGCGAAGAAACCGGCGGCAAAAAAGCCAGCAGCAAAAAAACCGGCAGCAAAAAAACCGGCAGTAAAGAAAGCGGCGGCAAAAAAGCCAGCAGCGAAAAAACCGGCAG
>WQXG01000017.1 GCA_009784975.1 Treponema sp.
CCCACACCGTAGAAGGCGAAAAACTCATTGATATAATTATAGAAGAATCCGGGGAAGGTGATTTTTTACGCAGCGCAAGGTTATTCGCCGGCAATCACCATGAACGTTGGGATGGTACAGGTTATCCCCACGGCTTAAAGGGTGAAGAAATATCACTGCAAGGCAGGATTATGGCAGTAGTAGATGTGTACGATGCCCTTGTATCAGATCGTCCGTATAAAAAAGGATTTACTCACGAAAAAGCTGTTGAAATCATCAAAGAAGGCAGCGGAACTCAATTTGACCCTAAGATTGTGGATGTATTTCTTGAAGTCAACATGTTATTTGTTGAAATTCAAAAAGAGATGGATGAAAACGCAGCAAGGGATTTGTAAAATGAAAAAAAACGTTTGGAAAAACCTTGAAAACAAAATTGGATTAATGCTGCTCTTTGTCGCGGTAATTGCGTCTATCGGTATTTATCTTATAAATTATACTCAATTCTATTCATTAATACTGAATGATCTTGAACAAGACGCCGTAAACCTTCACAGTTATGCGGAAGAAGTGATCGATATGCGTATTTTTACTGAAATAAACACGATTGAGGATCAAAACCTTGAGCTTTATATAAACACGCACAGGCAGTTGGATGAAATCAGGCGCATGGCGAATGCCAAGTTTCTGTATACTATAAAGTTAAACGATAATAACGAATATATTTATTTGATAGACGGTTTGGATAAGGACGATGAAAACTTTTCTCATGCGGGCATGCTTGTCGAAGACGAATTCCTTGCGGAATTAGATCTGAACATGAAAGACGAAATAAGAACCAGCGAAGGAATCATGATTACGGATTACGGATACTTGTATTCGATGTCTTTTCCATTTCATGACAATGAAGGAAACGTTATAGGCGTTATCGGAATAGACTTTGATGTCGAGCAGCTTTATCATTCAATGAACCGCGCAAGGCGAATGTCCATATTTTTCACATTGATTTTAGGACTTATTTTTACCGTTTCAACTCTTTTTACAGTAAAAAAAATAGTTAAGCATACTGAAAAAGTATTTAACAGAATGATAATAGAGATCAAACAGCGTGATGAAACGATGCAGGCAGTTAATAGAATAGCAACCCTGCTGCTTACTGTGGATAGCAATGAAAACGCTCCCATTCAGCTTATTAAAAGTTTAGAGATTATAGGCCGCACTACAAATGCCGATCGCGTTCATATCTGGCAAAATGAAATGAAAGACGACGAACTGTACTATGTCTGTACTCACAGTTGGTTCAGTGAAGCTGAAGAAAAAAACGCGGTTACGTTCAAGAATTTCAAAGCTGCCTATAATGACAAACATTTATGGAAGCGGAAGGTTATGAGCGGTGAGTATATCAACAGTGTATATTCTGAAATGCCGCCGGACGATAGAGAATATTTTCGGGTACACGGCGCCAGTTTAAAGTCGGCAGCCATAATACCGCTGTTTTTGGAAGATCAATTTTGGGGAATGTTCAGCATTGACCATTGTAAGATAGAGAATACATTTAATGAGGAAGAAATTGAAATCCTTCGATCCGTAGGTTTGATGATAGTAACCATAATTAACCGCATCAAAATGAGAGAAGAAATAGATACCGCGTACAGACACACAAAAATATTATTGGACAGGACGCCGCTGTGCTGTCAGGTATGGGACGCGAATGTAAATAAAATTGAATGTAACGAAGAAGCCGTCCGGCTTTTTGGGTTTAGGGATAAACAGGAATATTTAAAAAGGTCACATGAGCTTTATCCGGAATATCAGCCGGATGGAATGCTTTCTGTTGAAAAAGCAAAAAGGTATGTTTTACAGGCGTTTGCTGAAGGTGACTGCGGACCATTTAACTGGACGTATAATATGCTTGACGGTACAATTATGCCCGCTGAAGTTGTTTTAAAACGGATTAAATACGAAGAAGAATATGTCATAGCAGGATATACGCGTGATTTGCGCGAACATTACAAAATGATGGCAGAAATTAAACGGCATGATGAAATAATGCAAGCGGTTAATAAGATAGCATCCCTATTGCTTACTGTGGACAGCAAAGAAAATGCCCGCACTTTGCTTGTAAAAAGTTTGGAGATTATAGGCCGCACCACATATGCTGACCGCGTTCATATTTGGGAGAGCGAAGAGATAGACGGCGAGTTATACTATGTCTGCACTCATCACTGGTTCAGCGAACGCGGAGAAAAGGAAGCGGCAGCATTCACGAATCTCAGAGCCAGGCATCATGACATGCCCTGGGGGCAAAAACTTATGCAAAACGAGTGCATCGGCGGTGTATTCTCAAAAATGGAGCCGCACGAACAGGATCGCATACGGGGGATGAATTTAAAATCATTTACGGTAATCCCTTTATTTTTGGATGGCCGGTTTTGGGGAGGTTTCAGTATTGACCATTGCGAAATGGAATATGTGTTTAACGAAGAAGAAATTGAAATCCTGCGGTCGGTAGGTTTGATGATAGTAACCGAAATTAATCGCAACGTTATGAAAGCAGCGGCTGAGCACAGCAGTCAGGCAAAGAGTATATTCCTCTCCCAAATGAGCCATGAAATACGCACCCCCATGAACGCGATTCTGGGTATTGCACAGATGCGGCTGCGCAATGATACTCTTTCACAAGATGTGGAAAATGGGTTTGTAAAAATATATGAATCCGGCAGCTTATTGATGAACATTATTAATGACATTCTTGATTTTTCCCAAATTGATGCCGGCAAACTGGAGATCATTCATACTCAATATAATGTTCCAAACATGATAAACGATGTCGTGCAAATGAACCGCCTGCGATATGACAGTAAACCAATTGAATTTAAGCTAATAGTAGACGAAAATATGCCCGTTGAATTAATCGGCGATGAATTGCGTATCAAGCAAATACTTAATAACCTGCTTTCCAATGCCTACAAATACACGGACTCAGGCGTTATATGTTTTTCAATTTCAGTTAAAGATGAAGATGAAAGAAACAATGAAACTGTGAGACTCACTGTAAAAGTAAGCGACACAGGACAGGGTATGAACGAGTCGCAGCTTAGCAGCCTTTACGAAGCCTATTCACGGTTTAACCTTGATGTAAACAGCGGTATTGCCGGTACAGGTCTTGGAATGAATATCACAAAACGTCTTGTAAGAGCCATGAACGGTGAAATAAATGCAAAAAGCGAAATAGGCAAAGGAACCGAGTTCACTGTTTCTCTGCCGCAGAAGAGATGCGGCTTGCAAGTATGCGGCAGCGATATAGCTGCAAAACTGCAGGCCTTTAGTTTCCATAATAAACTGATTTCAAAAACACCGGAATTTACATATAAAAAAATATCTGAAGGCAGAGTCCTGATTGTAGACGATATAAATATTAATTTGCTTATCGCCCGCGAAATGCTGCAACCCTATGGGCTGCATATCGAAACCGCCGATAACGGATTGGAAGCCGTAGAAAAAATCAAAAATGACGGAAACTACGATATTGTTTTAATGGATCATATGATGCCTGTTATGGACGGCTTAAAAGCGACTAAACTAATACGTGAATGGGAAGCATCTTGCAGCGAAGCTTCCCGCACAGAACAAAATCAGTGCACGCGAATTCCCATTGTTGCTCTGACAGCCAATGCCGTTTCGGGGCAGGAAGAAATGTTTTTGGCAAACGGTTTTGACGCATTTATCGCAAAACCGATAGACTCATCTTTATTAGACCAGGTTGTAATGAGGTTTATAAAAAATGTTAAACATCTTGATGTTAAACATCTTGATGAATCGCAGCTTGCAAATAAAACAATTGATTTTTTTAAAATGGAAAAAATATTTATATCAGACGCAGAAAACGCGATAAGCGTGTTAGGAAAACTTTCCAAAGAAATAAGCAGCCTTGAAGGCAAGAATTTGGAATCCTATATAATTGCAGTCCATGGTATAAAAAGCGCCCTTACCGGCATCGGCGAAAAATCGCTGTCCAATTTGGCATATAAACTGGAGCAAGCCGGAAAAAACAGGAATTACAATTTAATGGCAAGCGATACCCCTGTGTTAATGGAAGCGCTCTTAACTTTGGTCAAAGATTTCAAATCAGAAGAAACAATATCCCAAACTTCCTCATCCCAGGATATATCCGGGGATGTATCCGGCGATATATCGCGCGATGTATCGCAGGAAGATACAGTTTTTCTTCATGAAAGACTTGAAGAAATAAAAACAGCGTGCGAAGATTATAACGTGAAGTCCGCTAAAAAAGCATTAGCCGATTTAAAGCAAAAAACCTGGCCGCGCAGGATAACCGATATAATCGAAGAAATCTCGATTGATTTATTATGCGGGGAGTTCAAAAAGGTTTTAATCACCATTGAAAAATACAAAGCTGAAATTTAGGAGAATCGTGATGAAAACGGTTTTTGTAGTTGACGACTGCAGCATAAACTTAATGATGGCAGATGAGGCTTTAACGGATCATTATAATGTGATTACAATCTCATCCGCTATAACAATGTTTGAAATTTTCAGCGATCTCATCCCTGATATGATTCTGCTGGATATAATGATGCCTGATATGAACGGGTTCGATGTTTTGGAACGGTTAAAATCCGATGTACGATACAAGGAAATTCCTGTCATCTTTTTAACAAGCGTTAACGATGCCGCTAAAGAGGCTCGCGGTTATGAAATGGGTGCGGTGGATTTTATTAAAAAACCATTTTCAAAGCAGATACTTCTTGACCGTATAAAAACGGTTTTAGAATAAAGAGGGGTGGTCCAGAGTGCCTCTATTGATAGGTATATTCATTTCGGTTGCGCTCATCTTTGCGCTCATCGTTATTTTAGTGTTGTTTATGTTTTTCAAAAGCAAAAAGGCTGCATTGATTAATATGAACGAAGCAAAGGCTGAACAAGAGAAGTTGATGCTGATGCTTAACACCTCTCCAATGAGCGTTGTGCTGTTTGACGCGAATCTCAATATAATTGATTGTAGTGAATCGACTTTAGTCCTCCTGGGACTTGCAGATAAACAGGAATATAAAAACCGGTTTTATACGGATTGTAATCCCGAATACCAGCCGGATGGCCAACGTTCCGGCGAAAAAGCAGAAAGCTATCTGCGCGAAGCATTTGAAACCGGTTATTGCTTTTTTGAATGGACATTAAAAAAACCGGATGAAGGTTCTTTGATCCCCACCGAAGTTTGGCTTTTCCGCGAAAAGTTCGGTGATGATGATGTGGTAATCTGCTATACGAAGGATATGAGAGAGCAAAAGGAGCAGGAAAAACAGCGCCTGGAAGCGGAAAACGCCAATAAAACGAAAAGCGTATTTTTATCGCATGTAAGCCATGAGATACGCACACCCATGAACGCGATACTCGGCACAGCAGAAATTGAATTGCAAAAGGAAGATACCGCGCCGGAAATTATGGAAGCATTCAACATTATATACAGCTCCGGGAATTTGCTGTTAAACATTATTAACGACATCCTTGACCTTTCAAAAATCGAAGCCGGTAAGCTGGAAATCATCTGTGATAAATATGACATTCCAAGTATTATTTACGATACTGTGCAGCTGGTTCTCATGCGTTATGACAGCAAGCCTATAGAGTTTGTCCTTAAAATAGACGAGAACACGCCGCTTGATTTGATCGGTGACGAGCTTCGCATCAAACAGGTAATAAACAATATTCTTTCCAACGCCTTTAAGTATACTGAAAAAGGAACTGTAGAGCTGTCGGTTAGTGTGGAACCTCTTGTTGATTCAAAATGCGAAACACATTGTGTACTTGTCTTGCGTGTGACCGATACCGGGCAGGGAATGACGGAAGAACAGGTAAATAGACTGTTCGACGAGTACACGCGCTTTAATATCAACGCTAACCGTACTATAGTCGGTACCGGCCTGGGTATGCACATAACTAAACGTCTATTGGACGCAATGAATGGCCAAATTACCATTGAAAGTGAACAGGGAAAAGGTTCTGTGTTTACTGTACGGCTTGTGCAAGAACGTATCGGCAGCAGCGTATGCGGCAGCGAATTGGCGCAGCAGTTGCGCAGCAACCGTTTTAAAGGCATATTAAAATCAAACAGAGCGCAGATAATACGTGAGTATATGCCTTATGGCAGTGTGCTTGTTGTAGACGATGTTGAATCTAACCTGTATGTGGCAAGAGGCATGATGCAGTCATATGGTTTGACAATCGAAACTGTTTTAAGCGGTTCTGGGGCTGTAGATAAAATTAAGGAAGGAAATAAATACGACATTATATTTATGGACCATATGATGCCGGTAATGAACGGGATAGATACAACAAAAATAATACGCGACTTGGGATATACTAACCCTATTATAGCGTTGACAGCCAACGCTGTAGCGGGAACATCGGCTATGTTCCTGGAAAACGGCTTTGACGGCTTTATGTCCAAACCGATTGATACACGCGAGTTGAATTCCCTATTGAACCGTTTAATCCGCGACAAGCAGCCGCACGAAACAGTTGAGGCTGCACGGAAGTTAATGAAAAGCCAAAAACCTGCCAATAACACGGCTAATGGTTCGTTATATAAAAATGATTTTTCTAAAATAGTTATGCAGGATATTAAAAAAGCACTTTCTGTTTTTGAAGACATCCTGCCAAAGTTGAATGAAAGCGAAGCTGCGCGGGAAACTTCGTTGCAAAAAGCAAGTTTAAGCTTGTTTACTATAACTGTACATGGCATGAAAAGCGCTCTTATGAACATCGGTGAAACACAACTGTATGCTGCCGCGCTCAAACTGGAACAGGCGGGGGAAGCCGGGAAAGTAACAGAAATTTTATCCGATACACCATTATTTATGAATGCGCTTAGGACAGTAATCGAAAAACATAAACCAAAGGAAGCAGACAATAACGATGAATTATCCGATGAAGACAAGATTGTCCTTTCGGAAAAGCTCATCGAGATAAAAACAGCATGTGAGCGTATTCAAAAACGAGCCGCCAAAACAGCGCTGGATGATTTAAAAAACAAAAAATGGTCTTGCGAGGTAAATGAACTTTTGGATGAAATATCACTGTACATATTGCACGGTGAATTTAAAAAAGCTGCGGCTGTTGTGGAAAACAGTAAACATACGAGAGAAGATAAATGAAGAAAGATAAACAAAAGACAACCCTTAAGTTCTCTTTTGTTTATGTATTGTTTTTTTTATCTTCAATAACTATGTTCATTGTCGCTGTTATATTTTCTTTTTTTATGAAAAACATTGAAAAAGAAAGAATCGACAGCATCCAAAACTATTTACGGGTTGCGGCTCAACGTGCTTCGGTTTACCTTACGGTGGAAGAGCTGGATTTGTTCCATACAGCGGAAGATATGGAAAGACCCGAATGGGAAGAAATACGAGTTAGGCTTAAAAAGTTTGCCGAAGAAACCGCGGTACTCTACGTATACTATTGGCGCTATGATGGCGGAGACTACATCCACCCACTGTATACGAACTTCCAAGTCTGATTAACGACACCGCGCAGCTAAACCGCCTGTGGTTTAATTCAAAATCACTCGACTTTATTGTGAATGTGGACAAAGAAACACCGCACACGCTGTTCGGTGATGGACTGCGCATAAAACAAATCCTCAGTAAACTGCTTTCCAACGCCTACAAATACACGGAAACAGGCGAAATCAGAATGTCGGTGACTGTTGAACCGTCGGTATCTATCGAACCGAAAGACAAAAGCGATAACGTGACACTCATTTTGCAAATAAGCGACACTGGGCAAGGGATGACCCAGGCTCAGCTTAAGAAGCTTTTCGACGCTTACACACGGTTTAATGCTGAAGAAAACCGTGATGTAGTGGGCACAGGTTTGGGAATGAACATTACCAAGCACCTTGTTGAAATGATGAAAGGTGTTATAAACGTAGAAAGCGAAGCCGGAAAAGGCACTGTGGTTACCGTCCGTCTGCCGCAGAAAAGCTGCGGCGGCAGAATATGCGGCGCCGGTATTGCTGAAGAACTTAGGACATTTAGTTTTAGCAACAAATTAATTTCAAGAATGGCGAAAATTGTACATAAGCAAATGCCTGGCGGCAGAATTTTGGTTGTTGATGATGTGAATGCGAATTTGTACGTGGCACAGGGGCTGATGCAGCCATACGGTCTGCATATCGAAACGGTTAACAGCGGTTTTAAAGCCATAGAAAAAATTAAGAATAACGAAGAATTCGACATTATATTCATGGATTATATGATGCCCAAAATGGACGGTATAAAAGCGACAAAAATCATACGCGAAACAGGCTATACGAAGCCCATCGTCGCGTTTACTGCCAACGCTTTTGTTGGGCAGGCGGAAATGTTTTTAGCAAACGGTTTTGACGCTTTTATCGCCAAGCCTATAGACTCATACGAGTTGGATCAAATATTGAAGCGTTTTATAAAAGACAATGAGGCAACGCAATCCATTCCCCTTGCGACGCAATCCATTCCCCCCGCGACGCAATCCATTCCCCCCGCGACGCAATCCATCCCGATTGATTCATCAAAAGTGAAAAAAATATTTATTTTAGACGCGGAAAACACGATAACCGTCCTGAAAGAACTGTCAGCAAAATGGCATGTAAGACCTGACAGCCTTAACGATGAAGAACTGGAATCGTATATTGTTACCGTGCATGGAATAAAAAGCGCGCTAAACAGCATCGGCGAGAAAGAATTGTCCGCTGCCGCTTATAAATTAGAGCAAGCCGGCAAGTGCCGGGACTTTAATTTGATAGCAAACGAAACCCCCGCATTTTTTAATGCGCTTTTATCGTTGGTTGAAAAATTCAAAACACCGGAGGCTGACCATACAATCGAAATGTCAAACGAAGATAAGGAGTTTTTGCGCAGAAAACTGGGCGAGATTAAAGCAGCGTGTGAAAAGTTCAATGTTAAAGCCGCAAAAAAAGCACTGGCTGATTTAAAACAAAAAACATGGCCGCCCAGGGTAGATGATATTTGCGATAAAATCTCCGTTACCTTATTATGCGGGGAGTTCAAAAAAGCCGCGGCTGAAATTGAAATTTTCATCGGCAATCACCGGTAATCACTTGACAATTTTCGCCATATTTCATATTATATAAAGGTGCCATCCCCGGTTGTGTAATGGTAGCACGGCAGTCTCTGGATCTGCTTGTGGGAGTTCAAATCTTCCCTGGGGAATTAATTATTTGATAGAGATTTAACTTATTCAATTTTATGTAACAATTAAGAGGCAAAATAAGCGTGAAGATTTGAACTCCCGTAGTGCCGTGCCCCGGAAAAGGCGAAAGCCTTTGGAGGGGTTGAGGTGCATGGATGCACCGAAAGGCACGGAGGCGGACCTGGAAGGAGGCAATAGGATGTTGCCGACTGGAAGGTTCAAATCTTCCCTGGGGAACAAAAATAAGGTCAAATTCTCTTTGAATTGCTAATCTCACACAGAGGCACAAAGGTCACAGAGCACACGGGGGAAGAGGCAAACTGCTATTTATATCGCTTTATGCATTCTCTAACAAACAATACAACTATAACTAACAAAAAAAGGATTGGAAATATGATTAGCCATGGGTACACCTTAATAAGGGTAACCGAAACAATCAGTAATATTAATAAAATTATAGCAAGCAGCCAGCCTATCATACTTTTAATTATATGTTATAGGAGGCGGGAATTGCCAGTAGGGCGGGAGGTTTTTCTAAACACTCAGAGTTTTATAGCCCGTAGCCTTGACATTTGATAATTCATGCTATATCGTCTATAATACATGGAACAATCTAATAACAAAAGAATAATTAAATATTTATTTCTTGTTATAATAATTCTTTTTTCCATTTCTACCGTTGGATGCATGACATTTTTAGAAATATTTTTTGGGATACTTGCCGAAAGTACTGTTGAAGCTGATTCCAAAGGCCTAAAAAGTTATACTGTAAATATATATTATGAAACTGCAAATAATACAACGAGAACTGAAATTTACGTTGTAGACGCAACATCAAGATGGGATGCGGAAAAAAAAGGAAAAGAAAGATTCAGAATGCGTTTTCCGCATGCTAATATAAAGAGGATCCTTGTTACTGGTCCTTATAAGAGATAGGGATATACATAATAACAGCTCCTTATGAAAAAAAGACCGACTATTACAATCCTTTTACATATTCTTTTAACATTTCCTTTATATTTTCATCGCAAACGATCTCCACTTCTTTTCCATTTTTATATATTCTTAAAATATAACTACTATTGGAATATGATATTTCAATGAAATTATTTCCTTTCTTTAACCCATAGCAAATAATTGTTTTTTCTATAAGCCGTTTAAGTATTAATTTTTTATAATCAAATATTCCATTAATAATGCTTTCTTTAATTCTATAATTATTATCTTGTTCGTAAAATATTATTTTATTTTTATAAATAAGATATTTTAATTTTATTTTTTGCAAAAATTCAATAATTATTGATTTTATACCAATTATTATTACTAATACTATAAAAGGTGTTAAAATTATTAAAACAAAGAGCGATATTATTCTTAATAATAATCCATCTCTAACATAACTAAATTTAAGATCACTATTATATAATATTAATATTCTTTGACCAATTCTATAATGTCTATTCATTAATAAACCATTTATTATTCCACCAAGTCCACCTGTACTTCTATTAAACGATCTATTATATTTTTCTTCATTATATTTAAAAGAGTAAATAATTCTATTAAAAGAACCACCTCCAGGTCTATATATACTTTCTATATTTGTAATCTCTCCGTATATTTTTTCATTATTAAATCCTAAAACAATCAAATCTTTTTGGAAATTTCCAAAAATGTATACGGTTATTGCTAAACATAAAATATAAATAGTTATATATATTTTTCTTCTCATACAAGTGTAATTATACATAATAAAATATATTTAGTCAATATTTAAATCAAGATATTGGCAATATATTAAAAAACATTTTTATTCATTTATTCTTTCCAAAATGTTATAAGCTTCTGTAACCTTATTAATTAACTGTTCAGTTATAGATGGAGCAATTTTCCCAAATTCAGAATTTGCAATATCTCCCTGTATTTGTTGTTTTATTGCTGTCTTTGTTCGCAATGCTCCTCGTCTGCCAAGAGAATAATACCTTCCGTTTCTGCCAATAGATATTTTTATTCCTCTTTCTCCGATATATCTAATTCCTCCTTGAAATATTCTTTTAGAAATAAATCCTGCAACTAATACTGTCGTATTAAATATTCCACCATTATAATTACCTTCAAGAAAATCATCAATTATTAGCAATAAATCTGCAGTAAAAGTAATAGTACCAACAACTCCAGAAACTTGAATTGCACCCATCGCCAAAAATATTAAACTTGCATTAGAGGATATTCTGCTTGCATCAATTAATAATTGTCTTCTAGCTTGTTTCCATATCATTCTTATTTGTGATTGAGCTGCTTTATTACCTAATAATACTTCATTAAACAACCAAAATAAATTAATTGATCGAACATGTGAAATAATAAAATTCCAAAAATCCTGAATAGGATTATCAGACCCGGCAAAAGGATTAAATTGTACCGGAATAGAATAATAATTTGTATCAGTTAAATTCAATCCTAAATATTGAATTGTATAACATAATTCATGTCCGTATATTAGAATATCATTATCGGATAATTCGTTAAATAATCTTAATGTATTATTGTTAAGGTTGTTGCATGAATTATATAAATAATTAAACATATCCAGAAACTTGTTAACTAAATAATTCCTTTGTATATGAAGACAAAGTTCGTTATATTCATTATATTTTGAATTATTAAATTTTATTATCATTTCCAGTAAAGATTTTAACAATTCATATAATAATATTCTGTCATTATTAGTAGTATTATTTGTAATATTCCTTTCTTTTAAAGTATAATCAACATATATATTTTGTATTTCATGATAATTATCAGAAAATACTCCAGGATTATTTTCATTTTTTTTACTCAAAATAGCTTCAGGTTGTAATCTTGCAGCAGATGCATTAATTTTAGTAAAAGAGCCAGCGTTAGCCCTATTTTTCGTAATTAATTGATTCTTATCGAAATTATTGTTTAGGTAATGAAAAAACCTGGAATATTTACAGAAATTACCTAATAATTCATTACTTGCTGGCATTGATTATATTATACAATGAACGATACAGAATAATCAAGTACAGCAATATTTCATTTGACAAACGGTTTAATATATAATAATATAATATAAACGGAGGTTAAAATGTCTGACGAAAATAGCATTTTTAATGAAATACTCACTGAACTTCATGATGTAGGTGATAAACTTCTTGATAACAAGGGAGTTATTAAAGATTTTACAAATAAAATTATGGAGGATTACCGTAATCTGGCATTAGATAATCTATCACAGGTAGACGAAATAATAAAAGGACACACAAATGCAATAGTCGAACAAGAGCAAAAACGCCGGCAGGCGGTTAAAGAAACCACAAAAATCGAAGAAGAAAGAAATGAAGTTTTAAAAGAATCAATAGAACTTGAAAGTGAATTAATTGAAACACAAAAAAAACGTGAAACAGAAACTAAAATATTATCTGAGAGCAGCTTGGACAATTTGAAAAATGTCAGCAAAGCTACTCTTGATGCTTACGAATCTATTTCAAGATCAATTCTGGATATAAAACGCAGAGAGGTAGAAGAAAAAAAAGAGCTATTAAACAAGGAATTGGAAAATATCATCAGCACGCTAAACAAGGAAAGAGAAAAAAGATTAATTGAAGCAGGATTTGCAATTGATAACAATGCCCGAAGTCTTGAAGCACAATTAGAGGCAGCCCGTAATATAGGTGATCAAGCCTTAGCATACCAATTAGAAAGACAAATACTGGAAAAAGAAATAAACGATGAATTTGACAGATTGGCAGAAGAAGCAAATAAAGAGGCTGCACAGAAAAAAGCAAAGCTGGAATATGATGTAGCAAAACAGGAACATGCAAATAAAATTATTAACGCTGTAACATCTTCTGCGCTGGCAATAGTACAGGCTTTTAAATCAGCAGGTAACCCAATACTTGGTGCAGTTTTTGCAGGATTAACAGGAGCCGCAACTGCTGTTCAGCTTGCAGCAATTAAAAACAATCCGCCTAAAATGCCGTCTTTTTCTGCTGGCGGAATAGTTCCAGGTTCAAGTTTTACAGGAGATAAAGTAATTGGGAATTTAAATTCAAGGGAAGGTGTATTTACCCTGGAAGACCAAAAATACTTTTTTTATCAGATACAGGGGCGTAAATTAGGCGGCGGTGCGACTAACACAACAATAATTGTTCAGCTTGATGGACGCGAAATAGCAAAAAATACAGTAAATCTTGTAAACGATGGGTTTTATACCATTAAAGCAAGGGCTATAAGATAATCATAAGAATGGCGCTAATAATGTTTCAATTGTTTTTTTCATTAAAGATTGTATTATTTACATACGTAATATCTGATGAATTTAATTCTGGGTAAAAATAATTACTGATAGTACAATTATTATGAAATTCCCATGTTGTCGAAAACAACGGTGGAATTCTTGGATTGTTTTTTGATATAAAACTTGGTTCACCATATTTTTCTGTTAATAAATCATTAATTTTATTATACTTTTCAAATAGTTTGCTTTTATTTTTAAAACTTATATAAACAATATAAAACCTATCATTATAAAAAAGCAAATCCAACCAAACCTCTTCATCCATAAATATACCGTATGCAGTAATACTATTTTCAGTCAAATGCATAATAAATTCTTTTTCTCTTAAAATTGATGCCGCTGTAGATATATTTTCTCCCCATGTTATATCGAAGAAACCGTCAAGATCCATTTTTATGGGTTTCGTCTCACATCCAGTTAAAACAATTAAAAAAGCAGCAATTCCTAAAATCAACAAATATTTAATTTTCTTTTTCATCGTAAATCTCCTCATGTTTATTTTTCATCATTTTCCCAATTCAATGTTTCTATCAGCCTGTCGGTTAATTTACCAACAAGTGTTCCAAGTGCCCTGCCTATATTCTTTGCTATTACATCTTCTCTCAAGCCTCTGGTTAGCTTTCTTGCCGCTACATTGTTTACGCTCCAATTTATTAAAAATGAAGCAGCCCATCCAGATACATCTTGAGTAAATTTATTCCAATCTCCTGTCTTTATTAAATCGTTGATTATAGGAGTCCAATCTACAACAATTTTAATTCCTTCAATAACAAGACCTATTTTTCTAAATTTTTTGGCATAAAAAGTCAATGAAATAACAGGTCCCCAATCACTTATTGTTTTTAACACAATATCGAATTGGTTTTCTGACATATCCTGTCCAATTTGTAATTGAGCAAGCTTTTGAAATCCTTTATTAAAAATATTCTGTATTCTTTCACATATATATTCTGCGATTTTTAACTTAATTTCTTCTAGTTTTTTCAGTTGTTCTCCAAAATCCTCTATATTCTTCCTTTGGAATCTAAGAAATTTTATATATGGATCATCATCTACATCCCGCATTGTTCCCCCAGTTCTCTAATAATGTTTAATTATTTTTCTTTAAAGATTGTATTATTTTCATATCTAAAAGTTAATGAATTTATTTCTGGAATAAAATAAGTAATGATATTGCAATTGTTATTAAATTCCCAGGTTTTCTTTAACCAAAATGAACGATCTCTTGATGTAAAACTCGGTTTACCATATTTTTCTTCTAATAAATCAGTTATTTTATTATACATTTCAAACAGATTGCTTTTATTTACAAATCTAATAGAAGTAGAATAAAATCTATCATTGCGAAAACGTAAATTTAGCCAAGCCTCTTCATTCATAAATATACCTATAGCATCAATACCAAATTCATCCAAATGCATCCTAAATTCTTTCTCTCTTAAAATTGATGCCGCTGTAGATATATTTTCTCCTCATGTTATATCGAAGAAACCGTCAAGAGCCATATTTATTGGTTTTGTCTCACATCCAGTTAAAACAATTAAAAAAGCAGCAATTCCTAAAATCAACAAATATTTAATTTTCTTTTTCATCGTAAATCTCCTTATGTTTATTTTTACACAATCGTCCCCAACTCTTTAAATACCTGCTCTCTTTCCGCGTAATCTTGCTTTGTGTATAACTGCATTCCCGCAGATTTTAATTTATTTTGGAAATATTCAGAAAAATCAGGGGGAAGATGTTCCAGGGCTTTTGGGTCGTATTTTTCATAAAAATCCAGACTTAAAGAATTTGCCAATTTAATCATAGGTTCTGGTATAGATTTTATATGTTTGGATAATTTTTTTACACCGATTTTCTTTACGATATAAGGCGCTTCATAAGTACCCAAAATATCTATGTCCGGCAAATATGGAATTTTTCTTGTTTTTCCGGTAATAACTTCATCTATAAAAAAGTTGTATTTTGTCTGAAACGAAGGTGTTACATTAGAAAAATATTCGTCTTTCATTTCATTGTATATTTTGGAATTCAAATTATATAATAATTTATTGGAACCTATCCAGGTCATGCCTATTAATGGGTAAACTACCTGAACATCATAAACTTTGCTCATAGAACAATCTAAAACTGCAGAAGATAATCCTAGCATATAATATATAGTTTCTATACTGTCTGTCATTAATCTTCCGTCTGCGGCTAAACTGATATTATTTTTATCTGCAAATAATAAAGATCCTAAATTATAATAACCGATAGGATAATGCGGAAATAAACATTCTCGTGCATTTGTAATTACCGAATTAGCGCCTAATTTTTTTGATATTGTGCTATCAACACGAAGAAAATTTCCTTCTTCTTTTTTCTCTGTTTCAAATTCTATTGAATACGGCACAAGTTCTGGACACATTATTCTGAGTAAAGTTGAATCTGTCCCTCCGGAAAAATTAAGTACCCAATTAGATCTGGGCTGTCTTTCATTATCTTCTCTTGCATGCTCTGCATGGACATCATTGGTATTAACTATAGATTTAATTTGTTCCAGAGTATTTTTACCTACATCAAAAGCAAAATAAATGCTGTTATATTTCTCTAATACCAATGCGCTTACTGTAATTGCAATCATATCATTATTTATAATTACCGGGAAAGCAGATGTTGCAAAAAATTCAAAATTAGATTTAATGCCTTCTATATTGTCAGCTATTTGAATTGAAAAACCATAATCATTTATATCTGGATTGCTTGCAATAAGACTTGTTTTTTTTAAACTTCTTGTCTTTCTATATTCATTATTTACATTCATATTTTACTCCTTATGCATTTGCCCAGTATAAAGACATAACATTATAAACCCTTGTTTGAATTGAACCTGGTATACCTCTAAGATTACAGGTTACTGTAAGTTCAGCACATATCTTATAAACCAATATTTTTCCTGATGGAATTGTACCTGTTGGCTGATTACCTGTAATATTTATTGCTACATGTGTATTCATAAAATCAAAATTTTGAACAAAATTAACTTCAGGATTAATTAAATATTCTTCATCTCTGGTAAACCAGTAATTATCAATAATATTTAATGAATAATTCCACTCAATTATACCCATAGAATTTACCGGTACATGAGAAGCGCTAGGGTCAACTGAATTTCCAATATTTATGGTTATATTACCCCAATCTACAGATAATGAAGAAGCCTTTGTCGGCGGATATAATAAATGAAAAATTAAACTTTGATAAATATTTTCTGTTGATGCTATCTGGGTTGCGCTTTTATTTGCTTCTGTTATAATATCATTATTAAAACTTCTGGTATTTGCGCTAAGAGCGCTATCTGCCTGTGTTGAATGCTGTACTGATACAGGCATTGTAGTAGTACCATTGACTTCAAGCCTTCGCCGTGAGCTTAATAATCTGTGATCTATATAAGTATTGTCATTTCCTCTCCCATAAAATCTTCTTACTCCCGTAGGATCTTCTATATCAATCTGCCCGGCAGCTACTTTACCAAATTCGTCTAATGCAGCAACCCCGTTAGCAACACCTCTCTCAGCCTTTTTTATTGTAATATTTGCCAAATCATCTGTATATTTTTTTGCGCTTGCAAGCGTGTTTTTATCGCCTTTTATTCTATCCTGCTTTTCTTTGGCATCTATTGCATCCTGAGCAGACTTGGTACGGAACGGTGAACCTTCGCCGCTTCTCCAGTCTTCGAATAATTCCCGGATACTCCTTTTCCCATCAGCGGATAATTGGATAATGTCGTCATTTTTAAAACCTTCAGCATTGTTGATAAAAACAATCTCGCCTCCTTTGGGTATTATTTCCTTTACATTTTCGTAGTTATAAATTTCGTATCTTTGTCCTATAACATTTGCCATTTTTTAGCCTCCTCTTTCCACACGTCACTTACCTCTCTTACTCTTACATCAATTGTTGATATGCCTGTCTGAGTGTCAAGATCGACACGCAAGATTTGACATCGTACTTTATCGGCAAATTTACGGCTGCCAATATTTTCTTTCTCATCGTTTATCAAAGCAATATATTCACTGGTATTGCCCAGTGCTATTGTTTTTTCTCTTTTTGCATCATCTATTAGACGAATTAAACTGCGTTGTTGTTTGGTATATTCTTTCCCCGGGATACGAAAATCAATATGCCTGATATCATACACGCGAAGATTAAACCATTTTTCACCATGTAATTTAATGTTTTTAATAACAGGACGTAATTTTATAAAATCTTCCAGCAATAAATTGCTTTTAAACTCTGCGCCTTCTTCATCAGCCAGCAAAGTATTGGAAGTCCATTCTTTTTCTACACGGTATTTATCCAGTATATCCATACGTTTTAAAGTGTCGATCCAGTGTCTGCCGGAGTTTTCCACGTAATTATGACGGTATTCTATATTAGTATGAGTGCCATACAGTTCTGCATTCCAGTCAATTTCAATTTCATTTAAATTAAGTATTTCAAAACAATGGATATCAGGATCCTCTTTCCGATTAGGATTATCCAGCCTTGCTGTGTATTTATTTTCATAAACCTGAAACTGAAAACCAATCGCGCAGCCGCTCTGTATTTTTTCTATAGCTTCGTATACCGTAACGGGGTTGTCAAAAAGAATTCCCATTTCATAATAATTAAGAGGGGCTAATTCTTTATCAATTTCAAGAATATCTTCTTGTTCGTAATATCTGTCACCATCTATTGGAACATCTGAATATTCATATAAAATATCTTTTATAATTTCCAGCGGAGTTAATTTATTATTAAATACACCATCCATACGGACTTCATTCATTTGATTTGTACGTTCAATCCCCTGTTTTGCAATATCCCATCGTAGAGTTATGATTCCATTATCTAAAAAATTTACTATATCTCCCGGCGGAGGTTCATCTTCTATTTCAAGTCCTTCTTTCCATCCATCCCAATCTTCAAAATCAGGATTACCGCTAGCGGTACTGCGGTAAATCGTTGTCCAGCCATCAACAGATATTGTATCTCCTGTTTCACCGTTAGGGTCTGCAATTTTTCCGCTGGTCATTTTTACCTGAATACGATCCACTCTTGTAATTTCACTGGAAAACCGAAAACGGTATTGCTCTAAATAACCATCTTCATCTTTAGGCTCATTATCCTTTGCAAATATTTGTTTTCCATGAAGACAAACACCGGGAACCCCAAAGCAGCTGCCATAGGCTTCCTGCATATCTCTGTCAATAAGGTTATCATCAATATGCGGATATTTTTTATCATCAAATTTTTGGTCAGGTATTTTTGCAGAAAGCCGTTCTCTTTTATCTTTAAGATGAAAATCGGCTTTTTCCAGATTTACGGAAATATTCGCGATATAATATTGCGCAACAAGTTTTAAAATCAACGGTAAAACATCTTCTTTTGCATCATCACGAACAGCGATAAACAAATTAAATTCATTACCAAAAAGATTTTCTACATCATCAAATTGTCCGTTTGTGTTATCAATAGAAATAGTAGCGCTGTTAAATTTCATTTTATCGTAAGTAAAAACATCCGCGCTTTGTTCTGCTTTTAATCCGGATAAAAGACCCGGACGGTACATCCTTTCATTCAGTAAAACAGGACTGCTGTTTGTAAACCCGTACAAAACACCATATCTATGTGAAATATATATATAAGGACTGCTCCAATTTTCAAACCGCACATATATTATGGAACGTGCATTAACATAACCGCGTTTATTTCCCGGCATTGTACGTAAATCATCCAGAGAATCAAACAAATTATATTCTCTTTGGTCTATTATAACATTACTGATATTTATTACAGTTCTATTGAATGTGTCTTCCATAAATGGAAGTAACTCACCCACAGCATACAGACAAAAGCACCATATTCCAGGCTCTACAGCGGTAAAAGCCGATTTAATAGGCTGAGTATACTCGATTTCTGCAAATGACACTAATTCTTTCACTTGTTACCAAAACCTCCATATTTTTACATGACCTGATGATATGGGGGGAAAAGGCATGCTAGGACGAGGAATTGTTGAATGCCTGTTAATTTCATATAAACGACTAAAATTAGCATTAATTTCTAGATATCTTCCTGCTGCTCCGCCTAGTCCTCCAAAGGATTCTACCGCATTATCTCCAGGTTGACCTCTTTCACTATCATTAAAATTAATAGCATAACCACCTCCGCTATTAATAAAAAAACCACCAACTCCACGTTTGCCGCCAATCGCTGTTACAATACCTTCAATACGGCTATGTCCTCCTGCTCCTCCTCCTCCTCCATTTGGATAACGTAAACCTGAAAGAATCCGCCCATCTTGACCTTTTCCGCCATCTTGTCCTAATGAAATTCTTTTAAATCCGCCATTCCAAAAAAAAGTTCCTGTAATAGCAGTTACTATTTCTCCATCTTGACCTTCTCCGCTAGAAATATTATTATCCTCTGAGTGACCAAAACCACCTTTTCCACCATTACCACCTTGAATATCATAACGATATGCTCCGGCAGGCAATAAAACTTGCTCATTATGTCTTGGGGTTCCAGTCCAATTTACTTCTGTTAAAAAACCACCAGTTTCTGGTATTTTTTGTTTTCTGTTAACAAACTCCATCGCATTAAAACTATCCAGAATAACTTTTCCATTATAACGACCATCAACAAAGAAAAATTTCGCAATTACCCTGTCATTATTAAAATAAAAACCGCCCTTATCAGCTGACCATGTGCCTGGCTGAGTACTATAAACAAAAGAACATGTATCACCTTCTTCTGATGCCTTAGCATGAATGTAGTTAACAACATTATTAGTAAGAGAACCTGTCGGTGTTTCATCAGTTTCAATATTGTAAATAATATGATTGATCGCTAAGCAGCTTTCTTTTTTTATTACAGGTTCTCCATGATCATTAATATCCGCAAGTTCCAACATAATAAACCCGCGCCCTTGTGTCTGCACAAGGGATATAAGAATCCTCCAGTCATTAAAATTTGCTTCTTTTTCATTTGGTATTTCTACTTTTACACCCATCTACCTTGCCTCCTGCCATGACAATGAACTGCTGTAATAAAACCCGTTTTCGTTACGTTTAGGCAGCGAAACATCGCTGACATTAAGCGTTGAATACATTGGGGGAAACTCCTCCCTTGCATCAGGATACGGGTCTATAATATGCGGTTCAATATTTAAAACCGCATCAACATACTCTGTAATGATCTTTTTTTCTTCTGTTGATATCCGCGGGAAACTGGCAGAAAAACTGTTCAAAGTTTTACGTCTGACTCCGAAAACCTGACCGCCAAAGGAGCGGGAACTTTCGCTAAAAAGAATTTTTCCTGTTTCAGGTCCTGCTTCAAATCTTGGCAATAAAGTTTTGCATCCCAAAAACAAATAACCAAGATATAAATTTTCCGTACTTTCTAAAATAAGTTTAAAACCATTAATAAAAAGAATTTCATCAAAATTAAAAATAGTTATTTTATCATTTATTAGACCTGAGCATGATCCTTCCTGCGTTGTTAATTCATAACGGAAAGCATTTGTATACCCGATACAAAGTGAATCAACAAGAACAGAATTGATACCATAATCCCCGGTTATTTTAATATTATTCTTTGAAAATATCGCTGTAAGTTCAAGCATAGGATCATAAATATTGTACAAACTGGAGCCTACAACAGGATCATCTCCTGATAATTCGGCTTGTTCATTTTTATAATAAATATTCATCTGATAGCCCTCGCTTTAATAGTATAAAACCCATCATTAACCAGTTCAACAGTGCTTTTTGCAATTTCTCTGCTGTCAAGCATAACAACCAAGGTCGCATTCATAGTCCCGCCGCTTAGTTTACGTCCCTGAATTTGGTCAAAGAGATATTCCTGATCATCAAGGGTAAATACGCCCTCACGGGAGTTTAGCATGGCAGGGACTCTGTCGCCTGAAAAGCTGATACCGGGGACGATGCCGCCGGTGGCAAAACTGGGTTTTGAAGACGCTACCTTTCCAATGCCAATCGCACCGGTAAGAGCGGCAAAACCAATTGCTTTAAGGTTCAAAGGCCACGGGCTGCCAGCTAAAGCCGTAACAATAGATTGAGCCGCTGATGCAATAGCGGCATTTAACTTAATTCTCCATTCTACAATTGCTTGTTCCTCTGCAAGCTCTTTTTCCCTTTCTGCCATTGCTTCATTAAGCTCTGTTTGTTGTGCAGCATATTCTTCTTCTATCTGGTGTCTTTGTAATGCTCTTTGCGCTTGATAGATTAATACTTCGTCTCCGGTCCTTTTTGCTTTTTCCAGGTCTTCTTCATACTGCGCTTCGGTCGCTGCTGATACGAAGCCGAGAAAGTGCAGCTGCGCTTGCATTTCTTCATTTATGAGAGCTATCTTTTCTTGGTGATATTCCTTTAGATTATCTATATCATCTTTTAATCTATCCTTTTTTGCTTTACTGGAACTATTTATCATTGATTCAAAAATATTGCCAAAAAATTTGCCTATTTCAGCAGCATTATCTTTTATTGCATTTTTTAAATCATTTAACACCGGACTGTTTTTTAATCGTTTAAAAACAGAATTATTTGCTTCCACAGTTTTTTCTGACCAATCTATAATTGCTTTTCTCATTTCTTCTTTAACTTCTTCATTTGCTTCTTGCCATTCATCCGTTTCTATCACTAAATTATAAATCAATTTACTTATTTCTTTCTCTTTTTTATCTTTATCAAGTTTATTATTTTTAAGGATTTTCATTATTTCTTTTTCTTTGTTTTTATCTTTTTCTTCATTTTTATATATATTATCAAAATAATATTTTAATGAATCATTAAGCGCTGAACTCTCTTCTGTTTTTAAATCAAGCATATTTTTAATATCAATAAATTGACGCAATAATATTTCATCTCGTTCTTTTTGTACAGTCTTTGATTCGGAAGATGTTGATTGTAAATTATTTGGAATTATACAGGCTATTTCTTCAAGTCTTGCCAATTTGTCAGTTAAATCCTGAACTACAAGCACCATAGCTTTTAAAGCGGCATTTGTTTCTAAATAATTATTAACTACATCCATATCTATCCTCCAAAAATAATTGCTCGCTTTTTCTACTATCTAAATTCTGCTCTCCAAAATCTGGTATTATATATATATGTTCCTGCTCTTTTTCCATTTCTATCATAAAAACGAATAAAATCTTTATACCGCCAATTTGATTCTTCAGAGGAAGAAAGACGAAGACGAACATTGGAACCTATAACTATAATAACATTATCTATACCAATACGAAATGCATCATTTCCTACATAACGAACACTTTCAGAAATGACAATGTTTTTTATCCCTCTGTTATAAAACGCCATATCTCCTATAGATGTAACACTGTTACCAATAATAATACTATTAATACTGATGTATTTAAAAAAACCGCCAAAAGAATTCCTGCGAATATTTACAATCGGCTCATCCCAAACGGTATCAATAACAATAGAACCTCCTTTACCATTATAACTGTATATATGACCTTTTTCCATTGTGATAGCATTGTATAATTCCCATTCATCTCCGGACAAAGCCCTGAGCCGCAGAATCCCTGTTTGCTCTCCAATTTGTGTTCGTAAAATAGATGCTAATTCTGCTTCGCTGGCATTCGAAGTATGTGAACTATAGTTGTCTATCCTTGCAATCCGTATCATTAATTTTTCAGAAATATCATCAATATTAATATTTGCAATGCTCACTGTTTGTTTATTATCATCAAGAAAAAATATCTCTGGTTTTTTGTCTAGTCCAAATCTCCAGGCACTTCCTGTTGAAAAAGTTTTGCTTCCAATTACTTTATTTTTTTCATTTAACAATTCAATAGTAATATTAAACACATGTCCCATTGTTTTAAACGGATCCAAGTTGGTAATACTTTGCTGCGGCCAGTTAGCAAGCCCCCAAGCATTTTTTCTGCCTGTAGCTTCCAGGCTAGTGTATATTGTTTGCAAGGCTCTTTCCACCGAATAAGCCCAAGGATATGAGCAGCGTAAATTAGTATGTACATTAAAAGTTGCAGTTTCATTCTCGTAATCATGCACGCCTTGTTCAATTTCCGTAGAATAAAACAAAGTATACGCAAGAGCGGTGTCCTTAAATAAATCACTAAAATACTGCTCTGTTTCTGTAAGCCGCTCTATCCACTCCCTCCGCCATTGTATATCATTACGGACTGCTGCACCCATATTTTCGTTGGTTATATTAGCGCTTACCGTAGACGACCTATTAACCGCCTCCAGCAATCTCGGATCCAAAGCCGCTGCCTGATAATAATAACTTAATGCCGCAACTTCCGTTCCCTGTCTTTGCGCTGTTATCCCCCTTGCAAGCGCTGCCTCTGCTTGTACTTGTGTAGGGACAGATTTTTTTAGCTCTGCAAGTCCTGCCTCTGTCAGCGTTACTCCTAGCTGTTCAAGCAGCTCGGCAGAAGCCTCCTTTACAGAAGAAAGGTTTTCCAGCGATTGTGCAGTTGCTGCTCTTGGCGGGAAAGAAGCTTTACGTTCGCCTGTTTCTACATCTGATACAGAAAGTTCCAGCATATAGGTGTTTGCCGTTCTGTTTACTGTTCCTGTTAAAATAAAACGTGCATTTGTTAATTTGCCAATACTTATAAAATCTTCATCTGAATAGTACCCTGATAAAGATTTTGTCTGCTCTGCAAGTATTGTTTCCAAATTTTGCCGGTCAATTATAGTCATTGCGGAGTATTTGTTAAAATCACCCGTAATGGAACCTTGAATTAAAGAGAGTATCCATTGTTCGTTAGGCGCAAGTCCTCGTCCTGCAGGTTCAAGAACCGCAATAGTTATTCCTTTACCGCCGTCTCCTGTGAACATAGGTTGTGCAGGCTGGGTATTTTGGGACGGAGTTGAAACGCAGGTGAGGAACGGCAGGAGAAGAGACAATAGAAAAATATAGGCTATCCTTTTCATACTACCTCCTTTTCATCCTTGCGTTTTTTTCTATGCTTTTTTTGTTTTTATAGTCTTCAAACAACGCCCATGCGCGTATGTCTATATCACGCATATTGTGATCTGTAAAAACTCCGCGAATATGATCATGGGGGTTGTCTTTTCCGTTTTCTGCAAGGATAGCCGCTTCCAGCAATTGGTCATCAGATATTTTCTTTATGTCAGAAATATCGTTCCCGTGAGCCCATGCTGTAAGAAAACCAAAAGTGTCTTCCGGCAGGATAAAACCCATAAATAATTCCAAATCATCAATTTGTTTTTTTACTTCCAGCTGCTGCTGTTTGGACCAGCTTTCGCCATGTTGTTTTACATTTTCTATTATTTCTTCCAGTTCTTTCCGTTTGTCTTTAATTACAAAATCATATATTCCTACAAGGGCTGCTATTTCATCAAATACCGGTTTATTCATTACCGCGCGGATAAGTTTTTCCTGATAATTACGCAGTTCAATTAACTGCTGGCGCGAGGGCATACTATCAGTTTCCTTGCGGTCTATGTTGCTGAAATTTCCCAGCGCCAGAATTTGCGTGGCATTTAAACAGCGCAGTTCGCACCAAACAGGTGTTCCGTTGAATGGAACAGGAACTAGATGAAACATTGCCCCCCGGATAATTTCCAGGGGGTTGTAACCCTGCGGCAAAACAGTTTTTCCGCCGTTTTGTGTTTTTTCGCTGAGTACCTTTTCTATTAAAACGCGCACTTGTTTTTCGTTCATTAAATATCTTCTATATGCAGGGCATCATATTGATCCCATGTGTACTGCGGAACCAAAAACGAAGGGCTTGTTTTACCATGTTCGTCTCTGGGTTCTGTTGCTTTAATGTTATAGCTGTAATTTGCCCATGCCTTTGCTTCGGCAGGTACATCGCCCTCGCTGCCCGTGCAGTTTGGGAAAATACGCCGTTCCATAGCGGTTATCTGATCCATTGTACTTGTTCCATGTCCGTACAACGGAAGGAATATTTCGCATGTAAATGACGGACTTGCCCTAAATTCCGAATTCGGGATAATATACAAACTTGGGGTATTGGCTGTACCCGGTATCAATTCACCGCCCTGAATCATATTGGTTAATTCATCATCTTTGAATTTGGTTGCAAGCGCGAAATTTACTCCAAGTATATTTCCGGGCAGTACCATGCGGGTAACTGTACCGCGATTACCTTCAAGATCGATCTGCTCGTCTTCCCTTCTGTCGTAGGCAAATCCGTATGAGATATCATGATCATCAAAGTCTTTTACCCAATAACATCCAAACCCTCCGTGTTTACGGCATTGCCCAAAATCCAGAGCCCCTGCAAGTTCACCTTTAATCTGGATTTCTGTCTTAAAAATGATAATTTCCGGATGCCGAGGTATTTCCACTTTCTCTACAACGGATGCTTTAAACAACAACCGCTTTGTTTTAGGATCAACGCCGAATTCAACGCCGGGAAAACCTGAGGCATTCAGCGCCGCTGCTGCATTTTCAGGTGTAAGATTAGCCGGTGTGTAATTGTTGAAATCAACAGTATCTTTCACCCAGTCTCCATTGTTAAGCTTTACACTCAATTCTGCCTTGTTTTGTGCATCAAGCACATTAGTAATGTCAATGATGCCTGTAAAACCAAGCGTCCTTTCTGCGGTAGCTGCTGTCCGGTTACTGTCGGGATTGTTCCGTTTGATCCGCCTGGCAAATGCCGCAAATCGTCCATATACTTCTTTGTTTTCTATCATCTGTTTTCTCCTTGTTATTTGTTCCGCTTATAGCGGTATTTCACTAAATTAACCTGCGGGGATACTCAAATACCCGCTCCATCGAAATAGTCTGATTTTCCTTATCTTCCTCAATCCCGGACCATTCATTCCGTCCGCGTTCCATATACCCGTTTATCAGTTTTCTTTTTAAAAGCCGGGTTAGTTCGTTTGTTATATATTGTTCCAGTAATTCAAAAGAGCCGTGTTCCGCAAAGGCTTTTACCCTTATACGTACGGTTTCGCTGTCTTTCTCCCTGTCTTTTTCCGATTCTGGCTTAACTACCGCATAAGGCGTTAATGGCGCCTGCATATCATCAGCATATAATACAACATTGGGGATGGAGCCTTCACGCAGCCGGTTAATTATGTCATTTACCATGGTTACCTCCTGTGTTTATACCGGAATTTTACCATATTTTGCGTTTTTAGCAAGAAGAATTTTAACAATAAAAGTATTTTTTTAGCCCCGCCCCTTGACTGACAGCCATTAAAACATTATCTTATAAATATAAACCCTAAAGGAGAAAAACATGAAAAAAGCAATTAGTATTATATTTATTACGGCAATTTTATTTGCATCTACCGGTTGTACAACAAGTTATCACATTCAAACTTTTTCTAATGATGTAGAAACATTAACTTCCAGAACGGTAGATTCAATAAATGCAGAAGGAAAAGTCACTCAAAAAATAGTATACGAAGGCAAATTCAGAGCATCTGATTATGAAACAGCAATGCAAATGGCAAAAGAAGCTGGCTTCACAAAAGTGCTGTCGATAGAATACGGTACCTCTCTCTATCTTGGTTTCATTGGATTAAAATGGGTAGAAATACGCTGCGTAAGAGACGCAGAAGAAACAGAGAGCCAATAAAAACTGTAACTACCTGGACTATTTCATTTATATTTGAATGATAAAAACTCTCCCTAATTATCCACCCGATAAGCAACATTAAACCCCGAACTGCCGGAATAAATTATATTTCCGCTTATTCTGTAGGCGACATTGTAGCCGCTGGAACCGGAATATATTCTGGTGCCGCCGGAATATTCCTCGCTTAAGAGAATATCTAAAATTAATTCGCAGCCTGTAAGAGATAAAACAACCAATGAAAGAACAATTATAGTCAGCAGTTTTTTCATTATAAACCTCCTTACTTATAAGCTAATAACAAACCAACTATATGTCAAGTTTCATATTTTTAACAAAAAAAAAGCAGATTAACACAGGTTTTATCAAAAACCCATATTAATCTGCCGTTAAGAAGCGACGGTTATTCCTAATTCCCCTTAGGCAACGTAATCCCCATCTTGTCTGCAAGTTCTTTAACTTTTGCAAGCGCATGATCAATCTGGCTCTTATTGTGACAGCTTGTCAGACAGAAACGCAGACGCGCTTTGTTTACCGGAACTGCGGGATACACAGCAGGCGGAACAAATATGCCGTTTTCAAAGAGAGCCTCAGATAATGCGAATGCGTCGGAATCGCCGCCGACAAGAACAGGAGCAATCGGACTTTCTGAAGCCATGCAAATGTTAAGATTGTATTCTTTTGCTTTGGCAACAAAGTAATGAACATTTTCCTGAAGCTGTTTTACAAGCGAATTATCTTTTCTTATAACACGAATTGCTTCAAGAGACGCTGCTGCAAGAGCGGGGCTAAGACCGACAGAAAAAACAAAACCTGGCAGTGAATATCTTAAATATTCAATAAGCGATTTTTTTCCGGCAAGAAAACCGCCGCAGGTGCCAAGACCTTTGGACAATGTGCCCATTTTAATGTCAATATCACCCGGTTTAAGATTAAAATAATCATCAACACCGCCGCCGTCTTTTCCGATAACGCAGCTTGAATGAGCTTCGTCTACCATGAGGAACAGTCCGAATTCTTTTTTAAGCTTTACAAATTCGGGAACAGGCGCGATATCGCCGTCCATGCTGTATACACCTTCGATAATAAGCAGAACTTTTTCGAATTTATTGCGCAAAGATGAAAGAATTGCCCTTGCTGTTTTATAATCATTGTGAGGGAACAGCCTGCTTGTAGCGCGGCTTAATTGAATACCCTGGCTAACAGAGTTATGCGACAATACATCGTATAAAATTAAATCCTTGTCGCTGCAGAAATTACCTACAAAAGTAACATTCGTAGAGTGACCGCCAACAAGAACAATCGCATCTTCCGTGTTTTTCCATGCCGCAATTTCTTTTTCAAGTTCTTCGTGTATTGTTTTTTCGCCGGCAAGCAAACGGCTTCCGCTCGCGGATGTGCCAAGTTCCTGTACGGCTTTAATCGCAGCCTGAGAAACCTGCGGATGACCGCTTAACCCCAGATAATTGTAGGAACCAAAGTTTAATACTTCTTTTCCGTAAACTATTGACGTGTCACGCAATGTGCTGTCATGAGGAATAAAATACGGATTTTTCGCGTCTTTAAGAGTTTCAAAACGCGCCTTAAACGCTTTGTATTCCGGAGTATCATCAAAGTTGGTTACAGGTTTTACATCGGTATTTGCGGCATTGTTTCTTTGCGCAGGCAATGTGCCGGAAAGTTTTTCGAGCAGCAGAGTGCTTACCTCATTTGCGGTTCTGCATTTGTAGTAATCTGCTTCTTCTATTAATACTCCGAATCTTGTTTCTGCCATTACAAGCAAACCAAGACTGTCAAGACTGTCGCCGCCCAGATCATCGATAAAGCGCATATCATAGCCGATTTTATCGACAGTTGTATCCAGAACTTCCGCGAAACATTTTACTACCTGTTCGCGAATCTGCAGGAACTGTTCGCTGTTACCGTCTGCTTTAATTTCTGCAGCAGCAGCGCTTGCCGCGCCGGGGTGCACCCCTTTTGCTTTTACGTTTAAATCAAGTTCTGTAACAGGGAACCTCTTGGTTTCGATTAATTCTTTTAATTTTTGACGGCGTACCTTAAAACCATTTGCAAGCGGCATGGGTTCATTTGCTACATATAATTGTTTAATCTGTTTCATAACAGGAAGCTGCGCATTAACAGCAACAACGCTGCCTGCAATATCGGTGTACTTATCGCTTGTTACACCTTCCTGAAGTTCAACGACCAGCGCAATATCATCATTACCTTTATTGTTAATGCCAAGAATACAGTATCTGCCGACAAAAGCCATGTTATCGAACATATCTTCAAGTTCATCAGGATAAATATTTTCTCCCGATTCGTTAAGAATAACTTCCTTGCACCTGCCTTCGATAACAAGAGAGCCTTTTTCAAAATGCGCAATGTCACCGGTATGCAGCCAGCCGTCTTTGTCAACATCGGCAGATGTAAGTTTTCCGTTTTTCATAAGCCCGATATGCATAGACTCTCCTTTTAAAAGGAGTTCTCCTGTCTGCGCTTCTTTTCCGTCCGGATCAACAATTTTGCCTCTAAAGCCCTGCATAAGCGGACCTGTCGTTCCGTTAATCCTGTTAATAAATTTTGTACCGGGTTCAAATGCGATAATACCGCATTCGGTCATCCCGTAACCGATTGTCGCAACATGGCCAAGACCGTTAATAAACTTAAGCGAGTCTGTGGGAACATGAGTGCCGCCGACACAAATCCAGTGGAAAGTGTCGCCAAAAAGTTTTTTTACAATTGGCTTTGTTATTTTTCTTCTTACAAAAACATCTCCCGCTTTGGGAGCAATCTTTTGTACAAAAAGACCAATCTTTAAAAGAAGCTTAACCAGTTTTTCTTTTTTGGGTTCTTCATTGCGAATCTTCCGCATTACGCCGTTCTTTAAATTGTTGATAAGCAGCGGAACCGATACCATGTGAGTTACGCCGATCTTCTGACAAGCGCCCTGAATTGATGCCGGGGTCCTGTCTTTCATGAATACGATAGTTGTATTCAGACACGGATAGGCAATACACAATGTGATAAAACCAAGAATATGGTGCATTGGTAAAAACGCAAGAGCTTTTACAAGTGTAGGCGCGGAAACAATGCGCTTATCCTTAAGGAAAGCATGGTAAAAGCCTTCCAGCTGCCAGGAAATCGCGTTTCCGTTAAAAACAATAACTTTTGATGTAGCGGTTGTTCCTGATGTGCAAAGAGCCAGCTGATCCGCCCATTGAGGCGCAAATACTGCCGGCTGATTTACGGATTTCAGTTCGTTAACAGGAATCTGTATAACATTGTTTTTTAGCGCAAGATTTTCCCTGCCTAAAATTGTTTTTGCCCCCGAGCTTTCGATAATGTAGTCAATCATTTCTTCCTTATGATTGATATCGATCAGAACCGGCTTATAGCCTGCCATAAGCAATGCCCAGAAGCACACCTGCCACAGATGAGAATTGTCCATTGAAAGACCGACAAAAGACCCAACCTGATCCTTACCCAGCCTTTGCGACAAATACGCAGCCATGCTTTTTACATTTTCATTCAGTATGCGGTAAGTGATTGTGACAATTTCGCCGGAATCGTCAAGCCATTGGCTTGCAGGTGAATCCAGAAAATCGCCCGTCATAACTTCATACATACTACCCATGTTTCTTGGTTTACTACCATTTTTCCCAAACAATCGATCAAAACGTTCTTTAATAATCTTACTTTGCATTAAATACTCCTTAATGGTCTAAAGACCAACTACTATCATAACACAAAAAAAAAGTATATACTAGCATACATGAATGAAAAAAGTGTCATAATCATAACCGGTGCATCAAGAGGGATTGGACGTACAACGGCTGGACTTTTCCAGGAAAAAGGATATATTGTATACGCGATATCACGAAACGTATGTGAAGTAGAAGGGGTAAATTTCATTAAATGTGATGTTACCGACGGAATCAGGCTAAAACAGGTCATAGACGGCATTTTTGACGTAGAAAAGCGTATAGATATACTGGTAAATAACGCAGGCGGGGGTATTTCAGGCTCGGTAGAAAAAACCGCAACCCCGGATGCCAAAAAACTGTTTGACCTTAACTTTTTTGCCTCCTTTGAAGCCATAAAATACGTAGTTCCGCACATGAGAAGCCGTAAAAGCGGCAAAATCATCAATATAGGTTCTGTGGCAGGGGCAATGCATGTCCCGTTTCAAGCCTTTTATTCGGCAAGCAAGGCGGCAATGGAAGCGCTTTCAAACTGCCTAAGGGGCGAACTGGCGCCTTTTGGCATAAAAGTCACAACAATTATGCCGGGGGACACTCAAACCGCATTCACAGATGCCCGAGAAAAGGACTTTGAAAAAGACGATCCTGACTACGGGGAGCGTATTTATAAGTCAATAACAATGATGGAAAAAGATGAACGCAACGGAATGCCGCCCTTTAAGGTAGCGCAAACAATATATAGAGCCGCGAAATGCAAAAATCCCAAGCCAACCTATACCGTAGGATTTTCTTACAATTTTTTTGTCTTTCTTAACAAAGTGCTGCCAAAACAATTTGTACAGTTTATCCTCAATATAATGTATGCAACTTGACGTATATTATAACTTTTGTCATTATGTAAATAGAGAGGATTGTTATGTTTTCAAAAAAACGCTGTGACGGAACTCATTTAAAAAATTTGCACTTCTTTACCCAATTATTGCCGTATCTTATGCCGAAACGCTCGGATGCTGTCATTTATTTTGAACAGGAATTTGATGTAACCCGTACGCTTGAATATGTCCGCAGAAAAAGAAAAGAAATTGAAGGAAATAAAATCAGCACTTTTTACATTATTCTGTATGCCGCAATCAGGGCAATTGCCCAAAGACCTAAAATGAATCGGTTTGTATCGGGGCACCGTTACTATCAGAGAAACCGAATTTCCTTTAATTTTGTGGCAAAACGGGAAATGACCGATGAAGGCGAGGAAGTGAATGTTACCATGTCTTTTTCGCCATTGCTGTCAATGGAAGATTTTTTTAAAAAAATTGACGATCACATTTCAAATATCAAAAAAGGAAAATCTACAGGTTCGGAAAAGGTCAATTCGCTTCTTACCAACCTGCCGCGTTTTTTAATCAAATTTATAGTAGGGTTGATTCTTTGGCTTGACTATAACAACATGCTCCCAAAATCGCTGATTTATTCGCTGCCCTTTTGGTGCACCATCTTTTTTACCAATGTCGGCAGCGTAGGCATTGATGCCCCTTTTCACCATAACTTTGAAGTGGGCAACTGCGGTATTTTCTGCGCCATAGGAAAAATTCGCAAGGAAAACTGCCTTAAATCTGACGGTTCTGTAGAAAAAAGAGACAAGGTAAAAATCACCTTTACATACGATGACAGAATAACAGACGGTATTTACTGCGCGCGCGCCATCGACATGGTGCGTGACCTTGTAGAAAACCCCGAAAAACTGGAAATTCCAATGGAATTGACGCAGGAACAATTGGATAAACTATGTCTTGCCAAGAGCGAACTAATGTGAGAATATAAACGTAATAAGGAGAAAATTAAACATGTACGAAAAACAACCCTGGTTGAGTCATTTCGGCGAAACACCAGCCACCCTGAATTATCCCCCCGATTCCATGTATGGATTAATCAAAAAAGACTGTGAGAAAAATCCTGATGCTGATGCAATTATCTTTTTTGGATTAAAGACCTCGAAAAGTCTGCTTCTTAAGCAGATTGATCACATGAGCCGCAAGTTTGCCCAGATTGGCTTTAAAAAAGGCGATACTGTTATTGTCTGTCTGCCGAATATACCTCAGGCTGTTGTGACATTGTATGCCCTTAACAGGCTTGGAGCCATCCCTGCGCCCATTCATCCGCTTTCCGCTCCCGGCGAAATAGAAATGTTTGCGAAACTTGTTTCCGCGAGAATGGCTATTACTCTTGACGGATTTTATCCCCGTTTTGCCGCAGCGCAGGCAAACGCTAAATTCGAAAAAACCATTGTTTGTTCCATAAAAACAGAGATGAGTTTTCTTACAAGCATTGGATTTTTCCTTGCTATCGGCCGCAAGATAAAACCTGTTCCGTATTCCGACACCATTATTAAATGGACAGACTTGCAGTACACAGGAAAAGAAAATGTCCAGGAACTTGAACAGCCCGATCCTTCAAAAGACCAGGATTTGGCAGTAATTTTATTCTCCGGCGGCAGCACTTCCGTATCCAAGGCAATTATGTTATCCAACAAAAACTTAAATGCCCTTGCATTGCAAATGGATGCGGCAGGCGGTCCTCTTGTTGTAGGGGATAAAATGCTTGCTATTCTTCCCGTATTCCATGGCTTTGGTCTTGCTGTCTGCGTTCATGCGATGCTTATATCTTCTGGAACCTGTATCCTTATTCCCAAATTTAAATCCGAGACTCTGGCAGCCCTGATTAAAAAGTATAACCCGCAATATATGGCAGGTGTTCCTACCTTATATGACGCGCTTGCGGCAGATAAAAACTTTAATAAACTGAACTTAAGTTCTTTTAAAGGGTTCTATGGCGGCGGAGATACAGTATCCCCGGAAATAAAAAAACGCTTTGATGCCGTAATAAAAAAAGGCGGCAGCTCTCTCATGCTGCGCGAAGGTTACGGGCTTACAGAAGCTGTAACTGCCAGCGCCATTGTACCGCGCCATGAATACCGCGATAATTCATTCGGCGTTCCCTGCCCCGACACCTGGCTAAAAGTTGTTAAACCGGGCACAGAAGAAGAATGTGAATGTATGCAGGACGGAGAAATCTGTATATCAGGTCCTACTGTAATGCTTGGGTATTACAAAGAACCGGATTTAACAGCACAGGTACTTAAAAAACACAGCGATGGAAAATCCTGGATTCATACCGGCGATATCGGCTGCATGGACAAGGACGGATTTTTCTATTTTAAACTGCGCGCCAAGCGTATCATTAAAACATCAGGTATTGCGGTCTATCCGTCCCAAATCGAAGATGTTATCAACAAACATGAAGCTGTGCGTCTTACCTGCGTTATAGGCATACCAAGCAGCAGCCAGGGCGAAGCACCCAAAGCATTCGTTCAGCTTAAAGATGGAATTGAAGGAACAGAAGAGCTTAAAAAAGATATTATTGACAGCTGCATAAAACATCTTATGCCGTATTCCCGTCCGCGAACAATCGAGTTTATCGATCAAATGCCAATGACCAATGTAGGCAAAGTGGCATTCCGCGAGCTGGAAGAAAGAGAGAAAGCAAAAGAATAAAGCACAGAGAGCAAAGAGCAAAGTTACAAAAGAGCAAAGAGCAAAGTTACAAAAGAGCAGAGAGCAAAGTTTTTGTTTGTAATCTCAACTTGAACCACAAGCTAAACTTTCAAACTTTGCTCATTGTTCTTTGCTCTTTGTTCATTGTTCTTTGCTCTTTGCTCTTTGTTCACTGTTCTTTGCTCTTTGTAAGCTGCTCCCCTATCGCCGAGTAAATTCTGTCACAGAGAACTGTCTTTTTTTCTTCCGGGGGGAGGTTTACTGTTTCTATTACAGGAAGAAAAGTAATTTTTACATTAACGCCTCTTACAACACGTTTGTTTTTTTCGAAAATATCATAACTGCCCTCAATTGCAACAGGAACAATCGGCGAAAGAGATGTAGTGGCAAGTTTCAGGGAACCCGGATGGAAGGGAAGAAGCCCTCTTCCTCTGGAACGGGAACCTTCAGGAAAAATAATCATCCCGCCGCCTGCCTTTATCCGCTCTACTCCCTTGTTAATCGTTTTAATGGCTTTTCTGACATTTTTTCTGTCAATAAATAAACCTCCCAGCATATAAATCCAGGCATTCAGAAAGGGAACATACAGCAATTCTTTTTTGGCGACAAAACCGAACTGGCGCCCGCAATAGGCAAGCAATAAAGCGATATCAAAGTAGCCGCAATGGTTGCTTACAAAACAAACACTGCCCTGTTTGGGGATATTTTCCTTCCCTGTAACGTTTACTTTGGCGCCGGTTAATTTTACAATAGAAAATGCCCACCCCTGGGCAATCCGGTAAATAACATTTGCCATGCTTTTTCTTAACCCTAAAAAATAAAATACCAAAGCAACAAGACCAAAGGGCATTAAAAAAACAAGGGCAAAAGCAACATAACTAAATACAATTATAGTCTTAAACATAATACAGATTATCCATCATTTTTAACAAAAAAACAACCGGGAATTTTTACCGGCACAGTTGCCGCCGGCAGTTGCCGCGGGCACTTGACATTTGTTGGTAATAATTACATTATCAAAAAATGGCGAATGTTAAAAAATTCTCTGGCAATGATATCGATATTGCTCAATCAGTATTTCCGCAAAATGCGCTGCATATAAATGATGTGGCAGAAAAATGCGGTATCCCCGGCAATTTTATCGAATGTTACGGAAACTACAAGGCTAAAATTGATTATGACTTTTTATCAAATAACAATAAAAAAGACGGGCATTTAATCCTTGTAACTGCCATAAATCCCACACCGGCAGGAGAAGGCAAAACAACCACAACGATAGGCGTTGCGGACAGCCTGTCCCGTATCGGAAAAAAAGCGGTAGTTGCCTTAAGGGAACCTTCTTTGGGACCCATTTTCGGCGTAAAAGGCGGAGCTGCCGGCGGCGGCTGGGCGCAGGTTATCCCAATGGAAGATCTTAACCTGCACTTTACAGGTGACTTTCATGCCATTGGAGCCGCCAATAATCTTTTAGCCGCAATGATAGACAACCATATTTATCAGGATAATAAACTTAATATCGATCCGCGTAAAATCCTCTGGCGCAGATGCATGGATATGAACGACCGCCAGCTTCGTTTTATTAACGACGGTCTTGGTGGAAAGGCAAACGGGTTTCCGCGGGAAGACGGATTTGACATAACCGCCGCTTCTGAAATAATGGCAATTCTTTGCCTTGCAAGCAGTATTGAAGATTTAAAAACAAGGCTTGGGCGCATTATAATCGGTTACACTTACGGCAAACGCGCTGGCAACGTGTCAGAAGAGCAGCCTGTAACAGCTTCGCAGTTAAATGCGCAGGGAGCCATGGCAGCTCTGTTAAAAGATGCCTTAAAACCAAACCTTATACAAACACTGGAAGGCACTCCCGCTTTTATACACGGCGGACCTTTTGCAAATATTGCTCACGGCTGCAATTCAATCATGGCAACGCGCCTTGCCCTTAAATGCGCCGACTATACAGTGACAGAAGCCGGCTTTGGCGCGGACCTTGGCGCGCAGAAATTTCTGGATATCAAATGCCGTTTTGCGGGGCTTAAACCATCTGCTGTAGTTATTGTAGCTACCGTCCGCGCGCTTAAATCGCACGGCGGCGTGAAAAAAAGCGAACTTGAAAAAGAAAACCTCTCTGCTCTGGAAGCCGGCATCCCAAATCTTCTGCAGCATGCAGAAAATATTACCAAAGTTTATAAACTGCCTGCGGTAGTTGCAATTAATGCGTTTCCCAAAGATACAAAAGCAGAAATAGAACTCGTGCAGAAAAAATGCAAAGAAGCGGGCGTTAATGCCGCAATTTCTGAAGTATGGGCAAAAGGCAGCGAAGGCGGCGAAGAGCTTGCAAAAGAAGTAGTACGTCTTTGCGAAGAGCAAAACAATTTTGAGTTTTCCTATGATGTAAATCTTTCCATAAACGAAAAAATAGAAACGATTGCGAAAAAAATCTACCGCGCCGACGGCGTTGTTATCCTGCGTGATGCGCAAAAGCAAATTAACAAAATAGAAAAAATGGCTCTGGATAAAGCGCCGGTTTGCATGGCTAAAACCCAATACAGTTTTTCTGACGATGCAAATCTTTTGGGCGCGCCGCGCGGGTGGCTGCTAACAGTAAGAGATGTAAAATTGTCGGCAGGCGCGGGATTTATTGTTGTTTTTACAGGAGAGATAATGACAATGCCCGGTCTTCCTCCTGTACCGTCTGCCGAAAAAATCGACGTAGACAATACAGGAAAAATATCCGGATTATTTTAGTTTTCGAAAGTTGCGATAATACGATAGGGTCCTGTTACATTGCTGTCATAACCCTTTACCCTGAAAATATAAGTCTGGTTCGCTTCTACAGGAATTTCTATCCGCGCATTGAGTCCTTCGCCGCTGTCATCGTCGGAAGTTATTAATTCATAGGAGGAAGTATAGGCTTCCATGAATGTGTCCAAACTGCTTGTTGTTTCTACAGCAACACGGCCTCTTCTTGTTGGTCTTACGCTAAACCAATAATCTGCCCCGGAAGCAATGTTTCCTGACTGAAAAGTGCCCAAACGCATCTGAACAGGATTGGGGAAAGATCTTACATTGGCAGAAATCCGGTACGGACCGCTTTCGTCGCCATAAGCTTTCAGTTTAAAATAAAAAGTTTTACCGGCGCTGACTGCAAGTTCAATCCTTGCATTCAAATCTTCGCCGCCGTCATCATCGCTTGCTAAAAAGTGAAAGTTTTCATTGTAAGCTTCCAAAAAAGTGTCGGTGTCACCTGTAGTTTCTACAATAAGAAGACCCGGGCTTGTTGTCTGAATAGAAAACCAGTATTCTTCGCGACTTACAATGTTTCCATCCTGAGAAACACCGATACGCATCGCGCTCATTGACGGCATGGGTTTATAATCCGCGGAAATCTGATACCTGCCGCTTTCGGTTTCGTTGTATCCCCTTAATTTAAAAAGATAAACAGTATTGGCTCTTGAAAGCATTTCAATTTTTGCATTGTAACCTTCACCGCCGTCATCGTCTTCCATGAGAAGCTTGCGATCGGAATCATAAGCTTCAAGATAGGTATCGGTTTGGCCGGTTGTTTGTACGATTAAAATTCCGCTGTCTCTGGTTCTTACGCTATACCAAATTTCCTGACCTTCTGCCAAAACCCCGCTAATAACAGATCCTGTCTGCAATTCCTGGATATTTTGAGCAAAAACGCTCCCGGTTACCAAAAACGCGGACACAATAATAAAGCACAATATTTTTTTAGACATATTAACTCTCCTAAAGGATATAATGATATTAGATAATACAGGTTACACTTTATTTTTACAAGTGCCCTTCGTCTACTATAATGATGTTTACTCTGCGGTTTTGCGCGCGGCCTTCTTCGGTTTCATCAGATGCAACGGGGACAGTAGCGGCAAATCCTGATATTTGAAAACGATTTTCATTTATGCCAAGCGCGGAAAGATAACGAAGCACTGCTCTTGAACGCTCCATTGACAGCTGCCAATTGTCCTCCCACGGACCTGCCGGGTCAACATCTGTGCCGTCGGTATGCCCTTCTATCCTGAATTTTCTGGCGCGAAGTTCGGGAGAGTCAAGATAAGTTCCCAGCCGTAAAAGCGTTTCTCTTGTTGCTTCTATATTTATTCGCGCGCTTGCAGGATTAAAAAAAGCGTCTCCTGCCAGCGTTATAACAAGACCGCGTTCATCGTGGGTTATTTTTATTTTATTGGTGCGGATTTCCGGAGAAAAGATAGAGACAGCGCGGCGCAATGCAGTGCCCAATACCCTGCCTCTTTCCATGGACGGCAATGACATTATTGTGTTACCCAAATCTGCGGCACGGCCTGATGTAATGGTGAGCCCGCCAGCCATGGAGCCGATACCGCCCGTCCTCATTGATTCAGAAATTGCTTCAAGCTGCCCCTGGGTAACGTCATCGGGATTAAATAGAATAACAAAGAAGCAGAGCATCAGCGTAATCATATCGGCATACGTGGTTAGCCAATCGTTTGCTCCGCCGCCTTCTATATCCTGCTTCCGCTTTTTTCGCGCCATGATTAATCCTTGAGCAGTTCATTTTCCAACTGCTTGCGAAGAGTGGGATTCAGGAAGGCAAGTAATTTCATCGCAAGAATACGCGTATTCTCGCCGGCTTGTATGGAAAGAATACCCTCGATGATCATTTCCTTTACAATCGTTTCATAACTATCATGACCCTGCAATTTTTTTGCCCAGGGCATAACTGTTGTATTGGCAATAATTGAACCATAAAGAGTAGTGATAAGAGCCATCGCCATGTTGGGACCAATTGACGCTTTATCTTCAAGGTTAGATAACATGTTAACAAGACCGATAACCGTTCCCATCATTCCGAAACCGGGAGCGAGAGCAGCCCATCCGTTAAGCATGTTGATATTTATGGCATGCCGCTGCTGCATTTGGTTTAATTCCAGTTCCATTAGGTCTCTGATAATTACCTGATCGGTGCCGTCTACTACAAGACGCAGACCCTTCTTCATGAATTCATCATCAAGGTCTTCAAGTTCGTCTTCCAGAGCCAGCAATCCTTCACGGCGCGCTTTTTCGGAAAACGCGACAAGCTTTTGAATAATTGCCTGTTCATTATATGACGGAACGCTGAAAGTACGCCTGATAACACTAAAAGCGCCAAGCGCAGTAGACCACTTGTTGGCGACCATAACGGCAAAATAAGAACCAACTATAACAAGGGCAAAAGAGGGCAAGTTTAAGAGACGAATTAAACCTGAAATACCGCCGGCAGTATTTATCGCGGTAAATATCAACATGCCAAAAGCGCCGACTATACCAACAATTGTTGCAAGATCCATACTTTCACTCCTGTATCACAGATGGACTGCCTGAAAACAGGCTTAACCTTTTGCGGTAATCGTCAATTTTTCCCAATACATCATCCGCTTCGTCCCGGACAATATGGGTTTTCCCTGACAGCATTACCAGCATGGTATCGGGACGGACTTCTATACATTCAATCTGATGAGGATTAACATAATACTCCGTCCCGTCCAACCGGGTTACTTTTATCATAACCTTTTTTTAGTGAACAGTGAATAGTGAACAGCGGACAGATTAAAATCCACCCGCTATTTACTGTCCGCTATCCGCTTCTCCTTACTATCTCTTCAGCGTTAACAGTTCCTGTAATAACTGATCCGCCGTTTGAATTGTCTTTGAATTTGCCTGAAAACCGCGCTGGGTAACAATCATGTCTACAAATTGATCCGCCATATCCACGTTGGACATTTCCAGCGCGCCCGCAACAATCTTTCCTTTTCCGGCAATGCCCGAAGGACCGATGTTTGCAAGACCTGAGTTATTTGACATACGGAAAGTATTATCGCCCGCTTTTTCAAGTCCTCCCTGGTTGGCAAAACTTGCTATCGCGACCTGGGCTATAGTTCTGGAACTGCCGTTTGAATAAATACCCGTAACAATGCCGGATGCGTCAATTTTAAAGTTATCAAGGTAACCCATGGTGCGGCCGTCCTGCTCTACCATTTTGGTGGAACTGGCTTCTGCATACTGGGTAATTGAATTGGTAAAACCGCCTACTTCGCCCAGGTCGAAAATGAACTCCTGCCTTACAGGGGTGCCGTCTTCATTTGGGGTGGCGCTTTGAATATCAAAAGCAACCCTCATCTGCACCTGTCCCGAAGCGCCGGAAATATTTCCGTCTCCGTCTTCTGCGGAGAGCAAGGTTCCGTTATTGGAAAAATTAACTGTAAATGAAGACGGACCGTCTGCTGCGGGCGCTTCTTCCCCGTAACCGATTGTGGTATTTGTAGAAACTTCATTCTGCGGATTGACAACAACTGCCGCATTCCAGCTATTGGCTGTTCCCGGCGCTCTTGTAAATTCAACCTGTAAAATATGCTTGTCGCCGAAAGAATCAAAAACATCTATCGTTGTAGACCATGTCGATCTTAAAATCTGATCCCCTGTGGGATTTTCCGGCAATTCAGGAATTCTTTTATCAAGGTTACATGCAAATTTAACCACTGTGGTAGCTCTTGCCGGATCTTTGCCGCCGATAGGAATTTCAAGCTGTTCAACAGGACGTGAAACATCCAGTACGCTGTAGCCTTCGATTTCCCTTGCCATCCAGCCCATTACCTTCATTCCGTTTGCAGGATTAACCATAATGCCTTCTGCATCAAGAGAGAAAGCGCCCGCTCTTGTATAGAGCTGAGTGCCTCTGTCATCAAGAACAAAAAAACCGTTTCCTGTAATCGCAAGGTCTGTCTGAACTCCTGTGGTCTGCAAAGTACCCTGAATATGAAGAGTATCAATCGATGCAATTGACATCCCAAGACCTACTTCTTTGGGATTTACGCCACCCAGATCTTCTGTTGGACGCGCCGCACCCTGCAGCTGCTGATAAATAAGATCCTGAAAGTTAACCCTGCCCCGCTTAAAACCTGTCGTATTGATATTGGAAATGTTGTTACCAATAACATCCATTCTGGTCTGATGATTCTGAAGACCGGAAACGCCCGAAAATAATGACCGCATCATAAATTTTTATTCTCCTTTATTCAGCAAAAACCTTGCTGACTTGCTCCCAATTATAAAAACTACCGTTTACCAATACTTGTGGTATTTCTCCCCTGGTAACCGCCTGAACTGTACCCTGAATAACACGCTCTCCTTCTACAATTTCCACATTTTTTCCAAGCGATGTTGACGCTTCGTTCCCCATAAGCATAGCTGCAAGTTTGGAAAAATCTTTTGACATATTTGTCATTTGTTCCAGCGTGGAAAACTGCGCCATCTGAGCAATAAACTGCTTGTCTTCCATAGGCGCTGTTGGATCCTGATATTTTAACTGGGTAATAAGGATAGATAAAAAATCATCCCTGCCCAAACTTTGCTGAGCCTGCCGTGATGGATTTATACCGGCATTAAAATCACGAACGAAACTGTCAAGCTGAAGCCTGTCTTCCGCATTTAACATCGGTCTTGAAATTTCCATATATTCTCCTTTTTATGCCAACATGTTTATTGAGCCCAATCGATCCAAAAAATCAGATAAGGCTATAGTTTCCGCTTCTGCATCATTTGACCGGGTTTCATAACTTGATGCAGCCATTTGCAGCTCCTGCCAGTCATTTTTGTCTTCAGAAGCAAGCGATAAATCCAGGTTTGCGTCCGCAAAACCGAATTCCTTAAAAGCCTGTTCCAGAGAAGCAAGTTCCTTTTTAAAGGCATTCATGGCTTCTTCGCTGTCAACAAGAATATAACCCGTAATCTTGTTTTCGGTCATTTCCAGGCGTATCTTTACATTTCCAAGACTTTCGGGCCTTAAAGCCAGCTTAATGGTGGCTTCCCCTCCGTCGCGAAGAGCCATTGAAGCATGACGGACAATATCGCCGTTTAAATTGTTGTGTAATTCCCTTGCAAGCATGTTTTCCAGCGCGGATGAAAAGTTTACGGGAGCGGGTTTTACATCCCATGTTGTTTGAGCGTTCTGGACGCTGGAATCACCCAGACGCACTTCCATAATAATTTCCTTTACAGGGGCTTGATTTACCGTGTTTAAAACACGCGGCGCATCTGTAAAAGTTCTGTTGTCCCTGATCTCAAAGGAAACTTTGTCGCGGCGTGAACGAAACTCATCAAGTCTGGAAAGTGACTGTTTTGAAGATTTTACAACAAGACGATCTTTTTCTCCTGCCAGGTTTTCTTTTTGCCCAGGCAGCTGCCCATTATGCGAAAATTCAGTTCCTGTTTTTACATTAAAAAGGGAGTTTTCAAGAGCTGCTTTTTCAATTTTGGCAAACTGCCGCAGTTCCTGCGTGTTTTCCGGCTTTTTTTCTTCGATAATCTGTTTTGCGGCTTCAATTACTTCCGGCTTAATTTCCATGCCCTGTTTGTTTACATTTTCTTTTGCCAAAGAAAAAACATCTTTATGCGTTTTTGCCTTTTCAAAAGATAATTCCAATTCGCCTGTTTTTTCTGCGGACATTTCCAAAGAAAGGCCTTCGGTCTGAACAATCCCGATTAATCCGCTATGAGATTCATTTGACAGTAAAATATCAGAAACATCAAAATTAATGTCTTCTGTATTACCGGAAAGATTTCCCGGGAAATTAATTTTAACATCAGATTGATCGGGGTTTACTGCCTGAACATTCATTAATCCGGCAAGAATTTCCGCAAAACCAACAGGATAGTCTTCGCTGTCTAAAGGCGCAGCTTCCTCGTGTTTTTTTACAGATTCCAATTCTGTTTGTGCAACTGGTGCAGTGTAGTCGGCAATGGCTATCACCAACCGGCCTCCTTAAAAGAAGTTTTATCCGGAAGATAGCCTGGGGGATCCCCTAAAATTACAGATTGGGCGGGCGGCCTGCCATTTTTCTTTGCAGTTCTGCAGCGCGCGCCGGATCCATCAGGGAGAACCAGAAAGCAACAATCGATGCCGTCCCTTCTGCCTGTGCAATTTCCTCGGTCTTCCGGAGTACGTCGATAGCATCCTGGTCATCCAACTCTGCCATAATGTTAACCGCATTCTGCGGCGGCATTCCTGTCAGATACCGGGCGATTTGCTCGACATTCCTATCCTTATTTTCGGCATCTAAGCTTTGAGCTCTTAGTGAATTCGAAAGGTCTTCAAGCGCAATTTGCCTGTCTTCCAGTTCCTGTGCCATTTGCACTATTTCCCCGAACCGGCTGTCCAATTCCCTTTGGCGGGTATCCATTTCCATATTCCGTAAATCAAGGGCTTCCAGCCGAATAGCAAGCCTTTCGGCATCAATATTCAGGTCATCCCCCGTTGTTCTGGGCTGAGATCTGCCCTCTCCGGGTATAAACGGAAGCAATCCGTAAACAGGGGCTAATACGCCCTTTGCGTCAATAACATTTAGATAATCGAACCATATAATGCCGCCCACTGCCAGAATTATTACGAGCAGCAAAAGAATAATAGATCTGCCAACCATATTTTTTCTCCCAAATCAATATACCCTAAATTTCGGTAAAAAAGAACACAACCTGAAACATATCCCTATTAAAATGTATCATGTTTTGCCGGGCGTGACTATCGCCATGATTTTTGTTAAAATAGGTTATGGCGCATGAGCAAATTGCCCCAACCAAAAGCAATCTCTTAAAAACCAAAGAAAGGCTGAATATTGCCCTGGAGGGCTTTGAACTGCTGGAACAAAAAAGGGAAATCCTGGTTTCGGAACTTATGCGCAAAGTTGAGCTTGTTAAAATACTGGAACGCGATCTTGATAAACGGACGGAATCTGCATACCCCTGCCTGAAAAGGATGCTGGTTGTGGTGGGGAGGGAACGCGCCAACAAACTGGCGCAAAATGTCTCCTACCGGTATGAATTCAGGGAAAAACAGGTAGTTTGCGCCGGTATGAAACTGCCGGGGCTGGATATAGAACTTCCATCAATGGAAATTAAATATTCCCCTGTAAATTCATTTGCAGAATGTGATGAAACCGTGATAGAATTCTTTGAGTTGCTCAAAATATGCACAGAATTGGCAGCCGTAAAGACCATAACCTGGCGTCTGGCACGAGAAGTGAAACGGACACAAAGGCGGGTAAATGCCCTGGAAAAAATGGTGATCCCTGCGGCGCAAGAAACCAAAGTATATATTGAGTCTGTACTGGAAGAACGTGAAAGAGACGCTTTCTATACCAGCAAGTTACTTAAAAAGAAAGGAGCATCAGCCTCAGCCAGATGAAGTCACTTATTTCCCATATAGTCACCGCAGTAACAGGATCAGACGCCTCAATTTTGGCGGCAAAATATGCCATAGTTCTGGCTAAACAATATCATTGTAAATTAACCGCAGTATATGTCGTTGATACAGCGACAATAAGGCAGCTTACATTGAGCAAGATTTTTATTCAGGAAGAAGCCGCTGAATATGAAAAAAGCCTGGAAAATAACGGCAGCCGCTATCTTGCCTATGTTGAAGAGCTGGCTCATGCAAAAGGCGTAAAAGTAGAAAAAATTATCCGTAAAGGGGCAATCTATACGGAAGTTCTTCATGTAGCGGAAGATAAAAAAGCGGACATCATCCTTCTTGGAGGCTGGGAAAAAAATACAAAAACCAGAGACATTATAGGACATTCCCATCGTGAAATTATGGCAAATTCAAAATGCTCGGTTTTACTTGTAAAGGAGCCGAACATTGATCAAATTTATAAAAATGTTTAAAGGGCAAGGTTTATTATGAGAATTGCAATTGTAAGCGCGCCGGCTGCAAGAAGAGAGATACCGGATTATATCAGCGCATTGGCAAAAGGAATGCAGTCAATGGGACACCGTGTGGACATTATTAATGCATGGACAGAAGACGGCATGAGACTTCCGGGTTATGAATATATTGCGGTTGTATCTGAGCCTCAATCAATATTCTCCGGCAGGATTTCGGAAAAAATAACAAAGATACTGGGCGCGGGAAGTTCACTCGTTGGAAAAAAAAGCGCAGCGTTTATAAAAAAGGCCGGCTTTTGCTCCAACCGCGCTCTTGCCAATCTTATGAAAGCAATGGAAAAAGAAGGGATGTATATTAACTGGAGCGATATTTTATTTAATCCGCCCCACGCTGAAGCCATGGGTAAATATATTGGTGCGTAAGGAAATTGGATAACTATTATAAACTGCTTGATATTAAACCGGGAGCCAGCGCTTCTGAAATAAAAAAAGCATTTAGAAAAAAAGCAAAACAGCTCCACCCCGATATCGCAGGCGATGGACAATCGGGAGCTGCGGGCGAAACACCGATGCAAAAGCTTCTTAAAGCCTATGAAGCATTGTCAAATATGGATCATCGCTTTGAATTCGAAAAAATAAAAAAAGACAATTTTGATTACCGTACATGGCTAAAAGAACAAGGTGATCCGCGCAGTATGGCAAAACTTGTTTTTTACGAACTTATGCGCATGGAAGAAGATCGCGCCATTGAAATCTGGCGGGAAAACGGCGGTCTTGATTTTAACCTGCAAAAAAATATGGAAAGAGCAGACTGGATGGATTGCCAGTATATTCTCGCAGAAGAGCTGGATAAAAGAGGTTTTTCTTTGGAAGCATTTAAGCTGATAACAGCACTCCTTGCCGAAGAAAGACAGCGTCCTTACTTTAATCTTTTTACCACGGAAATTTACAGTTACCTGAAAAAAATGGTTAATAACAGATTAAAATTTCAAATTGATCCTGAAACATGGATAAACTGCATGGAGGTCTTGATTGGCATAGGCTTTTCAGTGCATGATGAAAATGGTTTTAAAAAATCTATGGCAAATACATTAAAACAAATAAGGAGATCCCGCGGGTGATTCGCCTTAAAAATGAAAAACAAATTAATGGCATAAGGGAATCCTGCAAGATGCTCTCAGCAATGTACAGGGAACTTATCCCGCTTGTAAAACCCGGTGTTCAAACCCTGGAAATCGACAAATGGGTGCGGGACTGGGTAAAAAAAGCCGGCGGCAAACCTGCTTTTCTGGATTACGCTCCGCGTAAAAAACCTTTCCCCGCCGCTATCTGTATTTCCATTAACGATGAAGTGATCCACGGCATCCCGTCAAAACGGCGTATACGCGAAGGAGATTTGGTCTCTCTTGACTGCGGCATCGACCTTGGCGGTTTTTTCAGCGATCAGGCTATCAGTATCGAAGCGGGAAAAGTCAGCAAAGAAATAAAAAAACTCAATTCCGCAACCTGCGAAAGTATGTATAAGGGAATAGCGGCAATAAAAGCCGGAGACAGACTCCTGCAGATTGCCCGCGCTGTTGAAGGATTTATTAAACCTTTTGGATACGGAATAGTAAAGGAATACTGCGGGCACGGCGTTGGACTTGCTCTTCACGAAGATCCGCATGTCCCGAATACCCCGCACGGAGCAAACCCAAAAATGAATAACGGGATGGTTTTTGCCATTGAGCCGATGATCAATCTGGGCTCCCCCGATGTGGGAGTTCTTGACGACGACTGGACAGTCGTCACTTCCGACGGCAAAGTTTCTGCCCACTGGGAACATACGGTTGCTATTTTTGGGGGGAAGACGGAGATACTTACGGAAGCGTTGGAGCAGCTGGTTTTGTAAAAGTGCTAGAGTCACTCCACTCCGTACAGGCATGGCGGTCTGCGGGGCTGCGTGCCGCAAAAACTTTTGCAAAGAGCCTGCCTATGAGCCTGCTGCGCAGTCTCTCCGGCAGAGAACGGCAAAAGATTGTTTTTGCGACCCGCAGCCCCGCAGCCCGCCATGCCTGTACGAAGTGGGTTGTGATTTAACAATTTTAAAATGTGGAAAGTGGTAGCAGCTGATACCACTTCCCCAAACCGGTAGCAGCTACCATTTTCCGGTTCAAAAAACGTTTGTGTAGTGAAATTTCTGTAAACTTTAAAAAAAATTGCAAAAATCCCATTTCTCGGTCAAGCACCACGCATCTGTGCGCCATTAATAGGTATGACTTTTTTCAAAGTTAAATCTATTTTTTATCACGGAGCGTCAGTTGTCGCTCTGTGAGGAGGCTTTATGAAACCTAACAAGAAGCACAAAGACAGTGTTTTCTCCACTCTCTTCAATAACCCGGAGGCTTTAAGGGAGCTCTACTCGGCTATTGAAGGAATTCCTATCCCGCAGGATGTGCAGATCGATATTAATACCCTTTCAGATGTACTCATCAGAGGGCAAATTAACGACTTGTCGTTTACAATCGACAATCGGCTTGTAGTTCTTATTGAGCATCAAAGCACTATAAGTGAAAATCTGCCTCTGCGCTTGCTGGAGTATATCGGGAAAGTGTACGAAAAAACGGTAAAATACGAAAGACGTTTTCAGAAAAAACTTACTAAAATCCCCAAGCCTGAGTTTATCGTATTATACAATGGCAATGAGGCGTTTCCTGATCACAAGGAACTTCGGCTTTCCGATGCTTTCATGGACGATCAAGGGTTGAAACTCTCTTGTACTGACGAGCTGCCACTGGAACTGGTCGTACAGGTTTACAATATCAATCAGGGACATAATCCGGAGATGCTTAAAAAAAGCGCAACCCTTAACAGCTACAGTTTTTTGATAAGCAAGATTTGGGAATACCGGAACAGTAAATTTACACTTGAAGATTCATTAAAATATGCGATACAATACTGTATA